>CAZVLO010000001.1:0-2071 GCA_964628265.1 uncultured Papillibacter sp.
CTCCCGCACAGCCGTCCCGGCTGTGACAACGTCCTCAATGACAGCCAGCCTGTCCCCCGCTTTCGGCTGGTAGCCAACAAGCGACCCGCCCTCACCGTGGTCCTTGACCTCCTTGCGGTTAAAGCTGTACGGGACGTCCAGCCCGTGATTGCGGTATAACGATGATGCCGCGGCTACCGACAGCGGGATCCCTTTATAGGCCGGCCCGAACAGCGCATCAAAGCGCTCGCCGCTGTTGATAATGCAGTCGGCGTAATAATCGCCCAGCGCCGATATCTGCGCGCCTGTCCTGTAATTGCCGGTATTGATGAAATACGGCGTTTTGCGGCCGCTTTTCGTTATAAAGTCCCCAAAGGTCAGCACTCCCGCGCCGATCATGAATTCGATAAAGCTGTCCTTGCGCCCCATTGTGGCACCTCCGTATTCCCGTGACATATTCTGGTGATTTTATATGCCATTATAACATTACAAAAAAGGTCAATCAATGCTTAGTTGGTAAAAACAATCCAGTCTTAAATATTGTATAATGAATCTGTTTGCTGTATAATAATCTTTATGGCAAATTGCGCGACATTCTTTTACGCAAGATTCATTTAAAGGTGGATATATGGGGTTTAAAATCGGAATTGATATCGGCAGCACGACGGTGAAGACCGTCGTATTGGATGATGCCGGCAAAATGGTTTTCCGGGCTTATGAGCGGCATTATTCCATGGTACGCGAAAAGGCGGCGGAGCAGCTCCGCTCGGCATCGGGTATTCTGTCGGGTCAAAAAGTCAATACGGTGATTACAGGCTCAGCCGGTCTCGGCGTGGCAAAGGCCTCCGGCATCCGGTTTGTGCAGGAGGTGTACGCGACGGCGTCCTCAGTCCGTGAATATATCCCCGATGCCGACGCCGTCATTGAGTTGGGCGGCGAGGACGCGAAGATCATCTTTTTCGGCCGGAGCCTTGAGGAGCGTATGAACGGCTCCTGTGCGGGCGGCACCGGCGCGTTCATCGACCAGATGGCGACACTTTTGAACGTCAGCATCACCGAACTGGACGACTTGTCGCAGAAGCACGAAAAAATATATCCCATCGCCTCCAGGTGCGGTGTTTTTGCAAAATCCGATATTCAACCCATTCTCAACCAGGGCGGGCGGCGGGAGGACATCGCGGCCTCCATTTTCCAGGCCGTCGTCGACCAGACGGTGGCGGGGCTCACACAAGGGCGCGAGCTCACCGGCAAGATCGTGTTCCTGGGCGGGCCTCTGACATTTCTCACGGGGCTGCGCCAGCGCTTTATCGAGACGCTGCAGCTGGACAGTGAACACGCCGTCTTCCCTGAAAACGCCGACTGCTTCGCGGCATTGGGCGCTGCCCTCATCACAGAGGAAAAGGACGAACTGCTGCTTGAGGATATGCTCAGTCTTTTGGAAAGCGCCGTGGACGCGACGCACCTGACAGACGTCATGGAGCCGCTCTTCAGCTCCCGGGCGGAGTATGACGAATTTGCAGCACGGCACGCCATGGCGACGCCTCAGAAGGTCGTACACGATACATACGAGGGCGACGCCTATCTCGGCATTGACGCCGGCAGCACGACCACAAAGATTGTCCTCATCGCGACAAACGGCGGGATTCTGTACAGCTATTACGCCTCCAATAAGGGCGATCCCGTTTCCATCGTAAAAAAAGAGCTGTCTGAAATCTATAAACGGTTTGGAAACCGCATAAAAATCCGGGCCGGTGCCGTCACGGGCTACGGCGAGGACCTTATAAAAAACGCCTTCAACGTGGACATCGGCCTGGTGGAAACGATGGCCCACTTCCATGCGGCGCGGTATTTTAATCCCGGCGTCGATTTTATCATCGACATCGGCGGTCAGGACGTCAAATGCTTTAAAATCCACGGGGGCGCTGTGGACAGCATATTGCTGAACGAGGCCTGCTCCTCCGGCTGCGGCAGCTTCATCGAGACGTTTGCCAAAGCGCTGGGCTATGACATCGCAGAATTCGCAAAAATCGGGCTCTTTGACCCCAAGCCCGTCAATCTGGGCTCCCGCTGCACCGTTTTCATGAACTCCAGC
>CAZVLO010000001.1:2081-2639 GCA_964628265.1 uncultured Papillibacter sp.
GAAGCAGGCCCAGAAGGAGGGCGCATCTGTGGAGGCCATCTCCGCCGGGCTGTCCATCTCCATCGTCAAAAACGCTGTCTACAAGGTCATCAGAGCCGCAAATGCCGATGACCTGGGTAAAAATATCGTCGTCCAGGGCGGGACTTTTTTAAACGACGCCGTGCTCCGGGGCTTCGAGCGGGAGATCGGCCGGAACGTCACACGACCCACCATCGCCGGGCTCATGGGCGCCTACGGCGCGGCGCTCACCGCCATGGAGTCCGGAATAGCGTCGTCCACGCTGCTGGACAGCGAGGCGCTGGAGACATTTACACACACGGCAAAGCCCGTCACCTGCCACGGCTGTACGAACCGCTGCAGCATGACGGTCAACACCTTTGACGGCGGCCGCCGCTTTATCTCCGGCAACCGCTGCTCAACGCCCCTTGGCGTTGCCAAGGCGACGGAGCCGAACCTGATGAAATGGAAATATGATTATCTGCGCACCTTGAACGGCAGCGGCCGGGGTACCGGCGCGCGGGGCAAAATCGGTATCCCCTTCGGGCTCAATATGTATGA
>CAZVLO010000001.1:2649-31111 GCA_964628265.1 uncultured Papillibacter sp.
AACCTGCCCTTCTGGTTTGAATTCTTCACAAGACTGAATTTTGAGATCGTCCTGCCTCCGGAATCGTCCCGGTCCCTGTACATTAAAGGCCAGAGGACCATACCGTCGGACACGGTGTGTTATCCGGCCAAGCTGATGCACGGGCACATCGAGCATCTGCTGGACATGGGCGCGGAGACGATCTTCTACCCCTGTATGCCCTACAACTTCGACGAGGGCAAGTCGGACAACAATTACAACTGCCCCGTGGTGGCCTACTACCCTGAGCTTCTGGCGGCAAATATACCAAGGCTCAGTTCCGCTCGTTTTCTCGCGCCATACTTCGGGCTGCATAAAAAAAGAGGTTTTTTACAGCGCGCTGCCGTATATTTCAAGGAAAACTTCGGCATCCCGAAGGATGAGACAAGAAAAGCCGCCCTCGCCGCTTACGACGCGTATGACGATTTTAGAAAAAACGTCATTGCAGAGGGCGAAAAGGCGTTAAAATACGCCCGGGAAAACGGAAAGAAGATCCTCGTTGTCGCCGGCCGGCCGTACCACATTGATCCGGAAATCAATCACGGTATCGACGAGCTGATCACGTCTTTCGGGCTTGTCTTAATTTCAGAAGATGCCATATCGCATATAATGGAAAAAGAGAGCCGGCGTGTTTTAAACCAGTGGACATACCACGCCCGCATGTATAACGCCGCACGCTATGTTGTTACCCAGCCCGACATGCAGCTGGTACAGCTTGTATCCTTCGGCTGCGGCACAGACGCCATAACAACAGACGAGCTGCGCAGCATTTTGGAAACGGGCGGTAAGCTTTACACACAGATCAAAATCGACGACATCAACAATCTGGGCGCTGTGAGAATCCGGATTCGCAGCCTGATTGCGGCGATAGAATCGCGGGAGAAGGAGACGGCGTAATCTCCCTGCGACTTCCCTTGGGGGAAGGCGGCGCGGAGTGAAGATACCCAACAAATCAGCTGATTCAATGGAGAATAATATGGCAACACTTACATACGACAAGACAGGGCGACTCCTTTTTACAAAGGAGATGAAAAAGGAATACACGCTCCTGATGCCGCAAATGCTGCCGGTTACCTTTACGATGATGAAAAAGGTCTTTGAGCTGGACGGGTATAAGATCGATATGCTCACGACGAATCACCGGGGCATCGTGGACACGGGGTTGAAATATGTCCACAACGACACGTGCTATCCGGCGCTCCTGGTCATCGGGCAGCTTTTAGAGGCCGTGAACAGCGGCAATTACGACAAACAAAAGGTGGGACTGCTAATCACCCAGACGGGCGGCGGCTGCCGCGCCTCCAACTACATCCATCTGCTGAGAAAGGCGTTGGAAAAGGCGGGCATGGCCTATATTCCCGTCGTTTCCGTGAATCTTTCCGGCCTCGAAAAAAACTCGGGCTTCTCGATTCCCCTGAAAACGCTGCGGCGGCTGGCAACGGCGATGATCTACGGCGACCTGCTTGTCTGGCTCCGGAACCAGTGCCTGCCGTATGAGGTAACGAAGGGCGTCACCGAAAAGCTTACCGCCCATTGGACGGATCGGCTCGTGACCATGTTCGGCCACGGACAGGGTCTGGGCAAAAAAGAAATGAAAAAGTACATGACAGAGATTGCCGCCGATTATGCAAAAATCGAAAGGCGAGGACCACAAAAGACCCGGGTCGGCATCGTGGGGGAAATCTACGTCAAATTCGCCCCGCTGGGCAATAACGGCCTTGAGGAGTTCCTCTTGAATGAGGGCTGCGAGCCCGTTGTGCCGGGACTCACCGACTTTATGATTTTTAAGGTAAACAACCGCGTGGTGGACGTGGGTCTGTATAAGGGCTTGAAGCTGAAGAAGCTGCTGGCCGGGATGCTCCAGAGATATCTCGAGGACCTCCAGGACATTATGATAGAAGCTGTTAAAACACAACCCTGCTTCCGCCCCATGGGAAGATTCTCCGACCTGCAGCGGCTGATAAAGGGTTATCTCGGCTACGGCAACAAAATGGGCGAAGGCTGGCTCCTCACCGCCGAGATGCTGGAGCTGATAAACACCGGCACCAACAACATCGTCTGCACGCAGCCCTTCGGCTGCCTGCCTAATCATGTGGTCGGCAAAGGTATGATCCGCGTACTTAAGGACGATTATCCCGACTCTAACATCGTCGCCATCGATTATGACCCCGGCGCCACGAAAATCAATCAGGAAAACCGCATCAAGCTCATGATCTCCAACGCAGACAGAAGAACAGCACATGCAGACCAGCTTAACGGACAGCATAAGGAGGATAATATATGCGATACAAACGCATCCTCATCCTCGGCAGCCCCGGCAGCGGAAAGTCAACCTTCGCCCGCCGCCTCGGCGCACTGACGGGGATTCCCGTCGTCCATCTGGACAAGCTCTTCTGGAAGCCGGGCTGGGTACAGTCGGCGAAGGAGGAGTTTTACCCCGCGCTCCTAGACGCGCTGATGGGTGATGCCTGGATTATCGACGGCAACTATGCCACAACACTGCCCTGGCGCCTAAAATTCTGCGACCAGGTTATTTACTTCAATCTGCCGCGGCTTGTCTGTCAATGGGGTATCCTCAGCCGGTTTTTCAAGTTCCGGCGAAGGATCAGACCTGATATCACCGAGGGCTGTCCTGAAAAAATCGACCGGGAGTTCTGGAATTACACCTGGGACTTTAGGGAAATTTTTGGCGTGCAGACAGCGGAGATGATCGTGACGAGCGGCAAGCCAGTCGTGTGGTTCCTCTCGCGTCGGGACGTGCGGCGCTTTTTGGAGGATGTCAAGAATGGTAAAGATTGAGACGGCAAGGACAATTCTGCGGCCGCTCACTAAAGATGACTGCGCGGCGGTGCAGTGCTGGGCTTCGGTGCCGGAGAACGTGACATATATGCCCTGGGGACCGAATACGGACGAGGATACCATGGCGTTTCTGGAAGGCTGCGAAAAGGGCTGGGCTGCCAGGCCGATAAGGCGATACGACTTCGGGATTGTCCTGAAGGCGACAGGAGAGCTTATTGGCTCGTGCGGTATATACTTAACAAGGGACAGGCGCTCCGCGGAGCTGGGCTGGACGCTGCGGCTCGACCACTGGAAACGCGGTATTATGACGGAGGTTGCCGGAGAACTCCTGCGTTTCAGTTTCACTGAGCTGCGGCTGCACCGGGTTTTCGCCACCGCCAAGACAGATAATATCGGCTCCTGGACAGTCATGGAACGGAACGGCATTCGCCGGGAAGCGCATTACATAAAAGCAAGGCAGCTTCGGAATGTCGAGCCCGAAACCTGGGTCGACGCTTACGAATACGCGATACTCGAAGAGGAATATTTCAACAAATAAAACGCCTGAAAAACCAAATCAGAGTTAGAAGGACACATACATGCATGACCATATATTCGTCAAGGGCGCGCGCGAGAACAATCTGAAGAACATTGACATAGAGATCCCGCGGGACAAGCTGGTCGTGATGACGGGCATTTCGGGGAGCGGCAAATCGTCGCTGGCGTTCGACACTATTTACGCCGAGGGGCAGCGCCGCTATGTGGAGTCGCTGTCGTCTTACGCGCGGCAGTTTCTGGGTCAAATGGAGAAGCCGGATGTGGACTATATAGAGGGTCTGTCACCCGCCATCTCCATCGACCAGAAGACAACAAGCCGCAACCCCCGCTCCACTGTGGGTACGGTAACTGAAATTTACGATTACCTGCGCCTTTTGTGGGCGCGCATCGGCATACCCCATTGCCCCAACTGCGGCAAGGAAATCCGCCAGCAGACCGTCGATCAGATCGTCGATCAGGTGATGTCGCTGCCACAGGCCTCGCGTATTCAGATTCTGGCTCCGGTTGTCCGTGCGCGGAAGGGCGAATACCTGAAGGTTTTTGAGGACGCCCGGAAAAGCGGTTACGTCCGCGCCCGGGTGGACGGCAGCACCTACGATCTGTCCGAGGAGATCAAACTCGACAAAAACAAGAAGCACAACATTGAGATCATTGTGGACCGCCTTGTCATAAAGGAGGATATTACCCGGCGCCTGACGGATTCTGTTGAGATAGCCACAAGCCTTGGCGGCGGACTCGTTATTATTGACATCATCGGCGAGGACCGTGAGCTGATGTTTTCGCAGAATTATGCCTGCGACGACTGCGGCGTCTCCATCGAGGAACTGACGCCGCGCCTGTTTTCCTTCAACAGCCCCTACGGCGCGTGCCCGTCCTGTACCGGTCTGGGAACACAGCTGAGGGTTGACCCGGACATCATTATCCCAAATCGGGCGCTGTCTATTATGGAGGGCGGGATTACCGCCTCCGGCTGGGGCAACATCAAAAACGACAGTATTGCTAAAATGTACTTTGAAGCGATCGCGAAAAAATACCACTTCAACCTGAACACGCCCATTAAGGATCTGCCCGAGGATGTGCTGGATATCATCTTATACGGTACGAACGGTGAGAAGCTGACACTCCATTACGACCAGCCCCGGGGCAAGGGTACGCTGAACCAGCCCTTTGAGGGCATCGTTAAAAATCTTGAAAGACGTTACAATGAGACCCAGAGCATGTCCATGCGGTGGGAGCTGGAGCAGTACATGTCTGAGCACCCGTGCCCCGACTGCGGCGGAAAGCGCCTGAAGAAAGAGGTCCTGGCTGTCACCATCGGCGGGATAAATATCGTCGACTTCACGGACAATTCCATTGTCCAGGCGCTGAGCTTCGTCGACGGGCTGAAGCTCACCGAAAAGGAGGAAATGATTGCCCACAGGATTCTGAAGGAAATCCGCGAGCGGCTCAGTTTCCTCAGAAGTGTGGGCCTGGAATACCTGACACTGGGCCGTCAGGCGGGGAGCCTTTCCGGCGGTGAGAGCCAGCGTATCCGATTGGCCACGCAGATCGGGTCATCGCTGATGGGCGTTTTATACATTCTGGACGAGCCCTCCATCGGGCTGCACCAGCGCGACAACGCGCGGCTTCTGGATACATTGAAGCACCTGCGCGATCTGGGCAACACACTCCTTGTGGTTGAGCACGACGAGGAGACGATGAACGAGGCCGACTATATTATCGATATAGGCCCCGGTGCCGGCATCCACGGCGGCCAGGTTGTCTGTGCCGGTACGGTGGAGGAGAATATTTGAGCGGTGAGAAAAAAATACCGGTACCTTCAACGCGCCGGAAGGGAAACGGAAAATTCCTGACTGTTAAGAAGGCTGCCGAAAACAACCTGAAGGATATCACCGTGTCCATTCCGCTGGGCGTCATGACATGCGTCACCGGTGTTTCCGGCAGCGGCAAGTCGTCCCTCGTCAATGAGGTCGTCTACAAGACACTGGCCGCTGAATTAAACCGGGTGAAAGTCAAGCCCGGACAGCACGAATGTATAGAGGGCATCGAGTTTCTAGACAAAACCATTGACATCGACCAGTCCCCCATCGGCCGGACGCCGCGTTCCAATCCGGCAACATATACTGGCGTGTTCAACGATATCCGGGCGCTGTTTGCCTCCACGCAGGATGCCAAGACAAGAGGCTACGGGCAGGGGCGATTTTCCTTCAACGTCCGCGGCGGCCGCTGTGAGGCCTGCGCCGGCGACGGGCTTATTAAGATTGAAATGCACTTTCTGCCGGATATCTATGTGCCCTGCGAGGTCTGCAAGGGCAAGCGTTATAACAGGGAGACGCTGGAGGTCAAATACAAGGGTAAGAATATCTACGAGGTCCTCGACATGACGGTGGAAGAGGCCGTGGGCTTCTTTGAAAACCTGCCCCGGATCAATCAGAAGATTCAGACGCTGCTGGAGGTCGGCCTGGGTTATATCAAGCTGGGTCAGCCGTCCACAACACTCTCGGGAGGCGAAGCCCAGCGCGTGAAGCTTGCCACCGAGCTTAGTAAGCGCTCCACCGGAAACACTTTTTATGTTTTGGACGAGCCGACGACCGGACTGCACACTGCCGACGTCCACCGGCTCATCGACGTACTCAGCAGCCTGACCGACGCGGGCAACACCGTCGTCGTCATAGAGCACAACCTGGAGGTCATCAAAACAGCCGATTACATCATCGACCTGGGCCCCGAGGGCGGCGACGCCGGCGGCGAGGTCCTCTTCGCCGGAACACCGGAAGAGCTTGTTAAATGCGAGAAGAGCTATACGGGGAAATATCTGAAGCCGCTTTTGAATATATAGAGTAACGGAAAAGCCGATGCAGTTCAAATGCGTCGGCTTTTTGTTTAATCACCGCAGAGAGCATTTAAAAAACAGCTTACAGGAGTGCACTCCGTCTCACAAACAATAGATTACATTTACCGTTCGTAAAGGAATGTAAGAATTTGTTACATATTGACAGTAATTATTGACTCAATGCAATATATGGATTATTATGTTATTAAGTATAGAAAGTACCGACAAATCATTCCATCCTTGACAGGTCGGGCGGGTTTGTTCGTTGAGGCGGGGAGAAGTCGTGTTCATCTCCCCGTATTTTTCAGATAGCCTAAATATATGTATTTCGGGTGTGATACGATGCGAAAAAACGTATTCATAAAGTCCATGCGCCGCCAGAAGATCCGTTCGGCGGTGCTCATGCTGCTTGTCGCCGCCGCCGCCTTCGCGTTTGTGATGCGGTGCGCTGAGTACTTTGTCGTCACGGACCAGATTGAGGGCCTGGGCGGGTACTACCGCTCCATCGGCTATCTGCAGAGCACGGAAAGCGCGGCAAGCGCGGGTGCTTTCCCCAATGCGCTGCCCGCCGCCGAAATTGTCCGCAGCAGCCTCTATGTAGATTTTGACGACAACCCCCGGTTTGCGCAGGGGTTTTTGGAGGGGCTTCAGAATGCGGATATTATCGGCATGAATCCCCGGAGTGTGATAAACATGCGGATAAACGACGCGTTTTTCTACGGAGAGCTTCTCAGCATGCGCCGCATCTCTTTTTTAAAGCCGCCCCACATCGAATCCATTTTGTTGGAAATAAAGGTTGACTCTGTCCTCCTGGGTTATCCCGAGCACATCCAGGCGGGACAGGAGCTTTTATTACGCTTTATAATCAGTGACGACGCGCCGTCGGCGGCGCTGGTAACAGCACTCGAGGATATGCAGATCGGCCAGCGCTATCTGCTCAGAGGCGCGTACTATTACCGGTCTTTTATGCATTTGCCCTGGGAAAGTGTTGATGAATTTACTATGGTGCCCCTCAACGAGAGCACCAGGGACTACACCCGCCAATTGACCGGTGCGCCTGTCTGGTATATACCGGCCCAACCGGAGGAATATGTGGATATCGATTCTCCGGATTTTGAGTGGCTGAAGCGGGAGCTGGAGTGGCTGCGCTATAATCAGAGCGCGATCAATTTATACTCGACGGCGGACATGACTGCCATACCCAGGCTGATCGAAAAAAGTGACTTTAAAATCACCGAGGGCCGCTGGCTGAATCAAGAGGACCAACTACACGCAAACCCCGTTTGTGTTATACATGAGCAGCTGGCATGGTACCGCGGCTTGAAGGTGGGGGACACGCTTGTTTTGAGCGTCCCGACGGCGCAAACGATGATCGGCGTTGAATACCCGTCCGGTGGACTAGCAGGCACTTTTCTCGAAGGCGCCATGGGCACAAATGACACCAGCACCCTGGAGCTGGAGATTGTCGGCCTTTATAACCCGTTTTCAGGAATAGTCGATTATAGTTCTCCCGCGCCGTTTCCCTTAAACTCCAACACAGCGTCCACAAATCGTATTTATGTGCCCGACGCTGTGCTGCCAAGTGATTTGAAGGAAACCGCCAGCCCCAACCTGGCGCAGTATGGCTGGCAGGACGGTGTGGAATACGTTTCGGATAAAGCATACAGCTTTGTACTGAAAGACTCAAGACTCGAGGACGCCTTCTTAAAGGAAAACAGGGAGGCGCTGGCCGCCCTGGGCTACAATGTGTTTTTCCTTGAAACCAATTCGCAGAACTTTTGGGCGTCGGCCGAGCCGGTTTTGCGCACGGCTGTGCTGAACGCCGTGATGTTCTGCGGGGTGCTTATCATTGTGCTGGCGCTTGTCATGTTCCTGTTCCTGCGGCAGCGGCGGCGGGATTATGCCATTTCGCGGGTGCTGGGCTGCCCGGCGAAAAAGCTGATGAGGGAGCTTGTTGCCTCCGTCTGCCTCATCGGGCTGCCGGCAATTATAATTGGCGGCGCGGCGGGGTGGCTCGTCGCCCTTGAAAGCGCGAAGGGGACGCTCAATCCCTTTGGGGAGGTTGCCACCGAGCTCGGGTTTACGCTTTCGACGAATATATCCATATTCCTGCTGCCTGCCTTTATGGCGGTTGTTTTGGCGCTCCTGCTGATTTTTGCCATGGTTGGTACGGCGCGTGTCGCCCGGCTTCCCGTTTTGGAGCTGCTGCAGGACAGAGCGGCCCAGAGCGGGAAGACATCGAAGGCTGCGGCGGGTGCTGAAATAGCGGCCGCAGCGCTGCCGGCATTTGCCGGAACAGTAAAACCAGTCGTCGCAGCACCGGCGACTGAGAACGCTGACAGCCCCGGTAAAACAAAAAAGGCCACGGGGCGGGCATATCTGCGCTTTATGCTCCGCCACATTGCCCGCGCACGAGTAAGGGCGGCGCTGACAGCACTAACGGCGCTCTTCTTTGTCATAGCCCTGAGCCTTCTGCAAAACTCTATTAAAAACACTGAAGCAGAGATAGACCGCTTATACGACACGACAATCGTTGACGCGTCAATGGTACCCGTAGAACAGGGAACCTCAGCGCGCCTGTTTGGCGGCGTTATCAGCCCTCGCACCGTGTCAGGTGTTATAAAAAGCGGTTACGCGCAAAATATGTATCTTGAAGCCATACACGAGTGGTCGTACATCGTGCCGGCGGCACAGGACGGCTCTTTTCTCGAGAATTGGAAAACGGTTATCGGATACAGAAGCGGAAACCTCTTCGGGGGGACGAATTTCGCGAACATCAATCCTCTTTTGGGGATAAACGACATTGCGCTATTTCTCGACCACCAGCGGTGGGAGAACATCGAATTCGACAACCGTGAGGAGGGGGCGCAGGTCGCCTTCGCCGAAGGGTTTGACGCATCTGCCTTCGTGTTTACGGAAGGCAAACCGATTCCCGTGCTACTTTCAGAGGGCGCCATGGAGCGGTATGGTATTCAACCCGGAGATACGGTATATATCAATTATATCTTTACAAAGTTTGATTTATTTTCAGGGCTGAAAACAAAGGGCAACTGGATTCAAAAACCCGCTGTTGTCATCGGCACGCACAACGGAATCTTCCCCTATTTAACCTACGGGCAGATGCAAAACGCGGTGCTGCTTCCCCTTGCAGCCCTGGAAAACATGATCGGGGACGATATCGGCTACACCGCGCTGGCCTTCACTGTCGATCCAGCCTATAACAGGGATATCGTGACCGTCCGGGAAACGCTGTCCGGCATCACAGACAACGCTTACGCCGGGCGGGGCGTTCGTCTTAAACCTGTGATAGACGATGAAGAACTGCGGACAGTGATCGGTTCATTGGAAAAAAACCTGTCGCTGCTGCGGCTGCTGTATCCGATTGCGATCGCCCTTTCCGTCATGATCGGGCTGGGGCTCTCGCTGCTGCTCCTGCTCCAGAACGCCAAAAATGCCGCCATCCTACGGGTCACAGGCTCGCCGAAAAAATGGTCGCTGCTGACCCTCAGCGCGGAACAGGTCCTGGTATGCCTCATCGGACTGATCCTCGGTCTGTGTGCTGCAGCTCTCGCAGGCTGGAGCATCGGCGCGTCCGTTATTCTGGCAACACTGTACCTTGCCGGGGCGAGAGCCGGTGCCGTAGGTGGGGGCGTGATTGTCACAAACAAGCCGCCGCTTGTCCTGCTGCAGGTTAAAGAGTGAAGGTATGGTCTGTCAAGGCCGGAGCGCCGGCGGCGGCCTTTGAAGCGTCGGGAAAAACAATGGGGCGGATATGGAATCCGCCCCATTGTTTATTGAATCGTCTTATTTATTCGTCCAGCTTTAAAACGGCCATGAAGGCCTCCTGGGGGACTTCGACGGTGCCGAGCTTGCGCATACGCTTTTTGCCTTCCTTCTGCTTTTCCAGCAGCTTCTTTTTGCGGGTGATGTCACCGCCGTAGCACTTGGCCAGAACGTCTTTGCGCATTGCCCTGATCGTCTCGCGGGCGATGACCTTGCCGCCGATGGCTGCCTGAACGGGAACCTCAAAGAGCTGGCGGGGGATATTGTCCTTGAGCTTTTCAGCGATGCGGCGCCCCCGGGCATAAGCCTTGTCCTTATGGACGATAAACGATAGGGCGTCAACCATTTCGCCGTTTAACAGAATGTCCAGCTTGACGAGCTCCGATTCGCGGTAACCCATCAGCTCATAATCTAAAGACGCGTAGCCGCGGGAGCGGGATTTCAGAGCGTCGAAGAAATCGTAAATAATTTCGTTGAGGGGCATATCGTATTTGAGCTCCACCCGCGTCGCCTCGAGATAGACCAGCTCCCTGTACTCGCCGCGCCGGTCCTGGCAGAGTTCCATGATATTGCCGACGTATTCCGACGGGGTGATGATAGAGGCCTTCACAAACGGCTCCTCCGCAATCTCGATATGGACAGGGTCCGGATAGTTCAGCGGATTATCCACCATAGTAACCGAACCGTCCGTCCTGGTAATGCGGTAAATGACACTGGGTGCCGTCGTGATGAGGTCGAGGTTAAATTCACGCTCAAGCCGCTCCTGTATAATTTCCATATGGAGCAGGCCCAGGAACCCGCAGCGGAATCCAAAGCCCAGCGCAATAGACGACTCCGGCTCATAGCCGAGGGCAGCATCGTTGAGTTTGAGCTTCTCAAGCGCATCGCGCAGGTCCGGGTATTCCGCGCCGTCCACCGTATAGATACCGGAAAAAACCATTGGATGGGCGGGTTTGTACCCGGGCAGAGCCTCTTTGGCAGGGTTGTCCGCAGTGTGACCGTGTCGCCCACCTGTGTATCGGCGACGTTTTTGATGCTGGCCGTCAGATAACCCACGTCCCCGGCGCTTAGAACATCACAGGGCTCCAGTCCGATGGGCCGCATATGTCCGATTTCGACAACGCGGTACTCCGCGCCGGTGGCCATCATTCGGATGGTCGAATCCCGCTTGATTTCACCTTCCATCAGGCGCATGAAGACGATAACGCCCCGGTATGTGTCATACTGGCTGTCGAATATGAGCGCCTTCAGCGGCTTCTTTGGGTCGCCCTTTGGCGCCGGGACCCCGCGGACGATGCTCTCCAGTACATCCTCGATGCCGATGCCCAGCTTCGCTGAGATTTCCGGCGCGTCGAAAGCCGGAATGCCGATAACATCCTCAATCTCCGCTTTGACCCGCTGGGGGTCGGCGGAGGGCAGATCGATCTTGTTGATGACGGGCAGTATCTCCAGGTTATGGTCCAGCGCCAGATATGTGTTGGCCAGCGTCTGAGCTTCAATCCCCTGGGCCGCGTCCACCACAAGGATTGCCCCCTCGCAGGCGGTCAGCGAGCGGGAGACCTCGTAGTTGAAGTCCACGTGGCCCGGCGTGTCGATGAGGTTAAGTGTATATGTCTCGCCGTCTTTTGCCGTATAGGACAGCCCGACGGCGCGCGCCTTGATGGTAATGCCGCGCTCGCGCTCGAGCTCCATATTGTCCAATAGCTGATTTTCCATATCGCGTACGTTGACAGCATTGCAATTTTCAAGCAGCCGGTCGGCCAGTGTTGACTTGCCGTGGTCAATATGGGCAATAATAGAGAAGTTGCGGATCTTGTCCTGCTGTATCATCGGGCACCTCATAAAGGTAATATATCAAAAATAGCTGCCGCTTATATGCAAATGTTCAGATTTTCATGCCGGCAACAGCGCTTTTAACGATTTCACTGAGTTTATCGTAGGCTTCGAACATTTTTGGGTATTTGCCTCTTAAGTAATCGGGTAAAAGCTTTGCTTCCGTATCGTCATTTTCCCATACCCTGCGAACACTGGCCACGAAAGAGGCTTCCGCCGTTTTCAACGCCGCGTCAAAAAGCGGTTCGTACATCTTCGTCGGCGCGCACAGGGCTGACAGCACATTATACTCGACGAGTCCGATATACTTCGACACGCTGCCGCTGAGCAGCTCGTCATCGGCTTCAGAAAGAATCGCAATGATAAGCGCCGCCGCGTCGACGATGCGCCGCTGGTCATCGCCCGTACAATCGAGGGCGACTTTCCCCTTAAGCGTCTTTAAATTTGACCGCCCGAGAATGTAATCGGCAGACACACCGTAGTATTCGCAGGCTCTGGTTACAAATTCCAGCCTCGGCTCACGGATACCATTCTCATAATGGGATAAAAGCGCCTGAGAGATACCGAGATCCTCCGCGGCTTTTTTTTGGCTCAGTTTTGCCTCCCGCCTGAGTTTTACCAGCGTAGACGCAAAGTCAGTCTTCATATCCTCTACCACCTGTCACGGTTACTTCCGTTGTTATTACAGTTAGTATAGTATAGTCTCCGCGATAGCATTTGTAAACTACCTTTGAAGCCGGCTTGCACTTTTTCGCCGGTAGTGGTAAAGTATGAAGTTGTAAGCGTTAATATATACGAACAGAGGGTTACTATGGAAAGAAAAGTGATTATTGAAGGTTCCGGAAAGCATTGTCACGTGACACGTGAAACACTCGATGTTTTATACGGAAAAGATTTTGAGCTTGTGGTCAAAAAATGGCTGTCCCAACCGGGCCAGTTCGCGTCTGAGCAGAAGGTGACCGTTGTCGGTCCGAAAGGCCAGACGACCGTATCAATTATCGGCCCCTGCCGCAAGGCGGATCAGGTGGAGCTGTCCTATACCGATGCACGTGCGCTGGGTTTTGACCCGCCGGTACGTGAAAGCGGCGACCTGAAGGATTCGCCCGGCTGCAAGCTGATTGGACCGAAGGGCGAAGTCACCATCAGAGAGGGCGTCATCATCGCCAAGCGCCATCTGCACCTTACTCCTGAGGACGCCGCGAAATTCGGGCTGAAGGACAAGCAGATGATTCAGCTCAAGGTGGGCGGCGATCGGGCTCTGATATTTGACGAGGTTGTTGCCCGCGTCAGCCCCGAGTACGCCACATATGCCCACATCGATTACGATGAGGTCAATGCCGCCGCGCTGTTCGACGAAACGACCGGTACGATCATTGCATGACCGTTACCGTCATCCGTCATCTGTGATGGGCATAATCCTGTTATGAAAAAGCTGCCGCTGAAGCGGCAGCCTTTTTACCAACAGTATTATGGGCCGTATTATTGGATAATGCTGAGTAAAAGCGTCAGAACGGCAAAAGCGATCGCAACCCACTTCGTCGCCCTGGACAATTTCGCGTCGAGGGATTTGGCTTTGTTTTTGGCCAGATACGTATCTGAGCCGCCGCCGATAACGCCCGAGAGACCGGCAGTTTTACCTGACTGGAACATAACAACGCCGATAAGAGCGACGCAGGATATTAACTGTAAAATGGTGATAACCAGAGGCAAGAGGATCATTCCTTTCCTGAACTGAAACCACGTCTGTTCGTGGTCGCTACCGTATTGGTCATGTTAACACATTTTTTCGCTGTTGACAAGTGTTTTATTTTAGCGAGGTTTATTTTCAAATAATCGGAGGCTGAAACTTATGCTGTTTGATACCCACGCACACTACGACGACGAGCAGTTTGATGCCGACAGAGAAGCAATTCTCTCCGCCATGCCGGATAACGGGATATCCCTCATTGTCAATGCCTCCAGCAATTTGGCATCAGCAGAAGCGGGTCTTAAAATCGCCGATAGATATCCCTTTGTATACGCCGCCGTGGGCGTACACCCCCATGACGCCAGGACCATGGACGGCAGCACAATAAACCGGCTGGAGGAGCTTCTCGGGCATCCCAAGGCGGTGGCCGTCGGCGAGATCGGCCTTGATTACCATTATGACCACTCTCCCAGAGATGTACAGAAGCAGCGATTCCGGGAACAGCTCGAGCTGGCGGAGCGCATGAAAATGCCGGTGGTCATTCACGAACGGGAGGCAACGCGCGATGTCCTTGAAATACTCGGTGATTATCCGGATGTCACAGGCGTCTTCCATTGTTATTCCGGCAGCTGGGAAACGGCAAAGCTCCTCTTGGACCGGGGCTGGTACCTGTCGTTTACGGGTGTCATCACCTTTAAGAGCGCGCGGCGCTCTCACGAGGTGATCGAAAAAATGCCAAGAGACCGGATTATGATTGAAACAGACTGTCCGTACCTGGCGCCGGAGCCAGTGCGGGGGCACCGGAACAGCTCCCTGAACCTCAGATATGTAGCCGAAAAGCTGGGAGCGCTGCTCGGCTTGCCCTTTGAAGAATCCGCCGCGCTGACGATGGAAAACGGCAGGCGCTTCTTTGGGATTTGACCGCCGCTTCCTGCAACAGAAAAATTCATAGAGTGTTTACATTTTGTTTAAACCTTTCCTGGCTTTATTCTTTACTATATTGATGTTTGAATTATGTTTTTGTACAGGCCTTTACTATATGAAAAAGGGGGAACTCTCTTGATCGAGGTGCGTGATCTGGTCAAGCGTTACGGAGACAATACTGCCGTGGATCATCTGAGCTTTAAGGTTGAGAAGGGGCAGATATACGGTTTTCTCGGACCCAACGGCGCGGGGAAGACAACAACGATGAACATCATGACGGGCTATATCGGCGCGACGGAGGGCGATGTCATCATTAACGGCCATAACATCCTCGAGGAGCCCGAGGAAGCAAAGCGCTGCATAGGTTATCTCCCGGAGCAGCCGCCGCTGTACAATGATATGACGCCGCTGGAGTACCTGCGCTTCGCAGCTGAATTAAAAGGCCTCGGCGCCGATGAGATTGAAGAAGCGGTTGAGAACGTCATTCAGCTGACAAAAACAGACGATGTTAAAAACCGCCTGATCAAGAACCTATCAAAAGGATACAGGCAGCGCGTCGGGCTGGCGCAGGCGATTTTGGGATTACCGGAGGTACTGATACTGGACGAGCCGACGGTTGGTCTCGACCCGAAGCAGATATTGGAGATCCGCGAGCTTATCCGGAGCCTCGGAAAGGAGCATACGATTATCCTGAGCTCTCACATTCTCTCCGAGGTGCAGGAGGTCTGCGACAATATTCTGATTATCCATCACGGCAGACTGATGGCCACGGGTACGCCGCAGGAGCTTGAAAAGCAGCTGAAGAGCCATGCGATTGAGATGCTCATCAAAGCAGACGAGCCGAAGAGAGTCGAGTCCCTGTTCGGGGGCATCGAGGGCATATCAAGCGTCTCCAGCGCTGCCGCCGGTTCAGGAAACGAGGTTTCCGTCACCTTGGAGCTGCAGGAGAATTTCGACATCAGGGAAGATGTTTTTTATGCCTGCTGCAAGGCCGGCTGCCCCATACTGATGATGCGGCCGTCCGGCGCTTCCCTGGAGAGCATTTTCCTGCAGCTCACATCCGACAGCGCGCCCGCTGCCGAAACATACGGGAAAGCCGGTGATATGTCATGAAGGCTGTATACAAAAGAGAGCTAAGGTCATATTTCAACTCGATGAACGGCTATGTTTATATGTTCATTGTCCTGCTGTTTGTCGGCCTGATGTTTTTCTTTACAAACTTGATGAGCGGCGGCGGACAGGGCAGCTACCCGTTTTTTGCCGGGACGCTTTCCAGCTCTCTGCTTGTTCTGATTTTTGCCGTGCCGATTCTGACGATGAAATCCATGGCCGAGGAGCGGCGCTCCAAAACAGATCAAATGCTGCTGACTTATCCGGTCAAAGTTTCAAATGTCGTTCTAGGCAAATATTTCGCCATGGTCACCGTCTATGCCCTACCGCTCCTTGTCGCTTGTCTTGGCCCGTTGGTAATCTCCTGGGAGACCGCGGGCGGCGGCTCTCTGCTCATTGACTACTCGGCAATCCTCGCCTTCCTTTGCCTGGGCTGCATGTTTGTTTCCATCGGCATGTTCATATCTTCGCTGACCGAGAGTCAGATCATCGCGGCGGTCACCTCCATGGGCGTTTTCCTTCTACTCTTTTTCTGGTCGGGACTTGTGGGCTATATCCCTGAAACAGCCTTAGCGTCTTTCATCGGCTTTCTCATTATCCTTGCGGCTCTCCTTTTCGCCCTTCACAGTCTGACCCGCAGCAGCTTAATAACGACGATTACAGCCATCATCGGCGGCGGCGGGCTGCTGGCCTTTTATCTGCTCGGTCCGACGCTTCTCAGCGGATTACTGAATAAATTCCTCGGGCTGTTCTCCATCACAGGGGCTCTCGGTAATTTCACAAGTTATCATGTCTTTGACGTCAAGGGTCTGCTCCTGTATCTGTCTCTTTCGGCTCTGTTTGTATTTCTGACAATACAATCGGTGCAGAAGCGGCGCTGGAGCTGAGGGGGTGAAGTCATGAAGGATAAAACGAACGAAAATGCACCGGAGGTAAAAACCCAAATGCAGAAGAGCAACCGGACAGGCAGCAATGCCCGCAGCAGACGCGGCGCTTATACGGCGGTTGTATCGGCACTGGTCATCGCCATTGTGGTTGTATTCAACCTCATCGTGGGCAGTCTGCCGCCGGGAACGCTGGAATTCGACATCACCAGTCAAAAAACGTATACAATTTCCGAACAGTCGGTCGAGTATTTAAAAACGCTTGATAAGGACGTCAGCATCGTTGTTCTCGCTCAGGACAACACAATTGACGAGCGTGTGCTGAAGCTCATCAACAACTACGCGAAGCTGTCGCCCCGTATCACACTGAAAATTATTGACCCGGTTCTGAACCCGACGGCGCCGGAAACCTATAACGCAAAAGAAGGTAATGTTGTTGTCAGCTGCGCCGACACAAACAAAACCAAACTGCTGGAGCTGCGCGGCATTGACGGTTATCAGGACGGCCTGATTCTCTACGACGCCACAGCCTATCAGTATTATAATCAGATGCAGGCCGTAAAGCTGGATGCCGAGGGGCTTCTGACCAGTGCTGTTATCAATGTGACGAGCGACAAGCTGAATAAAGTCCATCTGCTCACAGGCCATGACGAGGCGGCACTTGGTTCAAGCGCGTCATCGTATCTGTCCAGGGCAAATTATGAGACAACCTCCCTGAATCTCCTGAAGGACGGCAGGATACCGGACGACTGCGAGCTTATTTTGTGCTACGACCCCAGACAGGATTTAGCCGACGAAGAGCTGGATATGCTCAAAACATATTTGAGGACCGGCGGAAATGTCATGCTGATTCTCAACGAAACGCAGCTTGGTAATTTCAATTCCCTGCTGACTGTTTACGGTCTTGAGATGCAAAGCGGAATCATCGGCGATAAAGACCGTTATTATCAGGCGTTGTCCAACCAGTATCAGATATTCTGCATTTATCCGGTGCTGTCGGCAGCAAGCGATATCACCGCGTCTGTCGCGACGGATGCGTTTTTGCGCATGTCTTGCGGGATGCTTCAGGTGACGCCGGAGCGGCGTGATGCCGTTGTCACGCCGTTTATGACGACCTCCTCAAACGGCGTGCTTGTCGTTGACGAGAACACATCGACGACAGGCCAGTATATTATCGGCGCAACGGCTGTGGAGACTTTTTCCGATAAAGAGGATACGGAGTCCCGGCTGACGGTTATCGCAGCCATCGATTTGCTGAGTGACGCCGTCGCAACGCAAGTCGGCCCGACGAATCTGGATATCTTCATGAACGCTGTCAACAGGAATTTCGGCGAAGCGCAAACCCTTATCATTCCGTCCAAGAACCTGAATCCCACACCGATTATCGTCTCGCATCCTCTCTTCTGGGGCATCATCTTTATCTGCGTTATTCCTCTCGGAATCCTGGGCGGTGGGCTCGTTTACTGGATGAAGCGGAGGAACCGCTGATGAAAAAAAACACCAGAACGCTGATCATACTGGGCGCCGTTTTGGTGATCTGCATCGGCGCTTATATCGGGGTCTCGGTCTACAACAACAATCAGGCACGGAAAACAGCCGAAGAGGCAAAGGCTGTACAGATCTACGCAGACGGCCGGAGCGCGCCGATCAGCATTTCCTACGAGAGCGGCGGGACGGTCATGTCCTTTGTCCTTGAAAGCGACAAATGGTTCGTTGCTGATAATAAGGATTTCCCGCTCAAGCAGTCCTCTCTGACAAGCCTCGCTTCCACCCTTAACAGCCTGACCGCCGTGCGGACGCTCGATATTCCACCCTCCCTTTCTGCGTACGGTCTCGACACGCCGGCTTACACGGTTTCAGCGGCGGATGCCGCGGGGAATACGCTGAAGCTTCTGATCGGCGCGCAGTATGAAGACAATTACTACGCTATGCCGGAGGGCGGAGACAAGGTTTATACGATCTCCTCAACGCTCGTCAGTTCTTTGGACACGGACCTCATGAGCTTAATTGCGCTTGATACGATACCGACACTCAGCGAGACAACGATCGATACGATCAAGCTCTCTTCCAGCACATCGTCGCTCACGCTGGATAAGCATCTTAACAAGGACGGTACGACAACCTGGTTTATTGTAAACGGCACGGAATACACTGCGGCTGACGAGTTTGTCCTGCCGGCCAGCGCCGAAAAATTGCCGGAGAAATACGTCGGCAACGCGGTCACGGCGGTGTCGTCAGCCCGGTTCGCTTCCTGCGCCGCCTTTAAGCCGACCGCCGAAGAATTGGCGGCATACGGCCTCGATGCGCCGAAGCTGACGGTAACGGTCGATTACACGACAACAACGGGGACCGGAATTAACAAAACGTCGGAAAGCGGGACGGTTATTTTAGAAATCGGCGGCCCGCTCAGCGACGGGAGCGGTTATTATGCCAGGCTGCCCGGTTCACAACAGATCAACGTGCTGTCGAGCGAAGCCGTCGAACCGCTGATCGAGGCGCTCGACGCGATGGGGACAGCAACGTAATTTTCTCAGCGGTGGGATGACGCCACATCAAATGTAAAATGAAGTCCCTGCTACCAGAAACGGTAACAGGGACTTCTCATATTCAAACGGTTATCGTATGGTTATTTTTTGGCTTCCTTCTTCTCGCCGATGCTCAGAATAAGGTTGAGGATGATGCCGAAGACGGCAGCGCCGGCGATGCAGGGGACATTCAGGCCGAAGAACGGGATGACGCCGCCGAAGGCGAATTCGCCGCCCACACCGATGACCATGACGGAGGCGATGACCGCGATATTTTTGGCGCTGAACATATCGACCTTCTTGTCGATCATGATGGCAATACCCTGGGCGGCGATGGCACCGAACAGATAAATTTCAAGGCCGCCGATGACCGCCTTCGGGATGCCGTAAATGACCGAGATCAGCGGGGTGAAGCAGGAGATCACCATGGCGATGATTGCCGCCGCGATGAGCACGGGGATGGAGAACACCCTCGTAATGGCCATGGTGCTGATGTTCTCACCGTAGTTTGTCCCGGCGGGGCCGCCCACGAAGCCGGAGATCATGTCACTGATACCATCGCCGATGAGGTTTTTGTGGAGCATGCCTGAAAGGCCGTATTTACCCTTGCCCTTTTTCTCGGCAAGATCATTGACGTATATGTCGAGCTGGTAGATATGTGCCGTGGATTCCGGAATGGTCGCAATGGCGATGGGCATGATGGCGGCCACGGCAGCCCACGAAACCTTCGGCAGGGAAAAGGCCGGCAGAGCAAAGATGCTGCCATCGCCCAGCTTTCCGGCGGATGCGGCCAGCGCTTCGGGCGGAAGGCTTTGGAATAGGTTATAATCTGCGCCGCCGATCAAGTAGAGAGCCGCGGCAAACAGGCAGCCCACGGCAGCGCCCAGCAGCAAGGGAAGCTGACCGAGGAAACCTTTCAGATACTTTGAGAAGATTACCGTTGACAGCAGCGTGACGAGGGACACGGCCCAGACCCAGCCGGAGCCCAGCACATAATTGGCCGCCTCCGCCACCGGAGCGGCGTCGCCGAGCGCGTTGTCCGCGAGCGTCAAACCGATAATCATGGCAATGGAGCCTGTAATTGTGGCCGGAAGGACCTTTTCCACCGCGTTGCGGCCGGAGAATTTAACGAGCAGCCCGGCGGCTATGGACACAAGTCCGGAGGCAATGATGCCGAACTGTGCGATCCGGATGGCCTCCGTCGGAAGGATGCCGTTGACCGGCGCAAAGCCCTGCGCGGCGACCAGGCCGGCAACGGCCGAGAGGTAGGCAAAGCTGGAGCCGTAGTACAGAGGGATCTTTCTGCCCGTTACGAGCGCGAACACGATGGTTGCCAGACCGCTGGCGAAGATTGTTGTTGATACCTGAAAACCGGTGATAAGCGCCACCGCCACCGTGGCGGGGAACATGACAATGACTTGCTGAAGAGCGTAAAGCAATAATCTGACCGGGGATGGCCGTTCATCAGGCAGGTAACCGATGATCTCCTTTGTTTTTTCACCTTTCATAAATCCCTACTCCTCTTTTGTATATTTATTTTTCATTAATCGCAACGTTCGTAACACCGTCGTGCTCATAAAGATGCACCGCGACAACTTCGCCCAGTGAGGTCGGAATGTTTTTTCCCACAAAGGTGGCCTTTATCGGAAGCTCGCTGTGTCCTCTGTCCACAAGCACCGCCAGCTGTATTCTGGCAGGGCGGCCGATTTTCATAACCGCTTCCATGGCGGCGCGGGCTGTCCTCCCGGTGAAGATCACATCATCCACCAGGACAACGGTTTTACCTTCTACAGAAAACGGGACTTTTGTGTCAGTGTCTGTGATGACCGGATCCGCAGAGATTTTTGTCAGGTCGTCCCGGTAGAGCGTGATGTCCAACTCACCCACGTCAATGTCAGCATTGTCGATCTCTCTGATGTTTTTCGCAATGCGGCGCGCCAGGGGAATACCGCGGGTCTTTATCCCGATCAGGCACAGGTTTTCGGTCCCGTGATTTTTTTCGATGATCTGATGGGACATCCGGACCAGCACCCGGCTGACATCGTCTTCATTCATAATCTGCGCTTTGAATTTCATATCTTTACCCTCAGAGAAGTCTCTGCTATAAAAAACGCCTTGTCCGTGAGCGGACAAGGCGTTGCAGCTACAATCGAAACAGATATCGAATTATAACAAACCTTGCCGGCATCACAGTACCGTCTTTAAAGATTCTGTTATTATAATATCTCAAAATAAGAAGATTTCAAGTAGCTAATATGATTTCTGTGAAAAATGTCGAACTATATTTTTCAGGCCACCTTCGCAGTGATTGCCTGCAACACAAAATTGAGGATAAATAAAAGTGTTGAAACCCACAGGATGGGGTGTGTGCTTTTAATATCCCTTTTAAACAATTTGACGATGCAGTAGAAAATGAAAGCCGTGGCGATACCGTCGGAGATACTGTAGGAAAAGGCCATGTATATGCCGGCGAAAAACGCGGGCAGCGCCTCCTCCATGTCAGTCCACTTGACGTCCGCGAAGGAGGACATCATCATAATACCGACAATCACAAGCGCGGGTGCCGTCGCTGCCATCGGGATAGCGCTGATATAAGTGGCAAAAAACGCGCTGATGATGAAGCAGACGGCTGTCACGACGCTGGTGAGTCCCGTGCGCCCGCCTTCACTGATACCCGCAGCGCTCTCGACATAGGTGGTGGTGTTGGAGGTGCCGATAACGGCGCCGATGGATGTGGCGACGGCGTCGGCCAAGAGGGCTTTTTCCATTTTCGTTTTGAAGCCTGTTGATGTCTCCAGCGCCTTTTCATCCGCCTCGGTATAGATGCCGCTGCGGCGCCCCGTACCGATGAAGGTGCCGATGGTGTCAAAGGTGTCCGTCAGGCTGAAGGCGAAGATGGTGACGAGTGCCAGCGGAATCTTCGGGCCGTCGGCCAGGAGGGATTTAAGGCCTTCTTCTTTAAAAATTACACCGAAAGTCGAGGGCAGGGCGTTTACCGCTTCAGTGAAGCTAATTGTCTCTCCCGCAGCGGTTAGGCCCATTGGAATACCGATCAGCGCTGTGACGATGATGCCAATTAATATCGCACCTTTGACTTTTAATAAAAGCAGGATGATGATAAGAAACAGGCCAATCAGGAAAAGCCACAGACTCGGCTGGTTCAGTGCCGCCATATCGGAAAAGCCCGTACCAAAGTTAATAATTCCCGAGTCAACAAGACCTACATAGGCGATGAAGACACCGATGCCGCCGCTGATGGCGTGCTGCAGGCTTTTGGGGATGGCCTTTATGATCGATTTGCGTATGCGTGTCACGGTAATGACGATATTGATGATGCCGCAAATAAAGACCATTGATAAGGCCTGCTGCCAGGTAAATCCGAGGCTGAAGCAGACTGTGTAAACGAAGAACGCGTTGAGCCCCATGCCGGGCGCTTGGGCATATGGGACATTCGCCACAAGCCCCATTATGAGCGTGCCGACGGCGGCGGCGATGATTGTCGCCAGAAAGACCGCACCCCACTCCATGCCCGCCTCGCTGAGGATTCTCGGGTTGACAACGATAATGTAGGCCATTGTGAAAAATGTCGTGATGCCGGCGATAAACTCTGTTGAAACATTCGTGCCGTTTTCTTTCAGCTTGAACATATTGCCCTCCTCCTGATTTTGTCAGCAACATTCTACCACGCCGTTAATTCTTCGACAATACTATCTTTTATCCGTTGCAGTCGATATTATCAAAAAAAACGCATATTCTAAGAATTGATATTCTACCAAGGTATTTTACAGGTGATATGATGTCAACTTACAGCCGGTTATCCGACGTCTACAGCAAGGCGATGAGAATTCCTTTTGATTCTTCATCGAAATTCGTCCTGATGAGCGACTGCCACCGCGGTGACGGGAGCTGGGTCGACAACTTCCTGCACAATCAGTGTCTTTACTACGCGGCTTTAAAATACTACTATGACAGCGGCTTCACGTATGTCGATCTGGGTGACAGCGAGGAGCTGTGGAAATTCCATGCGCTGGAGGATATCAGCAAGATCTACATTGATATCTACCGGCTTCTTCATTTGTATTACAAGGAAAAGCGCCTTCATATGATTTTCGGAAACCACGACATTGAAAAGAGCAGCCCGGAGTATGTCCGGCGCCATATGGCCAGTTTTTACGACAACCACCGGGACGCCTATGAGCCGCTTTTTAAGGGTGCCGTCATACACGAGGGGCTTGTATTAAAAAGCATGGAGAACAGTCAGGAACTGCTGCTGGTCCACGGCCATCAGGGGGATATCAAGGATGATCGGTTTTGGAAAGCAGGACGGTTTTTCGTCTATCATTTCTGGCGGCGGATGGAGCACATCGGCTTTAAGGACATCACAAGCGCGGCGAAAAACAATGTCAAAAAGAAAACGGTGGAGCATGATCTCACGGAATGGGCTGTTGACCACGGCAAGATTATCATTGCCGGCCACACCCACCGGCCCACATGCCCCCTGGACCAAAAAATACCTTACTTTAACGTGGGGAGCGCAGTCCATCCCAGCTGTATCACCGCCATGGAGCTGCAGGGCAGCGCGCTTACCTTGGTAAAGTGGAGCGTCAGGACGAAGGACGAGGGGATATTATACGTCAAGCGCCAGCAAATCGCCGTATCGAGGAAGGTATAAGGCAGAAGGCAAACACCTCGTGTCTGCCCTTTACACAACATATAAAATTTCCATATCCGGCAGCGCTTTTTTCAGGCGTTCACGGAAGAAGGCCTCGCCTTCGGCGCGAAGCGCCTCCTTGTACCAGTACTTGCCGCGGCCGCGGCCGGTCTGCTTCCCCTTGTCAAACAAAACCGGCGCGTTTGGAAACGCATCCGTATTGATGGCCTGATGAACATAGCTGTAAGTCATAAAAATAATCTCAATGAAGGAGGTTTCTTTAACGCGCACCGACAGCTCTTCCGCGAGAAACTCAATCAGCTCGCCGTATAGCTTTTTCCAGTCGTCCATGAAAATGACCGGTGCGATAAGCAGTCCCGTTTTATACCCCGCCGCGTTCATGAGGTTGAGGGCGCGGATCCGGTTAAAGAGCCGGGAGGTACCGTATTCAACATGCCGGATGATGTGGTCGGGATTGACGCTCATTCTGAAGACCGTCTTTCCTTTGTGGTCAAGCTCGGCGAGGGGCTCCACCATGTCAAATTTTGTCGGAAATGTAATCGACCCTTTGGCACTTCTAGCAAATTCCTCGATGGTCCACGGGAGATTGCCGGTGATCGTATTTTCAAGGACCAGATCACTGTTGCTGCCGATTTCAAAAGTAAGAGGCTTATCGTATTTCAAAGACGTTTTTATAAGCTTCGTCATCATTTCTTCCCGGTTGACGAAGACGCGTAAATAAGCACATTTGTTGTAATTGCAGACAAGATAGCAGTACAGGCACATCGCCTGGCAGCCAGACGAGGTGTAGGGTACGAGAAAATCGGATACCTTGTGGTTTTCAATGTATTTATGGGTTTTCCGGACACCGACGACGAGGTCTCTTTTCATATGAGGGAATGCGCTGTTCGGCTTTTTCTGCATTTCCCCGATACTGTTATGGCTGCCGATCGCAATCCATTGCCTGTCGGCGTATTTTTCCTTCAGCTCCCGTCCCAGCGGATAAGAAAGGGTTTCAGGCTCAAAATAGATAGCCTCGGGGTATCCGGGCTTTCTGACGGACGCATCTTCAGAACTCATATTCGAAGCTGGCTTGTTCGGTGACAAAATCAAACAGAACACGCTCTTTTCTGGTAAAGATATACCGCGCGCGGCACTTCAGGCTCTCTTTAATATGACGCGCCATGTCGCCGGATACCGGCGCGCGCAGGATCTGTCCTGTTCTGAACGGATTAGCCCCGCCGTCCAACAGCTGCGCCGTCAGGGTATCGTCGCCCTGCCGAACCGTTACGGCGCCGTTACCTGCGGATACGATCTTCGCCCCGCGGTATGTGGCTATTCTGTGCTCTGTCCCTTCAAAATAAACAAAACCGATGGTGCCGATAAAAGGAATACCGAATGGGCGTACATCCGCTACCGACAGCATCAGCGAAAACAAGCCGGAACGACCGGCTGTCTGATCCTCATCCATATAATGCGTCCAGATATAGCGTCCGGGAAAAGCGCGCCCCCGGTCACCCTCGATATAGCCGGAGTCGTCTGTGAAATCCATAACATGGCCGTTCACCATCAGGCTGCCGGACACCCTATGCACCAGGCTGAACACACTGTGTCGGCACTCCATGAACGGAACGAACCTGTAAGGTCCCATGATATCGCCCCGGGGAGACAATGGTTTTCCGAAGCTCAGGCGGCCTGTGACCGCAATGTCGCGGCCGCGAATGTTCACTTCAAGTCCGTCTTTTGAAAACGTACTGTCTCCGGCTCTGATTAAAAGAGCTTTCCTGTCGGCTGCAACGGTCGAGCCGGGCACCTCGACGAACCAGGCTCTGTCCGGCGTCACGATTTGGACAGAGCCCATCTTCCTGCCGCGCCGAGTATGCCGCGCCACAATGAAGGCGATCATTTCCCGTGCCGACTGCTGTTTAAAATACCATCCCTCAAAATAATCCGTCAAACCCTGTCAGCCTCCTGCGGAGCTTATTTTCTGCATACGCTTTAAGGTCATACATAAAAATGAAGCATGCCTATCAAAAAGCATGCTTCCGAGCGTCGTATTTTATTCAGGGACCTCAGGAGCACAATCTAACGATACTGCCGCCCAGACGTTCGATCTCCTCCGGCGCGTGCAGCGCTGCGATGATGGGGATGTTCCGGCTCAGTATGAGCGCCGCCATTCTGTCGGTGAGCTCCGGGTCGAAGCCCTTGAAGGGTTCATCGAGAATCAGGAGGCCTCCACCAGCCGGTATTTCCCAGCTGTAAGCCAAGGCCCTGGCCAACGCCACACGGCGCCTCTGTCCGCCGGACATCGTGTCCGGGTAACTATCGCGAAGGCTGCCCAACTCAACCCGTTCAAGCCATTTCTCAGCCTTATTCTCCTCCGCAGGCGGAAGGACAGCCGCGATGTTTTCAAGGGCTGTGCACCACGGCAGCAGCCGGTCCTCCTGAAATACCATGGACACGCGATCCGGAACGCCCGTGATCGTGCCGCTTTGCGGTATCAGAAGCCCCGCCACGAGCCGCAATAGCGTTGTTTTCCCGCAGCCGGACGGCCCCGTGACGCAGGTGATTTCACCCAGGGACAGGTTCAGTCCGTCAAATATTGGCTTCCCACCGTAGGCAAAGCGTAACGACTCTATTGTAATCATGGCCGGGCCCTCCCGCGTTTTCCTACAAACAGTCTCGCCAGGACATTCTCCAGCAGAATGCTCAGGCAGATGACAACAGCCGTCCACGCGAACAAGTCCGGCGTCTCCAGGTAGATTTTCGCGCTGTACATCGCCTCTCCGATGGTGGGGCGCGCCTGACAGATGACCTCGGCGGCGACGCCCGATTTCCACGCCAGCCCCATGGCAGTCGCGCACGCGGCATTCCAGGGTGTCCGTACAGAGGGAATGTAGACGAGCTTTAATGTCTTGAGCCTGCCGAAACTGAATATTTTGCTCATTTCCAGAAGGTTTTTATCCGTATCCCGGAGGGCGGCGAAAACGGCCTGCCAGACGACGGGCGTTACCATAAGCGCCGCCGAAAATGCCGGGACGCGCGCCTTTCCCAGCCACAAAAGAGCTAAAATAATAAATGAAGCCACCGGCGTTGCGCGGACGACGCGGAGGGCGGGCGCCAGCAGCGTCTCCGCAGCGCTCACAAACGCAGTCAACGCCGCCAGTATCGTCCCGGCGGCGACACCGGCAGCAAAGCCGGTGAATACATTGAGCAGCGATCGGCCCACAGACAGCCAGAACGGCCCTGTGATGATAAGCTCCGAGAGCTTTTTAATGACGGCCAGCGGCGAGGGCAGGACAAGCTCGTACCCCACGCTATAGGATGCCAGTTGCCAGATCATCCCCCAGAACAGCAGGGCTGCGGCGGCTTTGAGTGCTCTACGCGGCGCTGAAATAAAATGTGTCATCCGGCATCGCGCCCCCTAACGCTTTGGGATCGGCCTGAAACAATACATCAAAATACCCGGTTATAACGCTTTTCATTTCCGCTGCCCCGGCTATAAAGGTCAGACTGCAATCGGGTATGGCGGCTTTGGCAATCTCTTCGCTTGCGACGATGCCGAATTTTGAAGCCAGCGCCGCCACGCTGTCAAGGTTTTCCTCTGAGGCCATGTAGTTCACAGAAGTTTCGTACTCCTTCAGAAAGCTGCGGAGGATCGCATCGGCGTTGGGGAGATCCGCCCGGACGACGACGCACCCCTGGGTCAGCGCACTGCCGCCTGCGATCTTCTCCCACTCATCGCCGAGACGCAGCGCAACGCGGACATCGGGGTTTTTAACAAGGACACTCGTTGAGTTCGGCACGGGGAGCATACATATATCCAGCGTACCGGACGCCATCCTTGTAGCCAGTTCCCCGGCGTCCATGAATTCCACGGTGACGTCCTCCCCCGGTTCCAGGCCATTTTGGCGCAAAACATGGTTGAGGACATACTCGGGGTTTGCCGCCTGCCCGGTGGCATAAATCGTTCTGCCCCGGAGGTCGGCGACCGATGCGATGTCGCTGCCGTTTTCGAGAATATCCAGGACGCCCAGCGTATTAATGGCAGCCATTTTCACGTTGCCGCCCGTTTTGTTAAAGAGAACTGCAGCGACGTTGGTGGGCACCGCCGCAATGTCGATATTTCCGGCAATAATTTCACCGGTCATGACGCCGGGATCGGACTCTATACTGAAAGTATAATCCAACATGCTTTCGCCCTTCTCGCTTTGTTCCATCAGGTACGACGCGCCGATGCCCGTCGGCCCCTTCAGAAATCCGACATTGACGGCATATCTGACATCCGGCACTTCCGGTTTTTCAGACGCGGACGGCAAGGCGGCGGGGTCCGCCGAGACAGGTACGGATGGATCGGCCGACGCTTCGGGCGCGTTTCCCCCGCAGGCAGCCAGGGCAAATAGTAAGACAGCCGCGAGGATTAAAGAAACTGTTTTTTTCATTATGAGAATCCCTTCCTTATTCAATGATTGACAGCCCATCGGGGCTTATAATCTCAATCTCTTTGCCGGTTTTCTTTATGATACCCGCCCGCTCCAGCGATTCAAAAGCGCGGTAGAGGGACGCCCTGCCGATATTGAGCGTTTCCGCCAGCGCCGAGATGCTGCCGGGCAGCCGGACGATATGTTTGTCGCCGTAGGCTTCGGTATTTTGCAGGAGATACTGCCTTAAAGCCGCCTCGGCGCTCCCGGACACCAGGCCTTGGATTTTGTCGTTTAGAAACCGAACCCGGCCTGTTAAAAAGCGGATGTAGTTCAGGGCAATATCATGCACTTCTTGCGTTAGTGTTACAAGCAGCTCCCGTGGAAAGAAAACAATCCGGCAGTCTGATGCTGCCGTCAAAACGGTCACCACAGCGGTATCGTCATCATAGAGGTT
>CAZVLO010000001.1:31121-32915 GCA_964628265.1 uncultured Papillibacter sp.
CGAAAAGGCAGCCACGCCCGAGTGTCGCCATCATATACCGGCTGCCGGACGGCTTTGTGACCGCAACACTGCCGGAAAGCATGAGCCCCAGGCAGTTCCGGTAATCGTACGCATCAAAAACGACGGCGTTCTTTTTGAGTGCAATCAGTCGGCAGCGCGCATCCTCCAGCGCCCGGGCAATGATGTCTTCACTGACACCCTGAAACAGAGCGCAGCCTGTTATTAGTTTCCACTCTCCGGATATCAGATCCATTATATTCACAATCCCGCCCCCATATATGTCTCATATGATACACATGTTAAACCATTAACGATCTTTTGTAAATAGCTTAAAAAAGAAAACACCCTCACGAAAGGATTTTCCGAATTCCTTTCGTGAGGCGGTTCTTCACGCTTTGTTGAAGCGAACGTTTAGAGCTTGTACGCTTCAAAACCCTTTTCCGTTAGGGTTTTTGCATATTTAAAGCCGCAGCTCTTAGCCAGCGCGGCCGCCTCGTCAAACTTATAACCGATGGACGCGCCGTCGTGGCTGTCCGAGGAGAGAATGATTTCACCGCCACGTTCAAAGAGCGCTTTGAGGAGAACGGGCGACGGATACGGGACAGATCGCCCCAGGCGGTACATGGCGCCGGTGTTGATTTCAAAGAGCTTGTGTTTTTCCGTGATGGCCGTCAGCGCCTCAAGCGCCGGGTTCAGATAACGGGGGTCGGATTCGTCAAAAAGCTTGCTGCCCTCGTTGAACTTTGTCACCAAATCAAAGTGCCCGATAATGGCCGGCTTTGTTTTGGGGACGATATCGGCGATGATTTCGTAATACGCCTTTGTGTACGCGTAAAAGTCGCCGCCGAAGTATCGCCGGACATCACGGGCCTGGAATTCTTCACGCTCGTCGACGCTGAGCAGCGCGCCGTCTTTTTTGATATAGTGGACGGAGCCGATGACATAATCGTAAACGCCTTGAGGTGTTGGGGAATAAAAATCCCGTTCCAGTCCGGTAAAGAGCGTAATCTGATCTGTGTACGCTTTTTTGAGCCGATCCATCTCGCGGACAAACGCCTGCTCGCCCTCCCGCGTCATTGTCCAGCGCGTCTCAAAGCTCATCGGCGCGTGGCCGGAAAGGCCAAAGGCGACGCACCCCTTTGAGATAGCCGCTTTTACCATAGCTTCGCAGGTATCGGACCCGTCGTCAAAGGTGGAATGGGCGTGGAAATTTGAGAGCAGCGTCATGGCGTCATCTTCTCCTGCTTGACCTTTTTGTCCACCACGTGCCGGGATTTGAGCTCGTTTTTGACATCGTCCAGTGAGATGCCCATTTCGATCATGAGGACCATGGCGTGATAAACGAGATCCGCCAGCTCATAGACGGTCTCCTGTTTATCGCCCGCTTTCCCCGCGATGATGACCTCGGTCGATTCCTCACCGACCTTTTTCAGAATTTTGTCGATGCCCTTGTCGAACAGGTAGGTGGTGTACGAGCCTTCTTTTCGAGCTGTCTTTCGCCCTTCGATAAGCGTCATCAGGTCTTCCATTGAAAAAGACGAGAGTGTATCACTGGTATAAACATCGTCGGTGAAGCAGGTATCGGTCCCAAGATGGCAGGCAGGGCCGTCCTTTTTGACAGAGACGAGCAGCGTGTCCCTGTCGCAGTCAGCCTTGATGCTAACGATATGCTGCACAGCTCCGGACGTCTCGCCCTTGCGCCAGAGCTCCTGCCGGGACCGCGACCAGAAGCAGGTGCGACCCTCGTCAAGGCTGAGCTGCAGGCTCTCCCTGTTCATCCAGGCCACCATCAGC
>CAZVLO010000001.1:32925-42670 GCA_964628265.1 uncultured Papillibacter sp.
GTCCTGCACCACGGCGGGGATCAGCCCTTTTTCGTCAAATTTGAGTTCGTCTATTTGAAGCATAGTAACCTCCGAAATATCACAGCGTTAAGGAAACAGTGGACACCGTACCTGACGCGCCGTCCTGGTGCGGAACTACGCGGCACAGGTACCCTCATCAGTCGGGCTTCGCCCGCCAGCTTCCCCGGAGGGGAAGCCTCTGCAGGGGCGACTATTGGTCGCCCGCTTTGTGCCGCGTAACGCCGCACAAAGATAATCGACAGCTTGACATAGATCGTTTTATATCCGCACTATAATGCCTTCGTTTTTCAGCGCCTGTTTCAGCTCCGGGATTCTGACCTCACCGAAGTGGAAGATCGAGGCGGCGAGCCCTGCGTCCACCTTGGGGAGCGTTTTGAACAATACCGTAAAATCCTCGATGCAGCCTGCGCCGCCGGAGGCGATGACGGGGATCGATACGGCGTTGCAGACGGCGTCCAGCAGCTCCAGATCGAAGCCTTTTTTGACGCCGTCGGTGTCGATGCTGTTGACGACAAGTTCCCCAGCACCGAGACTCTCGCCACGGCGGACCCATTCAACGGCGTCCATGCCCGTATCCTCCCGGCCGCCCTTGGCAAAGACGCGGAACTGCCCGTTCACACGCTTGATATCCACCGACAGTACGACGCACTGGTCGCCGTATTTTTTTGCGGCTTCTTCGATAAGCGAGGGGTTTTTAATCGCGCCCGAGTTGACGCTGACCTTGTCGGCCCCGCACTTCAAAACCCGGTCGAAGTCGTCCAAAGAGTTAATCCCGCCGCCCACGGTAAGGGGGATGAAGATACAGCTCGCCACTTCCCTCAGGATATCTGTAAAAAGCCGCCGTTCTTCAAAGGACGCGGTGATGTCGTAAAAGACAAGCTCGTCGGCTCCGCAGTCACTGTAATACTTCCCCAGCTCCACAGGCGACGACACATCGCTGAGCCCCATGAAGTTAACGCCCTTCACAACCCGCCCGTCCTTCACATCGAGACAGGGGATAATTCTTTTTGTAATCATCCGCCGCAGCACCCTTCCGCCGTCGCATTGACGGCTTCTTTGAGATTGATTTTTCCCTCGTAAAGCGCCTTGCCGAGAATCGCGCCGTACAGCCCCAGATAATCCAGATACATAATGTCCTTCAGCGATGAAACGCCGCCGGAGGCAATGATATTAAGGGACAGCTCACCCAGGAGGCGGCGGTACAGGTCGTTGTTGGCGCCGCCCAGAACACCGTCTTTTGATATATCAGTACAAATGATCGTCTTGACGCCCTTCGCCTCCATCTGCCGGCAGAAGTCGACGCCTTCAAGAGAAGTCACTTTCGTCCAGCCCTTGACGGCCACGAAACCGTCCCTGACATCGACGCCGACGGCAATCCTATCGCCGAAAAGCGCAACCGGGCCGGGTGATGGCGGCTGTGCCAAGGATGACCCGTGCGACGCCAATATCGAGATATTTCTCGATCACCTCGCGGGAGCGGATACCGCCGCCCACCTCGGTAAACAGGCCGCCCGTCTTGACGATGTCGCGGATCGTCTCAAAATTCGCCGTCGTCCCATCCCGGGCGCCCTCCAGGTCGACGACGTGCAGATGCGTCGCACCGGCGTCACGGAAGGAACAAGCCACCTCAGCGGGATTATCATTATAAACGGTCATCCGGGCGTAGTCACCTTTCGTGAGGCGCACAGCCTGTCCGTCATATAAATCGATTGCAGGAAATAGTATCATAATAACTCCTATATCTCGCAGAACGCGCGTAAAATGTTCAGCCCTACGTCGCCGCTTTTTTCGGGATGGAATTGCGTTCCGCAGACGTTTCCTTCGGCGACGGCCGCCGTCAAAAGCGCGCCGTATTCCGTATTGGCGATGACTGCATCGTCGCAGTTCGCGGCGTAATAGGAATGGACGAAATAGACATGCTCGCCCTCTTTGATGTATTTAAAAAGCGGGCTGACCGGTTTATCCTTTGGGAATATCAAGCCGTTCCAGCCGATTTGCGGTATTTTATAGCCTTTAGGCACGACGGGTTCCATGGAGACGACGCTGCCGCGAATCAACCCGAGGCCTTCATGCTCCCCGTATTCATAACTTTTATCAAAAAGCAGCTGCATCCCGAGGCAGACGCCGAGCAGCGGCTTGCCTTTATTTGCTTCCTCACAGACAACGACATCGAGTCCGCTCCCCCGGAGCTTTTTCGCCGCGTCCTCAAAAGCGCCGACGCCCGGCAGGAGAACACGGTCGCTGCGGCGGATGGTTTCTGCGTCACCCGTTATTATCGCGTCCTGACCGATATATTTGAAAGAGGAGCGCAGGGAAAAGAGATTCCCCACGCCGTAGTCGACAATGGCGATCATAATATGCCCCTATCATGCTGTTTAATGGCGGGTCACCCAGGGGGCGGCCTCATCGGGTATTGTTGCAGAATGCTTTTAAAGTACCCCTTTTGTGGAGGGTATCTCGTCCTTGTAAGCTTCTTCGATGCTGACTGCTTTTCTCAGCACGCGGGCCAAGGCCTTGAAACAGGCCTCGATGATGTGGTGGGTGTTGCCGCCGGACAGCTGCTTCATGTGGAGCGTTAAGTTGGCCTTCCGCACAAAGGCCAGCAGGAATTCTTCCACCAGCTCCGTGTCCATAGTGCCGACTTTGTCGGCGGACAGCTCCACATCAAAGGAGAGCCAGCTGCGCCCGGAAATGTCCACGGCGCAGAGGACAAGCGCTTCGTCCATGGGCAGGACAATGTCCGCGTAACGTGTGATGCCGCGCATATCACCCAGCGCTTCAGCAAACGCCGAACCGAGACACAGGCCGATGTCCTCAACGGTGTGGTGGGCGTCAACATGGGTGTCACCTTTGCAGGAAAGCGTCAGGTCGAACCGCCCGTGGCGGGCAAACAGGGTCAGCATGTGGTCCAGAAAACCGATACCGGAGTCAATCTGATTGACGCCGGTCCCGTCGATGTTGAGGGACAGGCTGATATCCGTTTCGGCTGTCTTTCTGTCGATTTCACTGGTTCGCATAGAAATCCTCCTTTACAAAAGGCTTCCCCCGGGGGAAGGCTCAGAAAATAATATCCTTTAAAGCCTTTATAAGCGCGTCCATCTGCGCGTCTGTGCCGACGGTGATTCTAAGATAATCCGAAATGCGCGGTTTGTCAAAGTGGCGGACGAGGATACCCATGGCCTTGAGCTTTTGATAGAACGCGCTACCGCTGAGGTTGGGATGCTTGGCAAACAGGAAGTTGGCTTTGGAGTCCGTCATGACAAAGCCGAGGGCTTTGAGTTCAGCCGCTGTTCTGTCGCGGGTTTTGACGATTCTCTGACACATCCCGGCGTAATACGGTTCGTCGTCAAGGGCGGCCTCACCGGCGACAAGCGTCAGCCGGTTGACATTATATGAGTTAAACGAGTAGCGCATCTTGTCAATATCCGATATCAGCGCCTGACTGCCGAAGGTAAAGCTCAGGCGTGCACCGGCCAGCGATCGGGATTTTGAACAGGTGTGCACAACGAGCAGATTGTCATACCGATTGATCAAACCGACAACAGATGCACCGCCGAAATCGATATACGCTTCGTCGATAATCACCACATTATTGGGATTCGTCTGAAGAATTTTTTCAATATCATTCCGGGAAATCACAAGCCCCGTCGGCGCGTTCGGGTTGGCGATGACAATGGTCTTACTGACGCCGCAGTAATCGTCGCAATCGATCGAAAAATCCTCACGCAACGGGATTCTAGTATAGGGCGCACCGAAAAGCTCACAGTACACAGGGTAAAAACCGTAGGTAATGTCTGGGAAGGCGGCCGGGTGCCCCTCGTCGCAGAATGCCAGAAACGCGAACGCCAAGGCTTCGTCCGAGCCATTGGCCAGAAACACATTCTGAGACGTGACGCCGTAGAGCTGCGCGACTTTTTCGCGCAGCCTTTTACCGATGGGGTCGGGGTAGAGTCGGAGACGTGCGATTTCATCGGCGCCCAGGCTTTCAAACACCTTCGGCGACGGCGGATACGGCGATTCGTTGGTGTTCAGCTTGATATACTGCATATCCTGCGGCTGCTCGCCGGGGACATAAGCCTCCAGCTTTTCAAACCGCCGACTTAAAAACTTACTCAATTCCACTCACTCCATCTTTTTATTTACAAACCGGTCGTTAGATTCGGCCTCGAATCTAACTTTCACAGAGCGGGCGTGGGCGTCCAAGCCTTCCTGATCGGCAAAGCAGGCGATATCGCCGCTGACATTTGACAGCGCTTCTTTCGTGTAATACGTATACGATGACTTTTTGATAAAGTCATCGACCGACAAGGGGCTTGAAAACCGCGCCGTCCCGACGGTGGGGAGCGTGTGGTTGGGTCCGGCGTAATAGTCACCCAGCGCTTCGGGGCAATACCGGCCAAGAAAAATCGAGCCGGCGTTTGTGATGCTTTCCAAATAATCAAACGGCTTGTCAACACAGATTTCCAGATGCTCCGGCGCAAGCGCGTTGGATATTTCCACGGCCTGCTTCAAGGATGCGGTGATGATAATTTTGCCGTTATTCTCAATGGAGGCGCGGGCAATGGCCTGGCGAGGCAGGGAGGAGAGCTGTTTTTCAATTTCTGCGCTGACTTTTTCCGCCAGCGCCGCGCTGTCTGTCACGAGGACGGCGCTGGCGTTTTCGTCGTGCTCGGCCTGCGACAACATGTCGGCGGCGACAAAGCATGCGTTGCTGGCGGCGTCGGCGATGACAAGTATCTCGCTGGGTCCGGCGATCATGTCGATGGCGACGAGGCCGAACACCTGTTTCTTCGCCTCGGCTACATAGGCGTTGCCCGGCCCGACAATTTTGTCGACCTTCGGGACGGATTCGGTACCGTAGGCCAGCGCTGCGATGGCCTGGGCGCCGCCGGCTTTAAAAATTCTATCCGCTCCGGCGATTTTCGCGGCGGCAAGGATATTGGGGTTAATTGACCCGTCGGGTGATGGAGGGGTAATCAAAATGAGCTCCCCGACGCCGGCGAGCCTGGCCGGGATGCAGTTCATCAGGACGGTGGAGGGATAGCTGGCCGTCCCGCCCGGGACATAAACGCCGACCCTTTGGAGCGGAAGGACCTTCTGGCCTAATACAACGCCGTCCTCTCGGGTGATCTTAAAACCTTCGCGGAGCTGATGGCGGTGAAACACCTCAATATTGGCCGCCGCTTTTTTTATCACGTCATAAAAGCTGCCGTCTACGTTCGTTAAGGCCGCGTCCATTTCATCACGAGTTACTTCCAGTGATTGCAGGTCGGCTCTGTCGAATTTCTTTGCGTACTTCATAAGCGCGGCGTCGCCGTTTATTTTTACGTCGGCGATGATGTCCGCTACGGCCTTTTCCACACGGACGAGCGGCTCGTTCCGGGTGAAGATCTCCGAATCGGCAACCTCGCCGTATTTATATATTTTCATCATGTTGCCGAACCCTCTTTTATATAATCCGAAACCTTTTGACACAACCGGCTGATATCTGCGTGCTTGAATTTATAGCCGACCTTGTTGGAAACAAGCCGCGCGCTGATGGGGGTAATCGTTTCCACAACCTCCAGATCGTTTTCCCGGAGTGTCGTGCCCGTCTCGACAATATCGACGATAACGTCAGAGAGACCCAGTATCGGCGCAAGTTCAATAGAGCCGTTGAGTCTGATGATATCAATCTCCCGGCTCTGGCCGGAATAATATCCTTTTGCGATGTTGGTAAATTTCGTTGCCACTCTGAGCGTTCTGTCCAGATCGTCCCGGAAGCCTTTCAGCCCCGCCACACACATGCGGCATTTGCCCACATCCAAATCTAAAAGCTCATAAACATCCGGACCGTACTCCAGTAGAATGTCCTTCCCCGCAACGCCGAGATCAGCGGCTCCGCGTTCCACATAAATCGCCACATCCGAGGGCTTGACCCAAAAGTAGCGCACACCTGTTTCATCATTCTCGAAAATCAGCTTTCTGTTATTATCCAGAATTGACGGACAGCCGTAGCCGACCGCCTCAAAAATACCGTAAACCTTTTCGCCGAGCCTGCCTTTCGGGAGTGCGATATTAATCATTTGTTTCAACGTCCTCAAGCCTCCCGTTCTTTATGATGACAAGTCGTTTGGACTTGATGCTGCCCGGCGCCCTGACGCCCTGAAGCGCTCTGACGCTTTGGTTATCGTCCGTCAGGTCTTTAACCGCGCGGACCAGCGTCTCAATATCCGTATTTTCGTCATACAGCAGCAATACGTCGACATCGTAGGCCCTTTTTTCCTCTCCGAACCTTTCCAGCAGGTCAATGTAAACAGCAAAACCGATGGCGCCGGATTTTTTTCCAAAACGCTGCATTAGGTTATCGTACCGGCCGCCGGACAGGATATCTGTCGGAATACCGTCAACGAACCCCTGGAAGATGATGCCACTATAATAATTCATATCGTTGACAATGGAGAAATCAAGGCGGATGTTCTGGCCGCCGCCCAATCTTTTGACTGTCTCATAAACGCGCTCAAGCTCATCGATCGCTTCATCGGTTTTTTTGCCGGTACTGATCGCCTTCAGGTCAGCCATCGTGTCCTCAAACGTCCCGTACAAGGACGCAAGCTTCATGAGCCGTTGGCAGAAATCGTCGCAAAGTCCGTATTCGGTACAAAGCTTTCTGATTTCAGGCGCGTTTTTCTCGCTGACGCACCGGAGTATCGACGACGCCCTCTCATCCGGGAGCCCCATGCTTTCCGTAAGGCCGCTGAGAAATCCCATATGTGAAATATCAAGGGAATACGTATCACTGATCGTCTGCAGGCTCTTTTCAGCCAACAGCACCACTTCGCTCATGGAATAAATGTCGATGCTGCCGATGCATTCCAGCCCCACCTGCATCCGCTCCTTGAATTCCCGGCTTGTGTGGGACAGCCTGTAGACGTTCTCATTGTAGAAATATTTGCACAGCGAAACGTCGCAGTCCTTTGTGTTTTTCACAATGGACAGCGTCACATCCGGCTTTAAGGCCATAAGCTTACCGCTCATATCATTGAATGTGATGATCTGCTCAGAAGGCAGAAAGCTTTTGTTGCGGACGTACAGGTCGTATTCTTCGAACTTGCTCATTTTATACAGGGAATATCCATACCCGGCGTAAAGCGCCCTCAGACTCATCATCGCTTTTTCTTCATTTTTAAGGACATCTTCAGAAAAGGTCATTTATTTCACACCTTGTTGTTGATGTTCAGATTCTATCATACTTTAGCACGCTAATCAAGTAATATGATAATGTGATAATGTATTAATTCGTTAGCGGTCCGGGGTGCGCTTTTGTTCATTTTAACGTAAAACGGTTGATTCGTACAGTATTATTTGCGGATAGTCTTATAACCGGGCTGCCGGTATTGACTGTTGCTCTTTTCGCTGAGATAGTGTTTAATAAAACCAGTAGTTATAAGGAGGCCAGCGGTATGGCGTTTGTTGTTTTGGAAAATACAATTGTATATAAGGAAGGTGGAAAGGTGCTGGCAGAGGTCGCTTTTCCGCCGGTGGGTATCGGCGTGGTGGACATCTGCCGCACCCATGTGGACGACGCGCTGCGCGGGCAGGGGATAGCCGGACAGCTCATGGAGCGGACGGCCGCCGAGCTCCGGAAAACATGCCGCAAGGCCGTACTCACCTGCAGCTATGCGCAAAAGTGGTTTGCCGCGCACCCGGAGCAATCGGACATTATCAAGAACAGCTGAATATCGCCCATCGATATAGGTAATATTTCTATGGTTAAAGCACGCTCATGAGGGTTTTCATAAGCGTGCTTTTTATATAAATTGTACAACAATACCGCATAGAATCTTATTCGAGTTTAGGTATAATCAGGGGGTATCGAATATTATTACAAATATCACACGTTATTACCAAATATAACTCTTGTGCATTGTGCAGATTAAACTAAAATTTCTTGACTGCTAGGCACATTGCAAAGTATAATGAGATGCAAAATAATACATTTGACCGACGATAGTAAATATCTTAAAAATCAAGCTGTTTGACATGGCATCTCCTGTTTTCGGCGTCTGGCAGATCACTTGGGTGCGGCAAAGCAGCTTAAAGGAGGATAATGATGAGCTGTAACTGCGACAAAAAAGACGGCAAATACTTTGAGCCCTTTGAAGAGGTCATGGCGGAAAAATACCATGGCAGCGAAGCGGATCTCATCCCGGTCCTGCAAGGTCTACAGAGCGTCTACGGTTATCTGCCGAGAGACATTATTACAAAGCTCAGCGAAAGGACCGGCATCTTCGTCACACAGATTATGGGTGTGGCGACGTTTTACTCCCAGTTCCGTCTGCAGCCCAGCGGCGAGAAGACGATTAAGATCTGCTTCGGCACCGCCTGTCATGTCAATGGCTCCGAAAAGGTAGCCGATGCGCTTTGCGACGAGCTGAAAATCGAACTGGGCGGCACGACGCCGGACAACAAGTTTACGCTGGAGTCGGTGGCCTGTCTTGGCTGCTGCAGCCTCGCGCCCGTTATGATGATCGGTGACGAGACCTACGGCCGGCTCACGCCAGATAAGGCGCGGAAGATTATCAGAGAGCTCAGGGCGAAAGGAGACCAAAAATGAAAATTATCATCGGTCTCGGCAGCTGCGGCATTGCCGCCGGCGGCCTTAAAGTAAAGGAAGCTTTCAAGTCTTTGCTGTCAGCCCATCCCGAGCTCAAGATCATCTTGGCGGAAACCGGCTGCATGGGCATGTGCAAAAAGAAGTCATGGTGGAGATTGTCGACGCCGACGGCAGAAGCACTATCTATGGTGAAGTCAACGAGGATAAGGCAAAGGAAATTTTTGAAGGCCATGTTCTCGGCGGTGCGACGGTCAGCAAATATGTCGTACGCTCCAGCGCAGAACCCAATGAGCAGGACAGCTTCTTTGACAAGCAGGAGCGGATCGTTCTGGCCCGCTGCGGGCATATCAACCCTGAATCTCTCGACGAAGCCCTTGCCTGGGATGCTTATAAGGGCCTTGAGAAGGCACTGACAAAAACGACGCCGGACGAGGTTATCGAAGAGGTCCTGAAGTCGGGTCTTAAAGGCCGCGGCGGTGCAGGCTTCCCCACCGGCCAGAAATGGAAGTTTGCCCGCGCGCCCCAGTCTGAGAAAAAATACATCATCTGTAACGCCGACGAGGGTGACCCCGGCGCGTTCATGGACCGCAGTGTGCTGGAGGGTGACCCCCACGCCGTACTGGAAGGGCTCGTCATCGGCGGCTACGCCATCGGCGCCGATGAAGCGTATATATACTGCCGCGCCGAATATCCGATCGCCATTAAGCGTCTGAAGATCGCTATCGAGCAGGCGAAAGAGCGCGGCTTCCTGGGCGAAAACATCATGGGCACCGGCTTTAATTTCAATATAGAAATCAAGGAGGGCGCCGGTGCTTTTGTCTGCGGCGAGGAGACGGCGCTTATTGCCTCCATCGAGGGGCAGCGCGGCATGCCCCGCATGCGCCCGCCGTTCCCTGCCAACAAAGGCCTGTTTGCGAAGCCATCCAATATCAACAATGTGGAGACGCTGGCCAACGTTGGCTACATCATCAGAAACGGTGCGGATGCTTTTGGCGCATACGGCACTGCCAAGAGTAAGGGCACCAAGGTTTTCGCGCTGGCAGGCAAAATCGCCCGCGGCGGTCTTGTGGAAGTGCCCATTGGCACCCCCCTCAAGGAGATCGTTTTTGATATCGGCGGCGGCACCTC
>CAZVLO010000001.1:42680-44436 GCA_964628265.1 uncultured Papillibacter sp.
GCAAGGCCTTCAAGGCTGTCCAGATGGGCGGCCCCTCTGGTGGCTGTATCCCCTTATCTCATATCGACACCATCGTTGATTATGAGGAGCTGAGCGCCACAGGCGCTATTATGGGTTCCGGCGGCATGATCGTCATGGACGAAGACAACTGTATGGTGGACATCGCCCGTTACTTCCTCAGCTTTACGCAAAGCGAATCCTGCGGTAAATGTACCTACTGCAAGATCGGCACAAAGCGTATGCTGGAGATTCTCACACGGATCACGGAGGGCGGCGGCACCGAGGAGGATATCCCCAAGCTCCTGGAGCTGGCCGAGCAGATTAAGAAGAATTCCCTGTGCGGCCTGGGCCAGACTGCGCCAAACCCTGTATTGACAACGCTCCGATATTTTCGGGATGAATATGAGGCCCACATACGAGACAAAAAATGTCCGGCAGGACAGTGTAAAGCCCTTATTAAATTTACGGTTGACAAGGACAAGTGCATTGGCTGCACGGTCTGCTCCAAAAACTGTCCCGTCAACTGTATCTCCGGCGAGGTTAAAAAGCCGCATACCATTGATCAGGATGCCTGTATTAAGTGCGGCACCTGTAAAGACGTATGTAAATTCAACGCCATTACGGTAGAATAAGGGAAAGGAGTTGGGTCATATGAAAATGCTGAATATAACAATCAACGGAAAACAATATCAGACCGAGGCCGGCAAGACAATCCTTCAGGCCTGTCGTGACCAAGGCGTGGAAATTCCAACTCTTTGCCATGATGAGCGGCTCAAGCCCTTCGGCTCCTGCCTGCTCTGCCGCATCGAGGTCAAGGGCGCCCGCGGGACGATGCTGGCCTGCGGCACCGAAGTAACGGAAGGCATGGAGATCACAACGGAAAGCGACGCCATCTCATCGGCGCGCAAAATGAATATTGAGCTGCTTTTATCGCAGCATTATGGCGACTGCAAGGCACCCTGCACCCTCACATGCCCGGCCGGCATCGACGTTCAGGGTTATATCGCACATATTGCCAACGGCCAGTATGACGAAGCGCTGAAGCTCATCAAGGAGCGCAACCCGCTGCCTGTTGTCTGCGGCCGCGTCTGTACGCGCCCCTGTGAGGACGCATGCCGCCGCAACCTGGTGGACGAGCGCGTCGGCATTGATTACTTAAAACGATTCGTCGCCGATATCGATATGGCTCGCCCCGATCCGTACCTGCCCGAAAAGAAACCGGCGACCGGCAAGAAGGCCGCCGTCATCGGCGCCGGTCCCGCCGGACTCACCTGCGCCTGGTATCTGGCGGCAGCAGGACACGAGGTAACGGTTTTTGAAAGGCATCCCAAGGCCGGCGGCATGCTCCGCTATGGTATCCCCGCCTACAGAATGCCCCGCGAAGCGCTGGACGCCGAGGTTTCTATCATTGAGAAGCTGGGCGTTACCATTGAGTACAATACTGATTTCGGAAAAGACATCACCTGGGAATCCCTGAAAGCCCAGGGATACGGCGCGCTGTTCCTGGGGGTCGGCTCCCAGGTCGGACAGCCGCTTGGCTGCAACGGCGAAGATGTCTGCTATACGGGCATCCTACGCGGTGTTGATTTCCTGGGCCGCGTGGGCAATGAGGAAAAGATCAATTTTACGGGTAAAACTGTTATGGTCGTCGGCGGTGGTAATACCGCCATTGACGCGGCGCGGACCTCTTTGCGTCTGGGTGCGGAGAAAGTTGTGCTCGTCTACCGCCGAGGCCGCAGTGAAATGCCCGCTCATG
>CAZVLO010000001.1:44446-46915 GCA_964628265.1 uncultured Papillibacter sp.
TTGCCGAGGTGGAGGAAGCCGAGCTGGAGGGTGTGACCTTCGAGCTGCTGGCCAATCCCAAAAACGTCCGGCCTATGGACGGTAAAGTTGCCGTTCAGCTCATCCGCATGTCGCTGGGCGAGCCGGATGCGTCCGGCCGCCGCGCTCCGGTCGAGGTCGCCGGCTCGGAATACGAAATGCCTGTCGATGTCGTCATTGCCGCACTGGGCCAGACCCAGGACCTCTCTTTTATCGGCGAGGGATTTGCGCTTGAATCAAACAGGAGTCGCATTGTTGCCGACGATGCGCTGATGACGACGAATCTGGATGGCGTTTTTGCCGGCGGCGACGCCGTCACCGGCCCCCAAACAGCCATTAAAGCCATTGCGGCCGGTCGACGTGCCGCCATGGCGATGGACATGTATTTAAACGGTGGCCCCCTCATAAAACCGAAAGCCCCATATAACCACACGAAGGGCAAAGACCTCAGCGAGCTGGACAAAACAGAATTCGAGCAGTACGAAAAGCTGTCGAAACAGCACATGCCGATGCTTGATAAAAAGCAGAGGGCACACAATTTCAAAGAGGTGGAGCTGGGTCTACTGGAAGAGCAGGCGGTTGCCGAGGCCAAGCGCTGTCTCTCCTGCGGCTGTAAGGACGTTAACGAATGTAAGCTCCGGGATTATGCCACAGATTTCAAAGCCGAGCAGTATCACCTCTCCGGCGCTCTTAAAAAGCATCCCATCGACGACTCCCACCCGTATCTGGTTCGCGACCGGAACAAGTGTATTATGTGCGGTAGGTGTATCCGCATCTGTGCCGATGTCCAGTGCGCCGGCGCCCTCGGCTTCGTGTCACGCGGCTATAACACCACGGTGGAACCGTCCTTCAGCCAGCCCTTCGGCATGGAATCCAACTGTATCCGCTGCGGCCAGTGCGTCTCCTCCTGCCCGGTGGGTGCGCTCACTGAAAAGGTCCCGCTCACGCAGAGCGGTCCCTTCGACGAAAAGGTGACTGATTCCATCTGCTCCTTCTGCGGGGAGGGCTGTACCATTGAGCTGCGTACTGCCGGCAAAAAGCTTGTCCGCACCACGTCAAGCACCGAAAAGGGCATAAATCACGGCAATCTCTGTGAGCTTGGCCGTTTCTGCAACACCTACGTCAACGACGGTGACAGGCTGCACACTCCAAAAGTCAGAAAAAACGACGTTTGGACGGACGTATCGCCGGAAGAAGCTCTTGCCGCCGCTGTGGCCGGTTTGAAAAAAGGCGGAAACGAAACTGCGATTTACTTGTCCGGCAACGCATCCAACGAGGAGGCCTCCGTTTTGAGCGGCATTGCCGCCTCCCTCGCGACAGAAAATGTTCTGAGCTTTGGCGTTGACCCCACCGCCGGATTGTTCTACCGTTTGTATCCGGAGCTCTGCCTGAAAAGTGTCGATGATATTCGTCAGAAAGACCTGATTGTAGCGCTGGGGGTGGACCTCAAGCAGTATAACACAAACGCCTTTGTCGCCGCCCGTCTCGCCGGCCGAAACGGTGCGCCCGTCATATCAGCAGACACGTTAACTCCCGAGATCATAAATAAAGTCAGCGCGGCCTCCTCCCCACTGCTTATTTTCGGCTATGAGCCGGACAGCGCTGTTTTGGAAAACGCTGCCGCTGCCGCCCGGGAAACCGGTGCTCAAATCTACGTCCCCGGTATGGCCAACGCCTACGGCGTGGGTCAGTATATCGACCTTAATAAATGCGCCGTAGGTCCTGCCGCTGTACCGGCAAAGGCTGTGCTTATCTATGGCGAAGACCCTGTGGGCTGCGGCAACAGCAATGCGGCAGAGCTCTTACGCAAATCCGAATTCTCCGTTGTCTTTGACCTGTACATGACGGAGACCGCAAAACTGGCTGATGTGGTTATCCCTATGAGCGCCGCGGCCGAAAACACAGGCACCTTTACAAATGTCTTCGGCCTCACTCAAAGCTTTTCGCGGGCACTTGATACGGGGAATGAAAACCGCACTGTTCTGCTCTCTCTTCTGAAAGCAATAAGCGGCAACGAACGCACCGATGTTATTCCAGCACAGCAGAACGCTTCTGAAATAATTCCCTCTGCCGGGCGTACCGCCAATCATGCCGATATTGTCTTTGCCATGCTGGCCGCAAAACGGCAGCACACAGACGAGCAGTAAACTGCAGGGAAAATATCTGATATAAGTATCCAGGGGGTGTAACGCCCCCTGGTTTTTTCTTCCGTTAAGAGCTGTTTGTAAAATAACGGGTATTAACAGGCAGAATGTGCTAATATAGCGGTGAGGGGTGATGGAAATGGCGTGGATGAACAGGCTTAATAACGTAATGCATTATGTTGAAAATCACCTGACGGATAAAATTGACCCCGAAGACATCAGCCTGATTATGGCCTGCTCCTTCCCGGAATTTCAGCGCTTCTTTATCCAGATAGCGGAGATTCCCTTTTCCGAATATGTCCGGAGG
>CAZVLO010000001.1:46925-55721 GCA_964628265.1 uncultured Papillibacter sp.
TATCCTGCGCGGCTTATGAGATCCAGAATTCCGATATTAAGATCATCGACGCTGCGCTGAAATACGGTTATGAATCCGCCGACGCGTTCAGCGTCGCGTTTAAACGTCTGCACGGTATGTCCCCCCAGGCGGCCAGAAAAACAGACGCGAACCTGAAGTATTACGCACGGCTTAATTTCTCCTATACCATCAAGGGCGTCAACGAGCTGACCTACCGCATCGTCCAGCGGGGCTCCTTCACGGTGGCCGGCATACGCACAACAGAATTGCAGGCCGCCGACACCTGGATTGCTGTTCAAAACGACGGGACCACTGAGCGGCTTCAGAATCTCGGGCGACGTATTGATCTGGGTGTCGGCTTCGGGTTTTGCAAGGACGGCTATAACGACTATATGTTCGCGCTGGAATATGACGGCGAGGAGCTGCCCGATTTTGAGCGCTACTCTTTTCCGCCCTCTGCCTGGCTCGTCGTTGAAGCGAGCGGAAAGATCTCGGAAAACGTCCAGGTTGATACATGGCGCCGCATTTACAACGAGTTCATGCCACACAGCGAGTACATGCAGACCGACCTTCCCTCAGTAGAGAAAATCATAGAGTGGAACGAAGGTACCAACTACTGCGAGGTCGAAATCTGGCTTCCCATCAAAAAGGACCACGAATTTGACCATCAGTTTATATCGGTTTGACGGCAAGGAGGACAATATGGCTGAACATGAAAAGCTGATCTCATTGGCGAAAGCCTGCGGCTTCACCGAAGCCGGGCCGCTGGACGTCTCGACACTTGAGTTTTTACCCGAGACCCGGGACATGTGCGCGGCGTGCCCCGGTTACGGAAAATTTTGGCCCTGCCCTCCCGGGTGCGGCTCTATTGAAGAAATACGCAGCAAAATCGGGGCGTATTCCCAGGGCCTGCTGGTCCAGACGGTCGGGAAGCTTGAGGACAGCTACGATTGGGAAAATATGCAGCAGGCGGAGATGACCCATGTGGAAAACTTCTATAAGCTATGGGATATGCTGCGTCCTGATTATTCCGGCCTTTTAGCAATGGGAACAGGCTCATGCGGCATATGCAAGGAATGTACTTATCCCGAAAACAAGCCCTGCCGTTTTCCCGAAAAGCAAATCGTCTCCATGTCGTCCTGCGGGCTCCAGGTGAGCAAGGTCTGCTCGGACAATCATCTGACCTATTATTACGGCCCCAACACGGTCTCATATACAAGCTGTTTACTTCTGGAATAACTAAAAGGCGTAGGAGATGAGGCGTTCAAATGGTTGATTATGAAAAGCTAATCTCGCGGGCAAAAGCCTGCGGCTTCACAGAAGCCGGGCCGCTGGACGTCTCGACACTTGAGTTTTTGCCCGAGGTCCGGGACATGTGTGCGGCGTGCCCCCAGTACGGGACGCGCTGGGTATGTCCGCCGGCCTGCGGCTCGCTGGACGATATGCGCGGGAAAGTCAGCAAATTCTCACGGGGCTTACTGGTCCAGACGGTAGGACAGCTGGAGGACAGCTATGATTGGGAAAATATGCAGCAGGCAATGATGCGCCAGGGCGAGAGCTACCATAAGCTGTGGGACGCGCTGCTCACCGATTATCCCCGTCTTCTGGCCATGGGCACCGGCGAATGCAAGAACTGCGAATCCTGTACATACCACGAAAATAAGCCCTGCCGCTTCCCCGACAAGCAGATTGCTTCGATGGAGTCCTGCGGCCTCCTCGTCAGCAAAATCTGCGCCGACAACAACCTGCCTTATTACTACGGACCCAACACGATCGCCTATACAGGCTGTTTTCTTTTGGAATGAGGAGGTTCATGATGCTAGAAAGTCTTCTTAACGAAATTTCCGCTCACGGCGATCAGGGTGCTGTCGTGCCGGTTTCGCGGTTTGAGGATTTGAAACGCGAAATGGAGGAGCTGAGAAGCGAAAAGAACCACGCGTTCAGCGACTGGATGGCGGGCGGTATGACCCTCCCGACGGGGCTCGGTTTCAAGCCGTGTGCCCTGATCGCCGTTATCACGCCAAGCCCCAAAGTCACGCTGCGCTTCAATGACCGCGGCAGGCAGAGGGACTGCATTGTTCCGCCGTATTATACCGACGAATGCACGATCGGCGGCAAAGTGTTGGATTATCTGAACGCCTTCCTGGCGCTGCAGGGTTTTACAGCCGCGGAAGCCGATCTACTCCCCCAAAAGCTGTTGGCCGTCCGTTCCGGCCTTGCCCTCTACGGGCGCAACAATATCGCCTTCAGCGAGGAATTCGGCAGTTATATCCGCCTCTTGGCGTATGTGTCCGACCTTCCCTGCGACGATGCTCCCTGGTTCCCGTCCCGGCGCATGGCGTTGTGTAAAACCTGCCGCGCCTGCGTTGACGCCTGCCCCACAAAAGCCCTCGACCCGGACAACAGAATTATCGACGCGCACAGCTGTCTGACCTTAAAAAACGAGCTCCCCGGCGCGTTTCCCGACCAGCTCCCCAAAGACGCCCATAACTGCCTCGTCGGCTGCCTGAGGTGCCAGGACTGCTGTCCAGGCAACGCGCATCTGAAGGATCGCATCACACAGGGCACCGTGTTCACTGAGGATGATACGGCGGAAATATTAAGCCATAAAGACGGCGAACCGTATTCTGCGCCGCTGACCGCAAGGCTGGAGGCTGCCGGCCTGAACCCGGATTTCTGGCCGCTGCTGCCGCGAAATCTGGCAGCGTTATTGTCATAAACAGCTCAGGCGCGGCAAAGGGCAGATTTTCGAAACCGAAAATCTGCCCTTTAACTCTCTGACCCGATGGTTTTTGTCTTCACTGTTTTTAGTCTCGATCTTTTCAGTGCTCGTTCGTCCAGGAATCGGTCGCCTCACCGAAATCAATGATCTCCGAGGTGGACATCATCACGCCGCTGTCGATGCTGGCAACGCCGTCGCCGTCAAAATATGATTCCTTGTCCATCAGCTTTGCTGAAGCGTCCGGCGATAAATTATAGTTGGCCTGAAAGCGGGCGTTCGTTTTCGCAGGGCTTCTCTTTCTGGGGCGGTACTCCTTCACATCGTCCAGTTCGATATTTGTGTTTTCCATCGTCTACATTCCCGTCATTTTAGTTTCTTCGGCCCGGATCATCTTCTTAACCATAAATCCGCCGATCGGCCCGCCCTGAGCGCCGTTTATTTTTGAGGGGACATCTCCCTTGTAGTGGTCGTTGTTTTCCTTGACGTATTGGAGCATACCGATTTCCTGCGCCGTTTCCATTTTCAGCATTCTCAGCTTCTCGCTGATTTCCCTTCTGCTCATTTATTATTACCTCCGAAAAGTATACACTTCTTTTCGACATTAGTATTTTACAATAAGCTCCCGATATACTGCCGTTAAAAGCCAGAGCATCGTCACATCACATGACTGTCCGGTCTGACATCCGAAACGACGTAGCCCAGATTCTTGATTTTCTCCCGGATGCTTTCGCCGCTTTCACCCGTTGTATCGTAATCGACGGCGACGCTGTTCGTTTTTTCGCTGACGCTCACCGACAGGACACCGCACAGTGTGTCCAGCTCACGCTTCAGCTTGTATATTCCGTGTTTTCCGCCCAGGTCGTCAATCGTAAAATAAGCGCTCGCTTTCATATAAACCAGAGGTCCCCTTTCGTCTTCACACCGAGCGGTAAGAGTCGTCGCGTCCTTCATACAGAATCGGGTTTGCCTTTTCCTTTGTGAACTTGGCCTTCCCCTGCAACTCATCGACGGGCTTTACCTGATTTTTGGGAAAATGCGTTTTTCGATTGCTCTCCGTCCCGTGAGGTTCCGACGGGTCGGGCCTTCTCATTCCTGCTTTTGCCATGGAAATCTCCTTTGATTTATTGATTTTCACATATACTGATAAACATTTCGACCTGCGCTTCTTCTTTATCGCGGTTAATGCCTGCTCTGCCCAGTCTGTCACACAGGCACAGCAGCGCGACCTCACGGATATCCGAATGCCGTTTCATACCGGCGATGTCCTTAAGAGGCATATTCTTAATGACATACAAAATCTGCATATGATATTTGACAAGCTGAACAACTTTATCGATCAGCAGCTTGTCATCCGTCACGGCTGACAAAAAATCGTCGGTCAGTTCCGCGCCGACCTTGTCATGGTCATATGCCGTAATCCGTCCCTTACGGCTCCTTGTTGTTGTCGGCTTCCCGATATCGTGGAGAAGCGCCGCCCACATAAAAGCTCTCGGGTCGCTGCTCTCCTGTCTGCACTTTGCGGCTTCGTCAACGACAAGGAGCGTATGGTTCCAGACGTTACCCTCCGGATGATGTACCGGTGACTGCTCGGCTTCTCCCAGCTTTTTAAGCATGGAAAAGGGGTAGCTGTCAAAGTCACCGGTTTTTAGCATATCTTTGAGCGCTACGGACGGCTCTTCTTCACAGAGAAGGTGTTCTTCGATCCTTGAAAACAGCTGAGCGGCTTTTTCTTTATCTGCCCTACTTATTGTTTTCATCATCTTTCAATCCGAAAACAGCTCTGGCGCTCTCTGCGTTCGGGTCATGGCTGATGTTTTTAGAGCTGAATTTTCCGTCGCTCAGTTTGTCTCTTTTTTTTGTGTGCTTTTTATTACCGCTGCTCATATTTATATCCCTGCCTTATCTTTTTGTATTCGGCCCCATCGATACTTTTCTCGTGTTATGGTTTTTGTTATGGTCCTGGTTATCCGCATTGGAACTGGGCTCCGTTTTAACACCCAACTGGATTATTCGCTTATTCTCTGTATCGCGGTCATGCTTGTTTTTCATCTTTTCACCTCACATCCAGCTACTATTATTATAAGCTGTTGAGGGTAAACAATTCAAAAACAGAACCGAAAATAAAAACGGGACGCCGAAAACGGCGCCCCCTATGCAGCAAGTTAACGACGAACAGATGCCGGCAGTTCTGAAAAAATGAACGTTTATTTTTAACCCGGCGGTGTGGCGCAATCACCTTTTTTGTCTCTGAGCATTTCAAGCCCGTGGTCAAGCGCGTGCAGGCAGACGGCGAAATTCTCACGAATCGCCTTGGGACTGCCGGGCAGGTTGACAATGAGTGTCCGTCCGCGTATGCCGGCCTGCTGACGCGTCAGCATGGCGCGGTTTGTAATTTTAAGACTCTCATAGCGCATGGCCTCAGGGATTCCCGGCGTCATCCTGTTACAGACGGCGATGGTAGCCTCCGGCGTCACATCCCGGGGTGAAAAGCCTGTGCCGCCCGTGGTGACGACGAGGGCAATATCCAGCGTATCGGCGCAATATACAAGCGCCTTCTCAATTTCCGGCTGTTCATCAGGGACAATGCCGGTGTATGCAATTTCATACCCCGCGTCCCTCAGCATCCCCTGAACAAGAGGACCGCCCGTGTCCTCCCTCAGACCCGCCGCACCTTTGTCACTGACTGTAATAACAGCAGCCGTATACATAATTGCCGCACCTCTTTCAGTTGAAGCTCCGTCCGAAATAGCAGACGGGATAGCGGCATTCGGTACAGCCCATACATAAGCCGCCCTCGCCGTAACCGGGAATTTCTTCTTTTGTGATTTTTACTCCCGCGAATATCCGGGGCAAAAAAACATCCAGACTTGTCGTCGGGGAATGCATGGACGCACCCGGCACGCCTACGAGCATCGTATCGCCAAGATATGCCATTGTCAGCATGTTACCGGGCTGCATCGGAACGCCCTGAGTGATAATCTCGGCGCCGGTGCGGCGAATGGCCGTGGGTGTCAGGTCGTCCGGGTCCACCGACATTCCCCCCGTGAGAAGGATCAGCTCAGCGCCCTGCTTCTTGTAACTGTCGATGGCGTCAAGCAGTATATCCAGATCATCGGGACACTTGGTAAAGCCAAGTATTTCAGCGCAGTAGCTCTGCAGCTTCTGCCGCATGATTGGTTCAAACCTGTCCTGTATGCGCCCGTAGTAAACCTCACTGCCGGTGATAATAACGCCGCATTTAAGCGGCTTGAACGGCAGAACCTCAAATACGGGGAAATTCTCTCTGGCGATATTTACCGCCGCGCTGACGTTTTCCCGCTTTGTCACAAGGGGGACGATCCGGAGGCCGCAAAGTTTCTGGTTTTTTGTCACTCTGGTGTCATTCGGCAGGCAGGCGACGGTATAATCCGGCACGCTGTTAATGTTTTTCAGCGCCTCCCGATTGAGACGGAACAGCCCGTCGACGGCTGCGTTGAGCTGGATTTTGCCCTCGGACGGTTTGCTGTCAAAACTGATATTACCGCCGCAGATGACCTCGGCCAGCGCCAGCGCCGCGTCGTCCTCGTGGATTTCATCGGCATCCGGCTCCCAGACATAGATATGGCTCTTGCCGATATTGAGAAGCGCCGGAATATCAGCCTGTGTAATGACATGGCCGCGCTTAAACACGACTCCTTTAAAGCCACCCGGAGAAATGCCCGTCATATCGTGGCAGAGGATCTCTCCGACTGCTTTTTCAACATGTATCTTTCTCATACAACCTCGACAGTATCCCCGGCTTTAATCGTTCCTTCTTCCAGAACAACAGCAAAAATACCTTCCCTGGGCATAACGCAATCGCCGGTGATCTTTTTAATGGCGCAGCCTGTGTGGCATTCCTTTCCAATCTGCGTAACTTCTAAAAGCGTCCCGCCGACGCGCAGCTTCGTCCCGACAGGCAGCTCGTAAAGGGTTATGCCTTGTGTCAGAATATTTTCTGCGAAAGCACCGACCTTCAGATTCGGTAAATGCGGGCGGACCTTGTCAACGCTCTCCTCTCCCAGTAGGCTGATCTGACGGTGCCAGTCACCCGCGTGGGCATCTCCTTCAATCCCGTGATTCTTCTTTACCGTAATTTCCGGTACGGCGCGTTTCTGAACGCCCTTTTTTTCACTGATACAAACCGCAGTAACAACAGCCATCAGACAGTCTCTCCTTGCCTATTATAATCTCCGCTTTTCCCACCGCTCTTATGAATCAGGCGGATGTTGTCGATGACGATATCCTTCTGTACCGCCTTACACATATCGTAGATGGTGAGCGCCGTGACAGACACCGCGGTCAGCGCCTCCATTTCGACGCCTGTTTCGCCCTTGCAGCGCACGGTCGCCGTCATGTGGATCATGCAACGTTCCCTGTCAAGCTCGAAAGCGATATCGACGCCGGTAATCACAATCGGGTGGCACATCGGGATCAGATCAGCATTTTTCTTGGCAGCCATAATCCCCGCCACCTGAGCGACGGAAAGGACATCGCCTTTTTTTATCCGTCCGGCTTCAATAAGACGAAAGGTTTCCTCGTTGACAATGACCGTACCACCGGCGACAGCTGTACGCAGCGTCGCGTCCTTGCCGCTCACATCCACCATCTTTGCCCGGCCCTGATCATTGAAATGTGTTAGTTCTGACATTTATAACCCCCCGTTCGGTAAGTGAAAAAAACGTTTCACCTACCCCCCAATCGCATTCATATTTCGTTTGCTCTCGCTCATGGAATTTCCGTCGAGATGATGTTGTCTCGGCTTGATTCTGATGGCGTTTCTGATCGTATCGACGAGCTCCTGCCCGTGCAGGCCCCTCAGGTTGACCTCGTCCGAGGAGTGGAGGCACGGCTTGAGCATGCCGTCGGATGTCACCCTGATGCGGTTGCAGGACGGGCAGAAATGGGAACTGATCGGACTGATGAGTCCGACGGTGCCGGTCCCTCCCGGCAGCCGGTACAGCATCGCGACGCCGGAAGATCCGACTTCATACAGCTCTGGCGCCATCTCCAGCACTTTTGAGTTGCTGATAAACCGCTCCTTGCTCCATCCGGCGCATTCGCCGATGGGCATGAGCTCTATAAAGCGGACATTGATGCTTTTCTTCGTAAGCTCAAGCAGCGCGGGGATCTCCGCGTCATTGATCCCGCCCATCAGAACGGTATTAATTTTTATATTGTCAAAACCAGCTTCCAGGGCTGCGTCAACACCGTCAAGGACGTCCTTCAGACTCCCGTTGCGGGTGATCTTCCTGTACTTTTCTCCGTCCATCGTGTCCAGACTGATATTGAGCCTCGATACACCCGCTTCCCTGAGCTGTCTGGCATACCGGGGCAGAAGAACGCCGTTCGTCGTGATGCACAGCTCCTGGACATCGGGAATCGCCGATATACGCCTGCAGATTTCAAGGATGCCATTGCGAACAAGCGGCTCACCGCCCGTGACCCGAACCTTACGGATGCCGCACTCCACCGTTGCGCGGACGATCTCCTCAATCTCCTCTACGGAAAGGATCTCGCTGTGACAGCGTTTATCCACACCTGTCTCCGGCATGCAATAGACGCACCGGAGATTGCATAGATCTGTCACCGACAGCCTAAGGTAATATATCTCTCTCCCAAATTCATCTTTCATATCGGTACCTGTATGCTTTCCTGCCGCCCTTTTGATGCCGGGAGGCTCTTCTGTTATCTTTTCTTACGCGCTTAAATACGGTAGGCCTTCATCAGCGTCCCCTCAGGCAGGGGCGGGCTTTTCGCTTCAATTTCCCCCAGCAGGTCACACCCAAGGAGTGAGTACACGGCACCGTTGCCCTGACCCTCGTTTTCAGCAAAATATGCTTTTCCATCGATATATTCCAACCGGCCTCTCAGCAGACGCCGTTTCGGACTGGGCTTTTTCAATGGTTCCTTTAAAATAACATCAATGGGGGTCAGAAATATATCCGTCCTCCCGCACAGCTTCCTGATATACGGAAGTGCAATCCTGAGAAGCCCGAGAACGGCGGCGCCCGGATTGCCGCTGAGCCAGGCCAGCTCTTTATAGGCCTCTGGAT
>CAZVLO010000001.1:55731-100847 GCA_964628265.1 uncultured Papillibacter sp.
CCGCTGAGGCTGAGTATCAGTTTGCCGTCTTTTACGGCTGCCATATGAGAACCGCCGGGCTTCATATTGGTTTTCCAAAACAATATGTCAGCACCCGTCATGGAGGCCGACGTAACAGCCCAGTCATAATCGCCCACCGACGCGCCGCCGGTTGTGACAACCATATCCGACGATAAGAGCGCGGCGTTTATTCTTTCGGCGATGACATTCGGGTTATCCTCCACAATACCGGCGTTTACTGGCTCCGCACCCGCGTCCCGCAGGTACCCGCTCAGCGTATAGACGTTACTGTTGTAGATCATTGCAGGTCTGAGAGGTGTGCCGACTTCCAGGAGTTCCGATCCCGTATTCAGGATCTTAATCACCGGTTTTTTATAGACAGATACCTGAGATATACCCTGCCCGGCCAAAAGGCCCAGGTGCGGCGCCGTAATCACCGTCCCTTTTTCAGCGATACATGAGCCTTCCCTGATATCGTCCCCGGCATATACCACATCGGTATTTGGAGCCACGGGCTCAAATATTCTGACCTCTGTTGGCGAGAATTCCGTAATCTCGTATTTAATCGTGGCATTCGCGCCATTTGGGATCGGCGCGCCTGTGAGTATTTTGGCCGCATATCCCGGCATTATATCAATTTTGCCAGGCTTGCCCGCCGGGATCTCCTCGGTTATTTTCAAAATCGCAGGCTTTTTCCGCGTCGCGCCTGCCGTATCTTCGCCACGGAAAGCATAGCCATCATAAGGGCTTCGGTCAAATGGCGGCGACGGTATGACCGCCCTGATATCGGCGGCAAGGATCCTGCCCTGTGCGTCCGCCAGCTTAATTGTTTCAGTTCTATACGGCACATTAAGCGCACACAGCATATCTACCGCCTGCTCTATTTCAATATTCGTAAGCATCTGCTCTTCTCACCCCGCACCGGCTTTTTATTATTCTGCCTATTCATTATATCAATTTATACGATGTTCTCAAGCTTGTACCGCAGCCCAACGCTTTCCCTTCACTTCACCTGCCGGGTATCCGTCCCCATAACAGATACCCGGCTATTAGAGGAAGAAAGCCCGGGGTTGTAAAAGTGAAATTGACTGTAAAAATAAAAGCAACCTGTTTTGAGAGTATCAAACAGGCTGTCACTAAACGGTGATAATACCGAAGGTCGGTATCCCCGGAAAGTATCGTGGTTTGTTTCCTTCTCAAATGTGAAGGCCGTATCGTTTCCAACATCGACCCCGTGAACAGACAATACTTTAGATTGCTTGCTCAGGCCAATCGTTCATAGGCGGCTGTTATTAAAACATAAGCCCTTAGACCAACAGGCGCGGTAACTATTCAACTGTGAAATAATCATACCATCTGATAATTCTCTTGTCAATAAACAGTCTATTTCAAATGTGTGATTCATATACTTATAAATGCATCATAATCTGGAAGGAGTTCATGAATCTATGGCCGGCTGCGACAGGCATTATTTTGTATATGGAAATACGGCACAGGGATTTGTCAACAAATTATCCTCAAATCTCCGGGGTGTGGAAAGATTGTATATTCTCCGGGGGAGGCCGGGATCAGGGAAAGCTTGCATTATGCCCCCCATCGCCGCAGAATGCGAAAAAGCCGGTATTAAGGCGGAATACCTTCACTGTCCGACAGCCCCCGACACTTATGACGGAATCATCTTGCCGGATTTGAAGCTGGCTGTCATTGACGGGACGGACCTTCATTATTCAAAGCTGATCACATCAGACCCCGAGGCTAGCTATATCGATACGGATACCGCCCTGGACGGCAGCCGCCTGAATGAACTGGAGGAGCCGCTGTCAACAATCATACCGGAAATCGGAAAATACCATGAAAGAGCATTCCAATGCTTCCGTGACGCCCTTGGTGTTCATGACGAATGGGAACGCATCTATATTGAAAACATGGATTTTCAAAAAGCAGATGAACTGGCTTCCGAAACCGCGGCGCTGGTGCTCGGGGATTCGCGGTTTGACAAATTGCCCGTCGTGAAGGAACGATTTTTCAGCGCGAGTACGCCATCCGGAGCAATTGATTACGCCGGCAGCCTCACAGGGGGTGTTTCAAAGCGATATCTGCTTAAGGGCCGCCCCGGTTCGGGGAAATCAACGTTATTAAAAAAACTGGCCGTATCATCAAGTGCCCGGGGTCTGAATACGGAGATATACTCGTGCGCCTTCGATTCAAACAGCCTGGATATGATCATATGGCCTGAGCTGGATAAATGCCTGTTCGACAGTACTGCGCCGCATTTATATGCGCCGTCCCGGCCGGAGGACGAGGTGATTGATATGTATGCTGCTTGTATCGCACCCGGAACCGACGAAAAATATGAAAAAGAGCTTGCGGATATTGCAGGACGGTATAAGCAGGCCATACAAAACGGGACAAAGCGCCTGTCTGAAGCGAAAGGATATCTGGATGCGCTCCACGGCATTTACTCCGCCTGTGCTGACCCGGATGAAATCGGCCGGCTCTGTAATGCCTTCGCCGAACAGCTGCATTGATCGGCGGGTACGCGCACCACATGAGTGTATCGGCCATGTATTGAAGCATAACTAAGACGACGACGTCATACGTGAGACGGATATCCCCTGGTTCGGCCAGCTGATGAACGCCCCCAACCCCTGGCCTGGCTCCTCCAGATCGATTGGTGGATGCGGGCATACAACGAGGAGGTTTATTGAAACCGATTTATGGCTTTATGCCTCCGATTCTCTCTTAAACTCTGTGAACGCGGTTTCCCACCCCGTCTCAGAGATCCACTCAGGATATTTCTGCTGTTTTTCGCGGACAAAGCGCAGGAGCAGGTCGAGCTCGACCTCAGAGAAGGACATGAACAACGCCTTGAGCTCGTCGCCCCAGAAGCAGATACCCAGAATCTCGGCCCAGTCCCGCAGGCTCCCGGCGTGCTGCCGCGCCAGGGCGATTTTATCGGAAACGTGATGGCAGGAGGTGATTTCGTCGATCAGGGCGCGCAGCTTTTCGTTGTCCATGGGCGCGTTGTCTATAAAAGTGACGACTTGCTTCTCCTCTTCGGCCTCCTCACGGTATAACGGTGGAAAAATGCAAACGAGCCGCTTTGTATGAAGCGCCAAGCTCACTTGAGCGCCGAGTGCCTCTGCTGTGTCCGCAAGATAGTTTTTCGACGCCGCGCCATTGATTTTAAGAACATCACAAAGAACGAACGCCGCCGAGCGGAACTCTGATGCGATGCTTCCCGCCGGGGTGCAAAGCAGCGCGTACAGCCTGATGATGTCCCGCTCCGTGACGTCGAGGGATTTGACATCGCCGCCCAACAGCGTCAGGGACAGGGCGTTGGCGGCCACTGTCTCGTAAATATTCAGAAGGTTATCCCGATAATCGGGAGCGGCGCTTCTGAGCAGCGCCGTGACTGTCCCGGCGTCAAAACGGCTGCAGAAGTCATTTTCAATTAAAAGGCGGCGCAGATATTCATTGATATAGTCAATGCCAAGAAGCGCTTCGTTAACAGGGCAAGCCAGCGGGTAATCGAGCATGCAGGGGATATTGTGTGCGAAATGGTGGTAATGGTACCGCTTGAAAAAGACGCCCAGTTCCTTCAGTGTATTGTGATACGCAAGGTTTTCCACAGCAATTGCCGTTTTGTTCGCCGATTCCAAAAGCGCCTCGCCCTCCCTGACAAGCGCTTCAATTGCTTTTAGCCCTGACTTGAGCAGCGTGTCGTAATCGTCACCCAGCAGACGCGCTTTAAGCGCTTCCGGTGTGTTCTCGCGACTATGATTGGCATCCATGGTCCAGCCTCGCGCCAGGCCGTGGCGGATGACGAACGCGGCGGATCTCAACAGCTCCTGCGCCGCTTCGGTGCAAACGGAGCTGCTGCCGCCCATCGTATAGCTCTCGGCGCGCTTTGCCAGCACATCCCACAGCTTGGCCTGTATTGTTAAAGTCTCGGCGGGTGACAGAACATTTTCAAGGTTTGTACCTGCAAACAGGAGCCTTTCTTCATCTTCCATTGAGTACACCTGCGATCATAAGAATTAGACCGACACAGGGGTCGGTCTCTTCAATATATAGTACCGCCTGCGGTCAGAACAACGGGCCGTCGTCCGCCTCATAGCCGTACCGGGTGTTGCGGCAGAGGTCCTCCAGGGTCGTGCCGCTTAAATAGTCCAGCGAGCCCTGGCAGATCGTATCAAAATGGCGGCGCATAATGGCGATCAGCTCGTCATCCGGGATGCGATCCTCCGACTCGTTCTTAAAGTAATAAAAGGAATCCAGCAGCTCCAGAATCGTCTCCTCGTAATTCTCCTGATAGATAAAGGGGGAATCGCAGAAAGCTTCGATCAGCATTTTTGTGACGCCCCGCCCGAACTCGACGCGCCCGGTGGCGTCTAGCGCCTCAAAACGTTTTTCCACAATAGCTGCAATTTGCTCTTCTGAGAACATCAGGCCGAACTGCCCCGTGACGGCGTTCGTCTGCCGCAGCTCCTCGGCGGCGCTGAGACGCTCGGTATTTCTCAGTGACAACTCAAATGAATCTGTCAATTACATCACCTCACAATCACTATAGTCCCGGGAAAAAGACATAACAAGACTTGAAATTATTTCAAATTTGTGGTAATATACAAGCAGAAAAAGCGTGGATATACCGATGCAGAAAATATTGACAACAAAAAACGGGCATGCTAAACTACAGTTAAATATTGGCTCTGTGGGGGAGTAGTCGGCGCTGCAACGCGCTTCAAGTCAACACGCATGGCGGATGTTCCGTCTGGCTTGAATGAAATGACCAGACTCACGGGTAGGCAAAATCCTATCCGTGTTTTTTTAATGCGCTTCATCAAATACTATCCAGAAAGAAATTATAGGGGGATGACTTTGAAACACTATTGCCAGACAATCGAAGATGTAATCAGCGCAACAAACAGTTCCATGTCGGGTTTATCTGCCGCCGAGGCTGAAAAACGGCTTAAGGCAAATGGCAGGAACAAGCTGGTGGAAGGAAAAAAAGACTCTGTCATCAAACGTTTCCTGAAACAGCTGGCCGATCCTATGATTATTATTCTGCTCGCAGCCGCCGTCATTTCCGCTGTTACATCTGTCTTGGAGGGCGAAAGCCCCGCAGATGTGTTTATCATCCTATTTGTCGTTATTGTCAACTCTATCCTTGGCGTTTATCAGGAGAATAAAGCCGAAAAAGCGATAGAGGCGCTTCAGCAGATGGCCGCGGCTACCAGCAAGGTGCTGCGGGACGGAAAAATCACCATAATCAAGAGTGAAGACATTGTTGTCGGCGATGTGGTTTTGCTCGAAGCCGGAGACGCCGTGCCGGCCGACGGGCGCATATTGGAAAGTGCCAGTCTGAAGATCGAAGAGGCCGCCCTCACGGGTGAAAGCGTCCCTGTCAGCAAATATATTGACGCCATCGGTCTGGGGGGACAGAGCGATGTCCCGCTGGGTGACCGCAAAAACATGGTCTATATGGGCAGCACCGTCGTTTATGGCCGCGGCTCCGCCGTCATCACCGGCACAGGCATGGACACCGAGATGGGCAAGATCGCCGACGCGCTCACGCGTGCCGAGCAGGGGCAGACGCCTCTGCAGATCCAGCTGGCTCAATTGAGCCGGATTTTGACATATCTTGTCCTTGGTATCTGTGTTGTTATCTTTGCCGTCGGCCTCTTGCGCGGAGACCAACTGCTGCATTCGTTAATGATTGCCGTTTCCCTTGCGGTGGCGGCCATCCCGGAGGGCTTAGTAGCCGTAGTGACAATCGTGCTGTCCATCGGCGTGACAAACATGAGCCGGCGTAACGCTATTATCCGGCGCTTGACAGCCGTTGAGACACTTGGCTGCGCCCAGATCATTTGCTCTGATAAGACAGGCACACTCACACAAAACAAGATGACGGTTGTCGATGAATATACGACTGATGCGGCTCTTTTGGCGACGGCTATGGCCTTATGCACCGACGCCGAACTCAATGAGGACGGCAGCGTGACAGGCGAGCCGACCGAGGCCGCCCTTGTCGCCTGGGCAGCAAAAATGGGGCTCATCAAGGATCAGCTCCGCATCGATTCTCCGCGTATCGGCGAGGCGCCCTTCGACAGTCTGCGTAAAATGATGAGCACCGTTCATCTGCATGCCGATGGCAGTGTTGTGCAGTATACCAAAGGCGCACCCGATGAAATTCTGAAAAAATGCACCCACATCTTAAAAGATGGTGACATCCGTGTCCTGACCGATAATGATAGGGAAGAAATTTTGACGGCCAACAAGGAAATGGCAAGCCGCGCTTTGCGTATACTGGCAGCAGCTAAAAGGACATATAAAAACCCACCGGAAAGCTTCGAAGCCGGCGACCTTGAGCAGGAGCTGTGCTTTATCGGCCTGACCGGCATGATCGACCCCGTCCGGCCGGAGGTCAAAGCCGCCATCGATAAATGCCGCACCGCCGGTATCCGTCCCATCATGATCACCGGCGACCATATCGATACCGCCATCGCCATCGCGACGGAACTGGGGATTTTGACCGGGGACACAGAAGCCATTACCGGTTCCGCGCTGGGCGATATGTCCGATGAGGAATTTGAAAAGCGATTTCGCCGGATATCCGTCTATGCCCGCGTGCAGCCGGAGCATAAGGTGCGCATCGTCAACGCCTGGAAAAACGCCGGCTTTGTGACCGCCATGACGGGTGACGGCGTCAATGACGCGCCCAGCATCAAATCAGCCGATATCGGCGTCGGTATGGGCATCACCGGCACAGACGTCACAAAGAATGTTGCCGATATGGTACTGGCCGACGATAATTTTGCCACCATCGTCAGCGCCGTTGAAGAGGGCCGCCGTATTTACGACAATATCCGCAAGGTTATTCAGTTCCTCCTGAGCTCCAACATGAGCGAGGTCATCAGCATTTTTGTCGCGACGCTCATGGGCTTCTCCATCCTGCGGCCGGTGCATCTGCTTTGGATCAATCTCGTCACCGACAGTATCCCCGCAATGGCGCTCGGTATGGAAAAAGCGGAGCCGAATCTTATGTCACGCTCCGCCCGCTCCCCGAAAGACGGCGTATTTGCCGGTGGAATGGGTTTCGATATTGCTTACCAGGGCCTGCTGGTCTCCATCCTGACGCTGGCCGCCTATTTCATCGGTCACTTTATGGAGTCGGGAAGATGGGAGATTGCCAACAGCGCGGACGGTACGACAATGGCGTTTCTGACGATGAGCATGGCGGAAATTTTCCACAGCCTCAACATGCGCTCGCGGCGCAGCAGTATCTTTACGCTCGGCACCCAAAACAGGTTCCTCAACTGGGCGGCTGTAGCGAGCCTTGTTCTGACGACGGTCGTCATCTACGTGCCGTTCCTGCAGCGGGCTTTTGAGTTCGAGCATATCAGCATCGCCGAATATGCGGTTGCCCTTGGTCTTGCCATCCTTGTCATCCCCATCGTCGAGCTTGTAAAGCTAATCCAGCGGAACATGGCAAAACGTCACTGACTGTCATAAAATATGATAGTTTACATTTCATTACCGTTGCGGTATTATCTGGTAAATCTATTTGATGATGGATTCGCTAGTTTAAAATAATCTATCAGACAACCACCGTGACCATGCTGGGTTTGCCTTCGTAGTCTGCCGTCACCGGCCGGCGACAAGGGTTGAGCTCTCTTGGTAGTCGGGTGTCGCAATCATCAACACCTTATCGGACGACCGTTTCGATAAGGTGTTTTATTTTTTGAAGGGGGTGATCGTCCTGATCGCCGCTGAATTACTGTCCGTCGGGCTGATGACCAGCGTCTCGCTTGGACAGACCCTTCCGCGCCGTTGGTGGTACCGGAGGTGAACCCGGGCGACGTATGGAAGCAGCACGGCATCATTGCCGATCCAAATTGTAACGTGATTCCCGCAACTGTCGCCCTGAAGCCCATCCGCGACGCTTACGGTATCAAACGCATCGTTTGTTCCACATACCAAGCCGTCTCAGGTGCCGGTCTCAAGGGTCGGGAGGATCTCGAAAACGGTGTGAACCTCTGGGTCGTCGCGGACAACGTGCGCAAGGGCGCCGCCACAAACGCTGTCCAGATCGCCCGGATGCTGCTCTGCCTGCAAAGCTGATTATCCGACGTTCCACAAAATATAAAGAGCAACATAATAATCCGCAGGCCTTTTGGCTTGCGGATTATTTGTAACAGCAGCGGAACTCTATTGAGGCTTAGCTTTGCAGAATATCACATCATCGGCTGCTTGATCTTTACAAGCACATACAGCAGCGCATTTTTATCGGTAATCCCGGGTGTTTTGGTAAAACCCGCGTTCTGGACGATGACCATGAGTGCCGCGTTCTCGTTTTCTTCAGTGAACGCTGCCTCCTCCAGTGTCAGAAATCCCTTTTCCGGCTCGTAATCAGCGTAACGCTCAAAGACTTTGCCCGTATCAAACCGGATGAGCTCCCCGCGGCTGCTGTCTCTGACGATGAGGACAGTGTCTTCGTCCGAAGCTTCGGTTATCAAAGCATATGCCATGCCGCTGATTTCAAATGGACTTTCCATAACCCCAGGCTTGTTCGAAACAGGAACCGACACCTGCATCAAAACGTCATACCCGCCGACCGGGAGCGCGCTGTTACTGTCCAAGTAGACGCTGACATATGCGCTCCCGGGCAGAGTCGCAGAATACATATAAAAACCGAATGTCTCATAGAATTCAGCGTCGTCGTATCCGTTGAAATCCGGCGGAAGCCACGGGACAGCGCCAAGCTCCTCCGTTTCATTCAGATAACGGATTGATGTAATAATCCTTGCTTTATCCTCATCAGGGATGCTCCCGTCCGGCGTTATGACACCGCTCTGCAGCATCCCGTTTTTTTCAAGCGTTGTTTCAAGCGCTGCGATTTGGCTGTTCCTGCTGACCGAAAACGCGTCAACCGGGGGTATGAGAGATACGGCAGACAGGGCGACCAGCACCAATGCAATGACGCCGCTTTTGCCCGCCGGCCTCAGACTGAGCACGGCACCGGAGAAGACGGCGAAGACGCCGTAGAGTATGACAAAATAGCGCCCGTAGGTGATCCCGATGTCTTTAAGGAGCAGAATTGAGGCAATTACCTGGAATAATGCGATTGGCATGAGGACCTTTGGGAAAATCATCCGGAACAGGACGGCGGGCTTGTTTTCAATCCGGCTTACAAGGAGCGTCACGATGATAACGGTAATTGAGTAAGCAATGAGCATGGGTTCGAGGAGATTGTCAGTCCAGAAGCTGCCGCCGATATTCAGTAAGATATAGATGAGAAGCACTAAAGTAAAGACAACTGCCAGCGGAATTATAATATACGAGAGCAGCACCTCCAGGAATTTCGGGCTGCCGGTGCGCTTTTCAATCAGCTTCGCCTGTTTGTCATCAGGGTCGCCGTTTGCCGCTCTTCCGGGGTAAACGGGGATCAGTGACAGGAGGATAAGAGGCGCTATTATTATAAAGGCAATGTTGGCCGTGTGTGCATAAGCGTCCTCGTTCACGGGCGTGATGAGCGTGTCAACAGCGGCGATGATCGCCACACATCCTAAGAACAAAATGCCTGAGAAAAATACGGCCTGAATAAGCGCTTTGAATGCCGCCATAAAGCTCTCGTCAAAGCCGTACCGGCTTTTTATGACGCCGACCCATACAAATGCGATAAAGAGCGCGAACATGGTGACCGCGGGGCGGATAATTAGCTCCGGTCTGTTTTCCGGCAATGTCCGAACAGACAGGAAAAAAAGCAGCGCGATGACAAGCCCCGCCGCAGCCATAGCGAACCGATAAAGTCTGCCGGTAAAAAAACGTTCATACAAAACCCGGGTTGCTGCACATGCCGCGGCACCGACACCGCATGTCATAATATAGCGGTTCAGCGTTTCCTGACCACTGATCGACATTGCAGTTATTACAGCCGCCGCGACCAGAAACAGAATGGTCACCGGAAATCGGAAGGCAGTCTCCGTCAGCTTGCCGAGCCGTTGTCTTATTACGTAAAGCATGGTAATTACTCCTTTCGATAACCGGGTCCGAATATGAAGCCCCGCGCTCTCTTTTCATACTATAACCGCGATACCATAAAAACAACAGCGATCATTTTGAAAATTATTTTATTTTTTTGAAAAAGCTACTTGACAAACCGACGGATTAGTGTATTATTGTATTAGGCGCTTAATACAATAATACAGGCGGTGATTAAATGAATTGGCATTTTGAATCTGACAGACCAATCTATGTACAGCTAAAAGAGCGGCTTTTACTGATGATTGTATCAGGGAAATACCCGGCGGGCGCAAAACTCCCCACCGTCAGGGATTTGGCGGCGGAAGCGGCAGTCAACCCGAACACGCTTCAAAAAGCACTTGCAGAGCTGGAGAAGGATGGCCTCGTCTACACCCAGAGAACAAGCGGCAGATTTGTGACGGAGGATGATAATATGATCAAACAGGCGAAAAACACACTGGCAATCGAACAAATCGAACAGTTCCTGAAAAAAATGGCCGGGATTGGGTTTACATGGGAAGAGACGCTGACCCTCCTGGAAAAAAGGGTAAAGGAGTAACGGGTAATGGCTATACTTGAATGTCACGGCTTAACTAAGCATTACGGCCCGCTCAGAGCACTGTACAACGTCAGCATGAAACTGGAAAAGGGGCGCATCGTCGGTCTTCTGGGGCCTAATGGCAGCGGTAAAAGCACGTTCATTAAGCTCTGCAACAATCTGATTACGCCCACAAGCGGCTCTCTTCAAATCAGCGGCATGACACCCGGTATCGGCACTAAGGCCGTCGTCAGCTACCTGCCGGAGCACACATACCTCAATGACTGGATGCGCGTCACGGATATCATCAGCTTCTTTAGGGATTTTTATAAGGATTTTGATCCCAATAAGGCCTACGATATGCTCAGCAACCTCAAAATAGACGGAAAAGCCAGGCTCAAGACACTGTCAAAAGGGACAAAGGAAAAGGTTCAGCTCGTCCTCGTCATGGCGCGTAATGCCCAGCTGTATCTGCTCGACGAGCCCATCGGCGGCGTCGACCCGGCAGCCCGCGACTATATTCTCAATACGATTATAAAAAACTATAACACGGAGGCCACTGTCGTCATCTCGACACACCTGATCTACGATATCGAGCCTATTCTGGACGACGTTATTTTTCTCAAGGACGGCGAGATTGTTTTGACCTCGACTGTAGACGACATACGCGAAGAAAAGGGTGTCTCTGTGGACGCGCTATTCAGGGAGGTGTTCAGATGTTAGGTAAACTTATTAGGTACGAATTCCGGGCGACCGGAAGAATATGCCTGCCGCTCTTCGGCGCACTGATCCTTGCAGCATGCATCAGCCGGCTGTTCAGCAGCCTGAGATTTGAAACGCCGATGGCAATCGGCATCATCGTTTCCGTTATCCTGATCATCGCCATATTTGTCATCGTGCTGCTGCTGACACTAATTCGTTTTTACAGAAACCTCCTGACACACGAAGGCTATCTCATGTTTACACTCCCGGTGACCACCGACAGCCTCATCTGGAGTAAGTTAATCGTCGCCTTCATCTGGAATATCCTCAGCCTTGTGGTTGTTTTCGCCTCTATCGTAATCATGTCAATCACAGACTTAGATTTAGCGGATATTCCCGCAGCTATTACGGCCGGCTTGAACATGCTCGGCATCACGCAGGTTCAATTTAATTGGTTTATTGTGGAAATCATTGCTCTCTTCATCATCTCGCTGATATCCGGCATTATCGTCCTGTACGCCTGTATGTCGTCAAGCCTGCTTGTGAACAAGCATAGAGTCCTTTTCTCCTTCGGTGCTTTCATCGTCTTGTCCATTATCGGCCAGATCGTGAGCTCCATCGCCATGTTCATCCTGCTGCCGAAGCACATGTCCTTTTACTCAGGTTCCAGCATGACAGAGGTTGCAGGTGTTGTAAACACCAGTATGATCTTCAGCATCGTCAGCAGTGTGGTTACCGGCATCGTTTTGTACATCTTTACGCGGTACATGCTCCGGCGCAGACTCAATCTGGAATAGCAAAGTGTTTCACCATCATAATATTATTAGAAAAGACCGGCACGTCCGGTCTTTTTGCTTTTCATGCGTCTTGATTTTCCAACAGAAAAAAAGAGCAAGGCAGATCACAATTATTTGGGAACTATTTCCAATCCTTGCCGTCTTATCGAGTTGTAATCTATATTGGAGGTCATAATGTGAAAAGATTTTTGCTTCGATGTTTTACCGTTCTTTTGGGGATTACCCTGCTGACGGGTCTGCTGCCGACCCTTGGGTTTGCTGCCGATGATGAGCTTGTATTGACTAAAATCGGTCATTCTTCAAGCGATACCGTTAGTATTACGAAAGCTGACGCCAGGGCGGTGACGCTGACGGTGCCCTTTTCCTACGCGGGAAATACGCTGGATTTATCATCCGGTCTGATAATCGAAAAGGCTTCTTCCATCGATTCCGTTATCACCGGTTTCCATTCCGGCGCAATGGCATCGGTGGGTGACGCCGGCAGAGCCAGGCCGCCGGTGGTCATGTCCGTCACGTATTATAAGGGCGGGAACACGTCTGTACAGCATTCAACCTCCTACAGCATTACCGTAGCCCGGGCATCAAGACAGGAACCGATTTTTACCGGGACAATCGCAAAGACCGTTGCAGGGGCGATGCCGAATACAAAAATCAACGACATCACGTTTTCATCAGCCGATTTTACGAAACTGTACAAGGCAAACGACGGAACGCCCTTAACGAGTGTGTCCGTCACCGGGAGTAGCTTAGCCTGCGGGACACTGAAAATCACCAGCGGCAAAGCTTACGCCAATTATACATCGGGAACGCCCATTCCCATAGAGGACATCGGCTCCCTTGTTTTTGACGCCACAGCCGGCGGGACGGTCTCCTATATCGTCAGCGCTTATGCCGGAGGTGATACATCAAAAGCCGTTGGTACCGCCGTGCTGACAATCACCGTCAAGGGTGTGACCGCGCCGGTAATCAGCGCACCGCTCTCCAAAACGATCAACGTTGGGACGACACATACTTTCGCCCTCAGCGATTTCAGCAGCTGCTGGAATCTCAATAATGGCACCCTGACAAATATCGTCATCACGCCCTCCAAAACCGATTGCGGCACCTGGTATAAGGGCTCCGGGGCTTTTACAGGCTCCAAGACATTTAGCCGGGAAGATATCGGCACTTTGAAATTCAGGGCCACGCAGAGCGGCCAAGCGGCCTTTACGTGGACAGTGTCTACCGAATACGGCACATCCGCCGCAGGCAGCGGCCTTGTAACAATTAACGCTGCCGCAACGACAATCAGTTTATCCACAGAGCAAAACACGGCAAAGATATTTTCCGCTTCTGATTTCAGCACCGCCTGTAAAGATTCCACGGGAGCAAATCTGAACTATGTGTACTTCACCCTGCCGTCCCCTTCCAGCGGTACGCTTTATTACGGTTATTCTTCCCCCTTAAGTCCCGGAACGGCGATCACTTCAAGTTCGGTTTTGTATTATAACAAATCGCCCAGAATTTCCGATGTGACGTTTGTCCCCGCCGCGAGCTTTATCGGCACGCTGACGATTTCATACACAGGGGTTGCCACAAACAACGCCTCTTACACGGGTTATATCAATATCACAGTCAGCGGCTCCGGCAGGGTGTCGTATAAGACCGGAGAAAACAGAGCCGTCTGGTTTTCGGCCGCAGATTTTAATACGGCCTGTATAAATATGACGGGGGCAAACCTTCGCTCCATGCGTTTTATAACCCCCGCGGTTGCGGAGGGACGGCTATATTATGATTATTCGTCAATGAGCAGCCGCGGCTCCGCCGTATCGCCGGACACGACATATTATATGGACTACACGCCGTATATCGGATATGTCGCCTTTGTACCAAGTGCAGACTTCAGCGGAACGGTAAACATACCATATGTCGCTCACAGCGTCGGAGGGACGCAGTTTACAGGCTATATCGCCATACAGGTCAGCGGCAGGACCGGTTCCGCGTACTTCGCGGATGTTGGCCCGTCCCATGAATGGGCGGCAGGAGCAATCGATTACCTGTATGACGCTGGAATTGTCATGGGAACAGGCGGCAATCTGTACAGCCCCGTCAACAAAATGACAAGGGGCGACTTTTTGCTGATGCTCCAGAGGGCGATGGGCTATACAGGCAGCACAAAAAGTAATTTCTCGGATGTCCCGAAGGGAAGCTATTATTATGACGCCATCGCCATTGCCAAAGCCTTAGACATTGCCAGAGGCACCGACAATAGAATCGGACCCGATTCACCGCTGACGAGGCAGGACGCAATGGTGTACATTTACAGGGCGCTCCTCGTCACCAACGTTAAGCTAATACCCGGATCGAATGCCGATATAGCGCCCTATACCGATAGAGGGAAGATTTCAGAATACGCATTGGAAGCCGTTCGAGCACTCGTCAAAGCCGGAATGATCCAGGGGAGCTACGACAAGCTCAATCCAACGTCTATATTAAGCCGGGCAGAGATGGCGGTAGTTTTGTATCGGGTAAAAATCAGTTACTAAATCGTTTCAACATAAAGACACAGACGGATACAATTCCGCCTGTGTCTTATTTTGGTTCATATTGCGATTATGTGACCGCTTGCTGGCGGTGCTCCAGCTTGTTTATCAGGTCATCAATATCTGTGATCGGCAGCGCGCAGGCCTTGTTTTCACAAATATAGAAATTTGTTTTGTTTTCCATAACGAGATACGCTTTGGCAAAGGGCGCTATCTTATTGATGCATTCCTCACTGTCTTTCGTTTTGACCAGCAGAACCGTATTGGGCAAAAAGATCGGGGACAGCGCTTTTCTGACGGCGTCGACGTCCTTAACGGACGGCACGGCGCAAATCACTTCTTTCGACGGATAGAGCTCCAACTGCGCCGCCATCAGTCCGAAGCAATGGGCTGCGGGGTAATCCTTTACTGATGCTGCTAAAAACGCCAGCTGACGCCGCGCGCGCTCTTCCCATTTTTGTTCCGCTGTCAGTCTTGCGATCTTATATAGTGAATACGCTGCAACTGCATTGCCGGACGGCATTGCCCCATCGTAAGTCTCTTTCGGGCGCAGAGGCAGCGTTTCGGTGTCCCCGGCATAGAGAAATAGTCCGCCGTCTCCCCTGTCCTCAAATAACCGGTACATCGTATCCGCATAATTAACCGCCGTTTCCAGATACACGGCGTCATACGCTGCTTCATAAAGAGACAGCATCGCCCACACCGTATAAGCGTAATCCTCCAGATATCCCGTACCGGTAGCCTCGCCGTCGCGGTAGCGGACATACAGCCGTCCGTCCCGGGAAGTCAGCTTCTCTTTGACAAACGACGCTGCCTTCTCCGCCGTTTTCAAATACTCCCCTTTTCCCAGCACCTGATACGCTTTCGCGTAGGCCGCAATCATCAGCGCGTTCCATGACGTGAGTATCTTATCATCCTTAAAAAGATGCGTTCTCTCTCGCCTGAATTCATAAATTTTCGGAATAAGGGCTTCTATCCGGTCATCATGCCGGTCATATTCATCATTATCCAGCAGATTCGGGATGCTGGCGCCCTCAAAATTACCCGCCTCGGTGATTCCGAAGTATTCGCAGAAATATTCACCGTCTTCCTCTCCGAGTACGGCGCTGATGGTATCGGGCTTGAATACATAATACTTGCCCTCCTCGCCCTCGCTGTCGGCGTCCTGGGCGCTGTAAAAGGCGCCTTCTGCGTCTGTCATCTCCCGCCGGATATATTGGAGGGTTTTCTCCGCGGTTTGTTTTAACAGCTCCTCGCCGGTAATCTGATAGGTCTCCAGATAAACCAGTGTCAGCAGCGCGTTGTCGTAAAGCATTTTTTCAAAGTGCGGGACAAGCCATTTGTCATCTGTGGAATACCTTGAAAATCCGCCGCCGACATGGTCAAATACACCGCCCCGGTACATCTGGCGGAGCGTTTTTGTTGTCATCTCCAACGCCTCAGGTTCCCTCTCGAAAAAATAATATCTCAGCAGGAACATGAGATTGTGCGGCGTCGGGAATTTCGGCGCTCGCCCGAATCCTCCGTTCTTTTCATCAAACGTTCGCCGGAAGATTTCAAAGGCCGTATGAAAATCACTTTTTTTGATCATCTCATCCTGCCTGCCGTTATCTTCGCCAATCCTCTTCAAAATCTGGTCACCCTGGCGCAATAGCTTTCCCCTACTGCTTTTCCACAGCTTTACGACGGAGGCCAGTACCTCCATCAACCCGTTCATGCCGTACCGGGACGTCTTGGGAAAATACGTTCCTGCAAAAAACGCCTTTTTGTCCGGTGCCAGAAACACCGTCAGCGGCCATCCTCCCGACCCCGTCAGCGCTTGGCAGACCTGCATATACACCGCGTCGACGTCAGGCCGCTCCTCCCTGTCGACTTTGATGGAAACAAAGTGGGTATTTAGATATTCCGCGACCTCTTTATCCTCAAACGATTCCCGCTCCATAACATGGCACCAGTGACAGGTGGAATAGCCAATAGATAAAAAGACAGGCTTGTCCTCCTGTCCTGCTTTATCAAACGCCTCATCCCCCCATGGATACCAATCAACCGGATTATGGGCATGCTGTAGGAGATATGGCGATTTTTCTTGGACTAATCTATTGGGTACTCTGTTTGTCATGGGCATCAATCTCCCTTTATACCAAATACAGTTCTATTGTTGTGTTTATTGTCCGAAATATTCTATTTAAGCTGTTGCTGTGTAATTATATATGTAATTCTCAGGGGCTGCAGCTTATATCCTGTGCTTTTCTTTCTTGCGCTGGTACATTCTCAGATCGGCCAGATACAAGAGCTTGCTGAGATTGTCACTGTCGGCGGGAAATGAGGAGTAACCTAGGCTCAACCCTTTAAATACTAAGCCATGGGGGTTGTCTGAGAATCTCAGCTTCTCCAACTCCCTGCAAAAAGCTTCAACATCCCGGGTGTCTGCCAGGCAGATGAATTCGTCGCCGTGAAGCCTGTAAAAACCGTAATCATCCCCGAGCCTCTCCTTTACGGCTTTGACAAACTCCAGCAGATAACGGTCTCCTGCGTCATGACCCCGCTTGTCGTTAACGGCCTTGAAATTATCCAGATCAATAAACACAATCGCAAAATCCTGATTGCTGTTCATTTTTTTATGGACATCCTCATAGAAACCCTGGCGGTTTTTTAATTGGGTAAGGACATCAATTTTTGTGATCTGGCTGAGTTCCTTCGCCCTGATATTCACTGATACGAGCTTGTAACACAGTTTATAGGTCAGGATCGAATTGATGATTATTACAAAGAGTATAATAATCTCCAATGCCCGGGAATTGATACCTGAAAAAATCAGGTTCGCCAGAAAAATAATAATAAACCAGGATAAGCTGATTGCCAAAAGGGAATCAAGCGTTTTTGCGTTTATATTCTTAAGTATATTAACAAAAATATTATTCACCAGTTTATTATAATAAGGAATCGTCAGAATAAAAAGTATTGTCTGAATGATTAAAACTGCGAGCTCCGGATTTTCCGTAGGGTACAGCGACGCCGCGCGAAATGAAAATGAATAAGCGAATATGGTGTATATCCACGACGAGGACATAACGAACATCAGGTGCTTGAGCGGCTGAACAAAAAGAAAATGCAGCGGTATGATATATAAAAATCCAAAAAGCATGAAAAGGCCATTACCTTTATCAATGCCCGGCAATAACAAAATGACCGGATATAACACAGCCGAGACCGCAGCTGTCACAACACACAGGATCAGGAAAGTAAAGAGCTTCGACCTCCGCCTCTTTAAACACTTGTATGTCGTATACATATTGATGCACAGGATTTCAATGATGGTTATCAAAGTATAACAGTTCATCTCGTCACCCCCCGTCATTGCGTCACGTCGGTGGTAAATACTGTATACAGTATTTATCGGCATATTTATAAGGTTGTGGAGAGCATGAATAAATGCCAACGAAGGCCTCTAACATATTAAGTAAACATATAGAATAAATTTCAAAGTCATACCTCAAAATACTTGTATATATTTATATGTTTTTTCTGTTGATTTTAGATATGCAAGAGAGTAGAGTAGCGCTCATGGAAAGGGAGTGACGGGGTGATCGGCTTTGCTGTCGGTATCGCAGTGGGCGCTTTTCAATTCTGGCTACTTACAAGGTTCACAAAGCGCGTAACAAGCGGAGGCTTAACCCCCCATGCCGTATTGCTGGGTTTCCTGCAGCTGCTGCTGCCGCTCATCGTCTTGCTGGCTGTGGCAATTTTGAGACGACAGGATCTGCTATGGGCCGGTGTGGGCATATCAGGAGCACTGATTGGCGGCTTATTTACCCGATTTATTCTGCTGTGGCTGAAAAAGAGGGACGGGGAGGATGCCCATGATTGACTGGATTTTGCTTTTTGTCGCAGCGGCTGTCGCTGTGGCCGGATTTTTCTGGCGGAAGAGCGCCGTCAGAAAGCTTCAGACCGAAACCACGCCGGGAAAAGGTAAAACACGAGCAAAAACGCTGGCGACGATTACGATTGTCATAGGTGTGTATCTTTTCGTCACGCGCGTTTTGAATATTCTATTCGGTACGCCCATTAAAGAAGGGATTAGTGTCAATCTCTTTGCCGAGCGGATTGAGCTGTTCGGTCTGAATCTGAGCACAACGATTATCACGACTTGGATCGCGATGGCTCTCTTAATCATCACAGCGCTGGTTCTGCGTGTGACAGTCATCCGGAAAATGAAGGCTCACCCCGGCGGTGCCCAGAACGCTCTTGAGGCAGTCGTGGAAGCGGTGATCAATTACGTGCACAGTAAAGCGCACGGTATGGGTGACGGTTTTTCTGCCTATATATTCACTATCGCAGCATTCCTGATTACATGCGCCGTTCTTGAGCTGCTCGGTTTTCACACCCCCGCGGCCGATATCACAATGACCTTCTCCCTCGCGTTTATGACGTTCGTGCTTATCAATGTCTACGGCATTCGAAAGAAGGGGCTGAAAGGCCGGATTAAGGCGCTGGCCTCACCGTCACCAGCGATTTTGCCGATTCGCCTCATAACCGACATTGCGTTGCCGGTATCCATGTCCGCCCGTCTTTTCGGCAATATGCTCGGCGGAATGATCGTCATCGACCTTATCTATAGCTCTCTCGGCAACTACGCCATAGGCATTCCCAGTGCGCTGGGCTTGTATTTCAATGTATTTCATCCGCTAATACAGGCTTTTATATTCATAACGCTGACTCTCACATTTATTAACGAAGCAACCGAGTAGGAGGATAAAAATGAGCACTGCAATTGGTGTGGCACTCTGTCTTCTGCCTTGTGCCGCAGCTGGATTATCGATGGGTCTCGCGACAGGCCGGGCCGTCGACGCTGTGGCGCGGCAGCCGGAAGCCTCGGGCAAAATCAACTCGATTCTGCTGCTTGGTCTGGCCCTGACGGAATCCGCTGCAATTTACGGACTTGTTATCGCGCTGCTGATGCTTTTCACCAAATAATATAGAAGGAGGCGGCATCGGTGGAACTGTATCCTCTGGATATCCTTATACACATCATCAATATCGTTGTTCTCTTCCTATTTCTGAGACTGATTTTGTTCATGCCGGTCACCCGCTTTTTGTCGGAGCGTTCAGGACGCATCAACGATCTGCTGTCGAACGCCGAAACCAGGCTAAATGAGGCCGAAGCGCTCAAACAGGAATACGCACAGCAGCTGGAGAAGGCTGTTGAGGAGGGGCATGATATCGTCCGCGCCAGCAAAACAAAAGCGACGCAGGAGGCGCAAGCCATCCTTTCTGACGCCAAGGCTCAGGCAGACAAATTGTTTGATGAGACACAGGAACGGATCGTAAAAGAAAAGGACCGGGCTTTGGAACAAATGCACCAGGAAGTGGCACAGCTTTCGATTGATATCGCCGCGCGTATTCTCAAACGCCAGGTAACAGAGGCGGACAATATAGCGTTGGCCGAAGAGTTTTTCCGTGAGATGAGGAAAAAATGAAAAAACCAGTTATTATGATCGCCCCGTCCTTTGACGAAAAGGCGGTCCGTCTCGTCTGTGACGAATTTTCCGCGCTCGTTGGCGAACCGCTCGATTTTGACGTGATCAAAGATGAAAAGCTCATCGGCGGCTTTATCGCGATGATTGACGGTAAGGTATATGACACAAGCTTTTCTTCACGGTCCTGGGCGGTACAATAGAAACCGCCAGCGTGGTGCGGCCTACGGGCCGTGTGGCTGAGGTACCTGTGGGGGAGGGCCTTCTTGGACGCGTGGTTGATCCCCTCGGACGCCCGCTGGACGGTAAGGGTGATATCAGAGCGAAACATACCCGACCCGTCGCAACGGAAGCCCCCTCCATCATGGACCGCGCCTCCGTCGATACGGCGCTGGAAACGGGCATAATCGCCATCGACAGCATGATACCGGTAGGCAGAGGTCAGCGTGAGCTCATCATCGGGGACAGACAAACCGGAAAAACGTCCATCGCCCTGTCGGCGATCATAAATCAGCAAGGCCGCGGTGTTTACTGCGTCTACTGTGCCATTGGGCAAAAGGCTTCTACCGTTTCGAGCCTTGTCCATACGCTTGATAAAAAAGGCGCGTTGGAAAATACGGTCGTCGTCGCTGCGTTCGGCAGCGACACCCCGGCTATGCAGTATATTGCCCCGTACGCAGCCTGCGCCATAGCGGAGGAGTTCATGTACAAGGGCAAGGACGTGCTTGTGGTTTATGACGACCTTTCAAAGCACGCGGTCGCTTACAGAACCATGTCCTTGCTCCTGCGCCGTCCGTCCGGCCGCGAAGCTTACCCCGGCGACGTTTTTTATCTTCACAGCCGTCTTCTTGAGCGGGCGGCAAAGCTCAGCCCGGAAAAGGGCGGCGGGTCTATGACAGCCCTGCCCATTGTCGAAACCACGGCAGGCGATATATCGGCTTATATTCCCACAAACATCATATCGATTACAGACGGACAGATTTATCTTGAGACCGAGCTTTTTAACGCCGGCATACGTCCTGCGATTAATGTCGGTTTGTCTGTCTCCCGGGTCGGTCGATCCGCCCAAAGCCAAGCTATGCGCGAGGTCTCAGGCAGCCTTCGGCTTGAAGTTGCCCAATACCGCGAGATGGCTGTATTCGCGCAATTCGGCGCGGACATCGACGAGACAACCGCCAACATGCTCAGAAACGGCGAACGCCTGATTGAGCTTCTCAAGCAGAAGCAGGATATGCTATTTTCCCTCTCCGAACAGGTCTCACTGTTGATAGCTGTTGCAGCCGGCATCTTCAAAAGCTGCGATAAAAACGATATCGACAGTGTCCGGACGGCATTGCTGCAATATCTGCACAAAAATGCGCCCTCGGTCATGAACAGCATTGACACCACCGGTTCCCTGACAGGGGAGGACAAATCGGATTTGCTGCGTGTGATTGAGCGCTTTGGGGAAGGCGGTGGCAGCCATGTCGAATCCGATAGAAATACGTCACCACATTGCCGCTGTTGATCAGACGAAAAAGATAACCGGCGCAATGGAAATGGTTTCATCAACACGCATGAAGCGCGTGATGAGCCACATCGAACAAAACCGGCGCTATTTCGACAGCGTCCAGCAGATGATGAAGGAGATCCTGGAGACCTCCCAGGATGTGTCGCACCCATATTTGCGCGAGGTCCCCGAAAATGGCCATTGTACGTATATTGTCATCTCCGGCGATAAGGGTTTATGCGGCGCATATAACCACAACATCCTGCAGTATGCCCTCAGCAATATCCGGCAGCATCAGAAGCATTCAATTATCACGATCGGCAATACCGCAGAGGATTTCTTCAGATCCATTGGGATAATCCCCGATATCACGCTGCTCGGTATTGCGCAGGATCCGGCGCTCTCCCGGGCACGCATTCTTATCCGCGATATTATGAATATTTTTGACAGCGGCGAGACCGACGAGGTCCGGGTTGTGTTTACCTCCTTTTACGGTAAGACGAAGAACCAACCGGTCATGCGGCGACTGTTGCCGATTCTGCTTGACGATTATGCCAACATTTCCGGCGCTGAAATGCTGTCAGAGATTATTTTCCACCCTTCCCCCCAGGCGGTCTTTGATCTGCTGATTCCTCAGTATATCCTCGGTATCCTTTTCGGCGTCATGGTTCAGGCGTACGCCAGTGAGCATTATGCGCGGATGAACGCCATGCACAGCTCAACAACCAGCGCGCAGGAAATGCTCAAAACGTTGCGAACAAAGTATAACCTGGCCCGGCAGAGCGCCATCACAAACGAAATTGCTGAAATCACCGGCGCTGCTGAAATCCTGAAAATAGGAGGTGCTTAATTTTGGCCGACAACAATGACGGCGTGCTGATAAAAATCAGCGGCCTAGTCCTTGACGTGCTTTTTAAAAACGCCGACAAAGAGCCGCAAATCAACGATTTGCTGGTTGCTGCCGACGGTCGCCACATGGAGGTTGCCTCAAATGTTTCGCCCGGCGTCGTCCGCTGCGTGGCGCTGGATGCCACCGACGGCTTATCCTGCGGCATCGCAGTGCGTAATACAGGTCACGGCATTACGGTACCCGTCGGCAGGGAGGTTCTGGGGCGCGTCGTCGATGTGCTTGGCCGCCCTATCGATAACGGCCCGCCTATAGAAGCCGGGCAACGTTGGGAAATTCACCGCAGCCCGCCCGCTTTTACTGAACTGACACCGGTCACGGAATTTTTTGAAACGGGCATTAAGGTCATTGACCTGATCACACCTTATTCCAAGGGCGGAAAAATAGGCCTCTTCGGCGGTGCCGGCGTGGGCAAAACAGTTCTGATTATGGAGCTAATCTACAACATCGCCACAATGCATGGGGGGTTTTCCGTCTTTGCCGGCGTCGGCGAGCGCAGCCGCGAGGGCTACGAGCTCATAAGAGATATGAAAGCGTCCGGCGCTCTTTCAAAGACGGCGCTGACTTTCGGTCAGATGAATGAACCTCCCGGCTCACGTATGCGCGTGGGCTTGACGGGGCTCACAATGGCGGAATACTTCCGGGATGTGATGAACCGGGACGTTCTGCTGTTCATTGACAACATTTATCGATATGTTCAAGCCGGCAACGAGGTTTCCGCCCTTCTGGGCCGTATGCCGTCTGCTGTCGGATATCAGCCGACGCTGGCCAACGAACTGGGCAGCTTGGAGGAGCGGATTGTGTCGACAAAGAACGGCTCGATTACGTCGGTGCAGGCGATCTACGTACCGGCGGATGATCTGACGGACCCTGCGCCTGCGACGATCTTCGCCCATCTTGACGCCACAACCGTCCTGTCCCGAGCCATTGCCGAGATGGGCGTCTATCCGGCTGTCAGCCCAATGGAATCCTACTCCCGTATCCTGGACCCTTCAATTGTTGGACAAAAACACTATGACACTGCGCAAGCTGTACTGACCTGCCTCAACCGATACCGCGAACTGCGGGATATCATCGCCATCCTTGGTATGGAAGAGCTGTCGGAGGAGGACCGCCGGACGGTGTACCGCGCCCGGCGAATCCAGCAGTTTTTATCTCAGCCCTTCAGCGTTGCCGAGCAGTATACCGGCAACAAAGGCAGATACGTCCCTCTGGAGGACACCATCCGCTCCTTTGCGGCCATTCTGGGCGGCGACGCCGACAGCTATCCCGAAGCCGCCTTTTCCATGGTCGGCAGTATAGACGAGGTCTACGACAAGGCGAAGGATTTAAGTGTCTGAGACAAGGAGGATAAACACGCTATGGCCAAGCTTTTCAAATTGACAGTCATCACACCGGAGCATGAGGTTTTTGACGGTGAGGTGGAATCGCTGACAGTTACGACACTTGACGGACAATTTGCTTTTTTGGCCGGCCATGTCCCGATTGTCATGCCCCTTGTCGTCGGGTCTATCATAATCAAAGCGCCCGATGAGACGCTGGAGATTTTCAACTCCGAGGGTTTTCTTGAGATTGATCACGAGGGTGCAATGGTTTTTGCCCAGGCCTGCGAGACTCCCGGTGAGATCGATAAATTCCGCGCGGAGGAAGCGCGAATCCGCGCTGAGGAGCGCCTGCGCCAAAAACAGAGCATGCGCGAATACCAGAATTCTAAGCTGGCATTAGCACGCGCGATGGCAAGACTCCGAATTTCAAAAAAGATAAGGCTCCACGACTGAAAAATCAGCCGGTCTTCCGCAGACCGGCTGATTTCTTTTTGTTAACGTTTATTTCCTGCTCAGGCAATTAGACAGCATGATAGCTGCCATGACGCGGTTTGAAATATCGTTGGGCTTAAACATGCCGTTTTGATCGCCGTTGATGATACCAAGCCCCCTGGCGATGGCCACATACCCTGTAAAGCCGGCCGGTATCGTTTTGTCATCCTTGAATCCCGGCTTGAAAATACCTGTCAGCTGCGCCACTTCCTTATATCCCAGTGCATTGACAAGGTATTTGACAAACTCGGCGCGGGTGACATACTTATCCGGGTCTTTCTCCGCGGAGGTCAGTATACCCATGGAATATGCGGCGCTGTAAAGCTCCTCATTGTCGCCGTCCCGGTCCGCGGAGAGCGGCACTGCCTTCCGCCCGGCAGCGCTTAGAATGATAATAAGCGCGTCCTCCTGGGTCAGCTGCGCGTTCGGCTTGAACGAACCGCCCGGGAATCCAACGCCATATGCTGCCAGCCGGGTGATGATGGACGCGTATGGATTGCCGTCTATATCACTATATTGCAGAATATCGTCTTTTGTCTCCTCGGCCTTGAGCGGTTCACCGGATATGGCGTCGATTCCCCATACGGCCGTTTCTTTGGCTGTATACGCGAGCAAAAGGCCGCTGGCGTGCGTCGCTTCCGGTACATTGACATATCGGAGTGCTGCACCGGCAGCCGCTGAGAATTTATCAGCGGCGGTATCGGCGGAAATCGCCCCGGCGGAAGAGACAAAGCTCACCTCGAATTTGTACCAATTTGAATAAAAGCTGACCACAAAGCCGGTGTCCGCGTCGACGCCGACGTGGATATAATTTTCCGGGAAGCTGATGCTGTCATATGCGCGCTTAAACATGAAGCTGTACGTGCCGTCCTGAGGTGATGCGCTTTCAGTCTGCAGCACCGTCTGCTTGAGTTCATCAGGCAGAATCTTGCCCGCAAAAGCACGAGCGGTTGCTTCAGCCTGCTGCTCGGTGTACTTATATGCGACTGTTTCTGCGCTGTATTTTTCTATGTAATACCTGTTGCTGCTTAGTGAAAGAAACTTGCCGGTTTTGGCATCCATTGTGATATTCCGGTATTGTGTGGCTTCATCCTTCAGTGTGCTACTGAATTCCATTGAAGCGGTCACCTGCGCCAGTTTGTTTTCATCCTCGTAGGTATAGTAGTTCAAATACCGCACAACAAAATCGCTTGTCAGGCCCAGCTCCGGATAGGACCGGACCGTGTTTTCCAGTTCACTCTGGGAGAGCACACCCTGCAGTTTATCCGCCGCCGCCTGCTCCACCAGGGTCAGTCCGGCTTTATCCGGCTCGGCTGACGGCGAAGCTCCTACCTCTGCATCAGCCCGTTCAAAATTGCTGTCTGACCAGTCCAGCTTACTCAGATCCAGCAGCCGGCCCGTGACAGCGTCAACCACGTAGCTGCCGTCCGGATTTGGCATATACTGCAGCCTGGCTGTATGCGACCCGTCACCGGGGAGCGCATAAATGAGCTTCATATTCAGGGTGCTTTTTAATGCGTCCGCCGCAGCCGCTTTGTCTGTTGCTGCGGAGGGTTTTGCAGCGCCGCCATATTCCTGACCGTAATCACTCCTGTAGAAGCTGGTTATTTTTTTTGTTGATGAATTAACACTGACACTGACTCTGATTGGTGTTTCAACACCATTCAACTTCAAGGTGCCGCTCAGATAAAACGAGGCGTTGTTAGAATAATCCAGCGTGCCTTTTCCATGAAGCTCAACAGTTTCTAGGCTTGTGTCCAATACCTTATCAAGGAAAACCGCCGCAGCCGACCTTGCCTCATCAATACTGATTTTCGGGAATCGCGGTATGTTTCCGTAGACAGGTCTGCTGACATCCGAAATATAATCACTATAGCGGATGATTCTGCCGTTCTCGTTGGCAGTTACATAAATGCTCTCTTTATCGTTCGACCAATTGAGTTCCCATAAGCTAACCCCGCCGTATTCATTGAGCGTGCCGTCAAAGGACGTAAACTCATCACCAATCCCCAACGTATCCTTCACTTTAATGGTGGTGGCTTTCATCCGTTCATCCAGCGTGCCGTCCGGCGGCTCCGGGGCAGCAGCTGCAGCAAGACCCGTCGATGTAAGCAGCAGCAGACTGAGTATCAGTGACATTATCTTTTTCACAATATCATGTCCTTTCATATTTACTTGCAGGTATCTTCTAAGACGCGTTTTCCGTCAAGTTGTTCCATCCCTGCCATAATACAGCATATAAAAAATAAATCCATTGCCTGCATGAAGACAGGTAATGGATTTATCTGCTGTTTTATCTTATTTTCGGGATAAGCTCAATCCAGTAACCGTCGGGGTCCTCAATGAAGTAGATGCCCATCTCTTTGTTCTCGTAACAGACGCAGCCCATTTTTTTATGTTTTTTCAGCGCCTCCTCGATATCTTCCACGCACATGGCCAAGTGAAACTCATTGTCGCCCAGGTCATACGGCTCCGTCCTGTCCTTTAGCCACGTGAGCTCCAGCTGATGACCCGTCCGGCCGTCGCCCATAAATACAATTGTAAAGCTGCCGTCCGGCGGGGAAAACCGGCGTACCTCAACAAGTCCCAGTGCTTCTTTATAAAATGCTATGCTTTTGTCCAGGTCCAGAACGTTGAAATTATTATGCATAAACGTAGATTCCATGATAAACCTCCATGTGCTGTAATTTCCGATAATGTTATTTTCTACGGTTTCATCGCGTATTTCAAGCGCTCGGTGACAGCCAGCTCGTCGCAGCGGTTGTTGAAAGCGTTTTCGGCGTGGCCCTTGACCCAATGAAAGCTCACATCATGCAGCTCAAGCAAAGGGATTAGCGTCAGCCAAAGGTCGACGTTTTTTACCTCCCCGTTCCGGCGCCGCCAGCCTTTTTTCCGCCAACTCGTCAGCCAGCCCTCATTGACAGCGTTCACAACATATTGCGAATCCGTGTACAAATCGACCTTGCATGGCTCTTTGAGTGCCTCCAGCGCAGTAATGACACCCAGAAGCTCCATCCTGTTGTTCGTCGTCTCCGGCGCTCCGCCGGACAGTTCCTTTGCCTTGTCTCCGTACATCAGGATGGCGCCCCAGCCGCCGGGACCGGGATTTCCCGAACAGGCACCGTCGGTGTAGATGGAGACCTTTTTCATTCCTCTGCCTCTTCCCCAGCATCTTCTTCTTTCTCGGTCCGGGCGATTGAAATAACCCGCGCTCCGTCGCCGATGCGCATGAGCCTGACACCCTGTGTCGCCCGGCTGTAAGTGCTGATATCCGAAGCCGCCATACGGATAATCGTGCCATCGTCTGATATGATGAGGATGTCGTCGTTTTCGTCGACAATCTTGACGTCGGCAACCTTGCCTGTCTTTTCCGTGATATTGTAGTTTTTAAGCCCAAGGCCACCGCGGTTCTGCGCTTCTTTTTCCGCACAGTCATCGGAACTGCCGCGCAAATACTCTTCAATCGGTGTGCGTTTGCCAAATCCGTTTTCCGTGACAGTGAGGACCGAACCCCCCTCTCGCGTCCGCGCCGCGCCAACGCAGTAGTCGCCTTTTCTCAGGCGGATACCGCGGACGCCGGCCGCGGCTCTGCCCATGGGACGTACATCTGTCTCGCAGAAGCAGATGGCCATACCGTCGTGAGTGGCAATCAATATTTTCTGCTTGCCGTCCGTCTCACGAACAGAAATCAGTTCGTCATTTTCCTTGAGTGAAATCGCGCGGATTCCCACATTCCTGATGTTTTTAAGCTCGGACATTTCCATGCGCTTGACGGTACCGCTCTTTGTAATAAAGACAAGGTGCACGTTTTCATCATATTCACGCATGTGAATCATAGCAGAAACTTTTTCATCCGGCTGCATGGGCAGGATATTGATGATATTTGTACCTTTTGCCTGCCGACCGGCTTCCGGGATCAGATAGCCCTTTTTCTTATAGGCCCTGCCCAAATTCGTGAAGAACAGGATAAAATCGTGCGTCGAGGCGGTGAAAACCGTTTCGACAAAGTCTTCCTCACGGGTCGTCATGGCGGTGATGCCGCGGCCGCCGCGCCGCTGGGCGCGATAGATATTGGCGGGCATGCGCTTGATGTAACCGTTATGCGTGAGCGTATAAACGCACTCCTCCTCATCTATGAGGTCTTCAATATCAATCTCATCCTCGACGATGGCTATCTCCGTCTTTCTGTCATCGCCGTATTTGTCTCTGATCTCCGTCAACTCTTCTATTAGAACCGATTTAAGGAGTTCATCATCCGACAGCAGCTGACGATAAAAGGTTATCCTCTGCTGCAATTCGTTGTATTCCGCCTCAATCTTTTCGCGCTCAAGGCCCTGCAGGCGTCTCAGCTGCATTTCAAGAATAGCCTGGGCTTGGATCTCGGACAGACCAAAACGTTCCATCAAGCGCTCTTTGGCGTCGTTGTAGCTGGAACGGATGACGCGTATAACCTCATCAATATTGTCGACGGCGATACGCAGGCCTTCAAGAAGGTGGGCGCGCTCCCTGGCCTTGGCCAGGTCATACTCCGTCCGGCGCCGTATGACTTCTCGCTGGAAGGCAATATATTCCTCAAGGATCTGCTTCAGCGTTAAAATACGAGGCTGCGTCTGGTTTTCCACAAGTGCCAGTAGAACGATTGCAAAAGTCGTCTGGAGTTGTGTTGAGGAGTACAGGCGGTTTAATACCACCTGTGGATTGGCGTCGCGCTTAAGCTCGATGACGATACGCATACCGTCTCTGTCGGATTCGTCTCTGAGCGCTGAAATACCTTCGATTCTTTTGTTTTTTACATTCTCAGCGATGGCTTCGAGGAGCCGCGCCTTGTTGACCTGATATGGGAGCTCCGTGACTATTATGCGGGTGCGGCCTTCCTTGAACTCCTCCATTTCAGTCTTGGCGCGGACATAAACCCTGCCGCGGCCGGTGGCATAAGCGGCCCGGATGCCTGCCCGACCCATGATAATCCCGCTTGTGGGAAAGTCGGGGCCTTTTACAAATTCCATAATGTCGTCAAGCTCGGCGTCTTCGTTTCTGATGACATGAATCGTGGCATCGATCACTTCACGGAGATTGTGTGGGGGAATATTTGTCGTCATTCCTACGGCAATACCGGAGGATCCGTTGACCAGCAGGTTTGGGAACCGGCTTGGTACAACTCGCGGTTCTTTCCGGGTCTCGTCGTAGTTGGGATCCCAGTCAATCGTCTCTTTTTCAATATCGCGCAGTAGCTCGTTTGATATTTTGGACATTCTGGCTTCGGTGTATCTGTAGGCCGCCGGGGGATCGCCGTCAATTGAGCCGAAGTTTCCATGGCCGTCAACGAGCTTATACCGCATGGAAAAGTCCTGAGCCAACCGCACAAGTGCGTCATAGACGGAGGCGTCACCGTGGGGATGGTACCGTCCCAGAACGTTACCGACGGCCGTCGCCGATTTTCTGAACGGCTTGTCGCTGGTCAGATTGTCCTCATACATTGAGTAAAGAATGCGGCGGTGTACGGGCTTCAGACCGTCGCGAACGTCAGGCAGAGCCCGGGCTACTATGACGGACATCGCGTAATCGATAAATGAAGTCTCCATCTCATCTTCAAGCGGTGAGACGATGATCTTTTGATCGGGGAACCGGATATCCCCCTGTCCCTGTTCCTTTCGCGCCATTTATATCAAACCTTTCACGGAAAATTCAGACATCGAGATTGACGACGTATTTCGCGTTTTTCTCTATAAACTCCTTGCGGGGTTCAACTTTTTCGCCCATGAGGACCGTAAAAACTTCGTCTGCTTTGACAGCATCCGTCAGCTCGATCCGTTTGAGTATCCGTGTTTCAGGATTCATCGTCGTTTCCCACAATTCATGGGGATCCATTTCACCCAGACCCTTATTGCGGCTGATGTCGACCTTCCCCTTGCCGTCCTCACCGCGCAGCTCTGCTGATATCTTATCGCGCTCCGCGTCGCTGTAGGCGTATCGGACTGTTTTGCCACGCGTAAGCTTATAAAGCGGCGGCTGCGCCGCGTATACATATCCGCCTTCGACCAGCGGGCGCATAAATCTGAAAAAGAAGGTCAGCAGAAGCGTGCGGATATGGCTGCCGTCAACGTCGGCGTCGGCCATGATAATAACCTTGTGGTATCGCAGCTTGGAGGTGTCGAAATCCTCTCCGATTCCGGCGCCCAGAGCCGTAATGACAGGCGTCAGCTTATCGTTTCCGTAGACCTTGTCGGCTCTGGCTTTTTCCACATTGAGCATTTTTCCCCAGAGGGGCAGTATCGCCTGATAACGGCTGTCCCGGCCACCCTTGGCACTGCCGCCGGCGGAATCTCCCTCAACAACGTAGATCTCCGTCAGTGACGCGTCGCTCTCGTTGCAGTCGGAGAGTTTTCCCGGAAGCGCCATGCCCTCCAGCGCGTTTTTTCGACGGATATTTTCCCTGGCCCTTCTCGCCGCTTCCCTGGCGCGGGAAGCCGTGATGGCCTTGTCGATAATTGTTCTGGCGACGGCGGGATTTAATTCGAGGTACTCCGTCAGCTTGTCGCTGACGATGTTATCCACAAGCGTCCGCATCTCACTGTTCCCGAGCTTAGCCTTTGTCTGTCCCTCAAACTGGGCGTCCATCAGCTTCACGGAAAGGACCGCCGTCAGGCCTTCACGGCAGTCTTCACCCGAAACCTTTTCATCATTCTTTAAAAGATTATTCTTTTTGCCGTAATCGTTTAAGACTCTTGTGAGCGCTGTCTTGAACCCCGTCTCGTGCATACCGCCTTCCGGGGTGTGGATGTTGTTGGCAAAGCTCAGAATCAGCTCATTGTAGCTGTCATTATACTGAAACGCCACCTCCGCCATGGAATCGTCCCGCGAACCGGCGAGATATATGACGTCGTTATGCAGCGGCGTTTTCTTTCTATTGATGTAGGTGACGAATTCCTTAATTCCGCCCTCGTAGCACATTTCGTCCTTTGTTTCACAGCCGGGCCGCTCGTCTACAACTTTAATTTTCAGTCCAGCATTCAAAAATGCCTGCTCCCGCATACGCAACAGGATTGTCTCGTAATTGAAAGCGGTCTCTTCAAATATTACAGGGTCAGGCTTGAAGATAATGGCGCTGCCCGTCTTATCCGTCTGGCCGACAATTGTCAGCTCTTGTGTAATGTTACCGCGCTCAAAGCGCATTTCATAAATATTGCCGCTCGTACTGACTCTTGCAATCAGCCATTCGGACAGGGCGTTGACAACAGACGCACCAACACCGTGCAGGCCTCCAGCAACCTTATAGCCGCCGCCACCGAATTTGCCGCCGGCGTGCAGAACGGTGAACACGACCTCAAGCGCGCTTTTTCCCGTCTGCTCCTGAATACCGACGGGAATTCCCCGCCCGTTGTCAATGACGGTTATGACATCACCCTCGCCGATAATGACGGAAATTTCGTCGCAGTACCCACCAAGCGCTTCGTCTATGGCATTATCCACAATTTCATAGACAAGGTGATGCAGCCCCGAAACTGACGTTGAGCCGATATACATGCCGGGTCTTTTCCTGACGGCTTCCAGACCCTCGAGTACCTGGATCTGGGATGCGCCGTATTCCTGCGGCATCTTGTTTGTCTCATCAGACATATTCATTCTCCTCCATTGGATAGTGCTGGCAGTCTTTATGCTGAAAATTATCCGTTAATCAAACCGCATAATCTCACTGCGTTTAAACAGCGTTGAGGATGCCAGCTGCGAAAGATAAATAACATCATTGTCTTCCTCACGACAGATAATGAAAGACTTCGGTAAATCCTCGGATATGTTGACAATACGCCCGGCCTTTTCGGCTTTGTTCAAAAAGGAGCGGGTAATTAGAGAACCCGTTGTATTATCGAGATCGAAGATGCCGATAACAGTGCTGACCGGCACGACGGTGTTTTGACCGAGATGAAGATACATAGATACTGCCTCACTTCTATTGTAGCCAAATTTGCTGCCAATTTAAGGTACCGGTGAAAATATGTTTGATACACAGGTTATTCGGTCAGCTTTCCACCTTTGATTTTATGGACCTTTCCGCCTGTTCTCAATGCGATCCGTGCATCTTCGCAGCAGGTAATGAAGACCTGCCCTTCATTGATGTGGTTCAAAATAAAATCCTGCCTTCCCGTGTCAAGCTCAGAGAGGACATCATCCAGAAGCAGCAACGGGTATTCACCCCTGTCGTCGCAGTGAATCTGCCGCTCAGCCAGCTTGATGGAAAGCGCCGCAGTCCTGGCCTGACCCTGGGAGGCAAAGCTTCTGGCGGGTCTGCCGTTAATTTCGATATAAAGCTCATCCTTGTGGGCTCCTGACAGGCAAGACCCCGCGTCAAGCTCGGCGCGCTGATGCTCGCGCTGATGCTCCAGAATCTGAGGCAGGAGCTCCGATGGCGGGCGGCTTGCGTCCGTAATTGTCTTGATGGTGCAATACTTCATACTCAGGATTTCGGCACCACCGGAGAATTCCTTGTGTATCTGCGCCGCCCTCTCGGAAAGCAACAAGGTAAAAGCTGCTCTGTAGCGGATGAGCTCGGCACTCATAACAGCCAGCCGGTAATTGAAATCATCCAGAGTATATAATAACGACGGCTTATCATGATAGTCCCGCAGTATGCGTGTTTTGTGGTCAAGGAGCTTGTTGAATTCAGTCAGCGCCGCTGCGTAGCGTGGTCTGAGCTGGCATAGGCAGGTATCCATCAGCCGTCTTCGTATGACTGCGCCGTCCCGGATCAGATTCAGATCATCAGGGCAGAAAAGAACCGCCCGGAGCTTTCCGGACAATTCTGAAGCCGTCCGCAGTTTGACGCCGTTTGCAAGAAATTGTCGGCGTTTTGTTCTGGATAAGCACGCTTCAAGATTCTGTTCTCTGTCGTCTGAGAAAATATTAGCCCTGATATACGCGCTATCCTTATCGAATCCTATCATTTCCTTGTCAGTCTTTGCACGGAACGAGCGTCCATTGGTTAGAAATTGTATCGCTTCAATGAGATTTGTCTTGCCTTGGGCATTATCTCCGATAATGACGTTGACTTTGTCGGAAAACTCGGCGATAAAATTCGAATAATTCCGAAAACCGTCCAGATTAATTGAATTAACTATCATTATTGATATCCTTCTGAGCGCTGAAAATTTTCAGAACGGCATTGCGTATGCTGACCGTATCGCCCGGGCGTATTTTTTTGCCCCTCTGCGTGCAGACGTCACCATTGACAGCCGCTTTGCCATCCTGAATAAGAATTTTTGCCTCCCCGCCGGACTGGGCAATACAGGCATATTTTAAGAGCGCGTCAAGCCGGATAAACTCACTTTCAATAGAGACGGGCGTTTCTTCACTTCCGCCTTTTTTTCTGACTTTAACTTTCATTTGCTTTTAATCTGACCGGCAGAATCATATATAAGAAATTGTTTTCCCCATTAGCCGGGACAATTGTGCACTGAGTTATCCCCGACGAGACATTAAACTGTATCGTATCGGCCGGCGCTGCTTTCAGCGCCTCAAGAAGGTATTTGTTGTTGAAGCCGATTTCCAGACCTTCCCCGTCGCCATCAACAGGACATTCGTCACTTGCCCTGCCAAGCGCCGTACTCGACAGAAGCTTGAGCACACCATCGTCAAAAGTACAGCGGACCGGGCTCTTGAGCTTATCGCTTATTATCAGTGAAACGCGCTCAACGGCATCAACGACAGCACGTCTGTCGGCTATTATTTTGTATTTCTCAGCGTGTTGAAGTGTAATTTTGTAATTATAGAACTCTCCCTCAAGCCGCCTTGAAATCAGCACTGTTCCGCTGATGACAAACATAATATGCTTTGTGCCCAGCATAATAGAGACAGGTTCATCGCTATCGGTCAATATCTTCTCAACCTCGCTCAGTGCCGTTCCCGGAACGACAAAATTAAGCGGCGAGGGGTCTGAACTGCTGAGTGGTTCACGCCGGAGCGCCAGCCTGAACCCATCAATCGCAACTATTGTCAGCATGCCGTTTTCCGCTTCAAAAAGCGCACCTGTAAAGATGGGACGGGACTCATTGTCGCTGACGGCGAAATTTGTTTGCGCAATCATATTTTTCAGATATTTTTCCGACAGGGAAATTGATTTTTGGTAATCAACCGTCGGCAAGTCCGGATAGTCTGCCGATGAAGTGCCCAGAATATTAAACTCACTCATGCCGCACTCTATTTTTGTCATAAGGTTTTCATCGGCAGAGAATGAAACAACATCGTCGGGCAGCCTTCTGATAATCTCACCGAAAAGTCTGGCGCTGAGCACAATACTGCCTTCAACGACAACATCGGCAGGAACTGTCGTCGTTATTCCTGTCTTAAGGTCATATCCCGATATTTTGACTTCGCTGCCGGTGGCCACAACCAAAAGTCCTTCCAACGCCGGGACGGCGCTTTTCGCGGCAGAGGCACGGGATGCCGTCACGATGACAGACTGCAGCGAATTTTTCTCAACTGTGAATTTCATGTCCCTTGTTCCTTTCTCCATCCGTCATAAAAAATCGATGAATAAAAGACAGACAGAAAGAATATATTAATAATTTAGTAATAGCAGTAGTAGTACAAAAATATGTGGAAAACAGTAAAAAATTCTGAAACAATGGGGTTTTTTAAGCTTCGTAATCTGTGGATAAATAAGCCGGGTTTTAAACAATTAGGTCGCAGAAAAAAAATACACATTTAGTTAACAGGACAATCAACATTTTGGGGATAAGTCAGCATCTCGCATTGATGTTAGCAGTGATGTCTTTTATTGTTTGAGAAAATGTAGTTGATGACTTCATATTATCCTCAATACGCCGGATTGACGACAAAACAGTCGTATGATCACGACCCTCGTAAAGAGCGCCGATATCCTTCAAAGACAGATTAGTCATTCTTCTAACCAGATACATAGAAATCTGTCTTGCCTGCGCGGTATTTCTTGTACGGCGCTGACCCCTGAGATCATCAGATGTCAAAGAGAAAAACTTAGCTGTTTCATCGATGATAAGATCAGAAGTCGGTATGTATTCCGTTTTCTCCTTTAGCATATCCTTAATGGCCTTGGATACAGATGAAACGGTGATGCTGTCATTCATAAGATCCCTGTATGCCATGACTTTTTTAACGGCTCCTTCGATTTGTCGGACATTGGAGGTCATATTTTCAGCAATATAGGTTGAAACATCATCGGGGAGACACATGCCGAGTTGTACGGCTTTGTTCTTAATTATGGCCATTCTAGTTTCATAATCAGGCGGCTGGATATCAGCTAAAAGTCCCGATTCAAAACGTGTTTTCAATCGGTCTTCAAGCCGTGTCATTTCATTGGGTGGACGGTCAGATGTAAAAACAATCTGTCGGTTTGCTTCATATAGTGTGTTGAAAGTGTGAAAAAATTCTTCCTGCGTTTGAATTTTACCCGCGATAAATTGAATATCATCCATCAGAAAAAGATCAGCTCCGCGATATTTTTCACGAAACTCGACGTTCTTGCCGACTTGCAGCGCCAGAATCAACTCGTTTGTAAAATCGTCTCCTTTAACGTAAACGATATTATATTCAGGATGTTTTTTTGACACCGCGTGGCGGATAGCATAAAGGAGATGGGTTTTACCGAGCCCTGAATCCCCGTATATAAAAAGTGGGTTGAAATTCTTAATCTGTCCCTCGGCAACAGCCGTTGCCGCTGCGTGGGCAAACTTATTTGAATTACCGACAACAAACCGTTCGAAGGTAAATTCTTCTTCAAACGTATCAGACCCCTGTGATTCCTTACGAACGAATGTGTCCAATTCGCCCTCTCCAAGAACAACCACATCAAAATCTCCGGAAAAAAGCTCCTTTAGAGCATTTTTGACGGAGCCGATAAACCGGCCTTCGATAACATCCTTTTTGAAAGCGGACGGCGTGTGGATAACAAGCCTGTTACCGCCGATATCAACTGCCCGACAGTCGTCAAACCATGTTGTTATCGCCGTAGATGTCAGTTCGTTGCCAAGAATGCTAAGTACCTTATTCCACACATCGGTTGCTGAGTTCATTACTTCAATCCTTTCGGAGATTCATAAAAAGAAAAACGGTCCCAATCCGCTGGCCGCAGCAAAACAAAAGACATGTCTGGGCAGGAGATACCGCTTGATGTCGTGCGATTATTTTATCAAAAAATGACATCAAAATCAAGTGTTTCGCATGATATACATTTAATATAATATTAATAATCAACGGATAAATATGTAAAGGCAGGGATCATCCCTGCCTTTCTGTTATAAATCTGTAATATCAGTGTGCCATACCATTGAGCTTCACGGTCATGCTGCTCTTCTTATGAGCCGCGTTGTTTTTATGAATAAGACCTTTTGTCGCAGCTTTATCAACAGTCTTTACAGCAACTTTATAGGCGCTTTCGGCTGCTTCCTGATTACCCTCGGATACTGCCGTATCAAATTTTTTCAGACTTGTTTTCAGCTCGGTTTTAGCCGCCTTATTTCTGGCGTTGTTCGCCTTGGCGACGAGGACTCTCTTCTCAGCGGATTTTATATTGGGCATGTTCTTTAGCCACCTCCTCCTATAACGTCACAGACTGTGTAGTTGTGCAGAAGGTTATTCTAACATATGATGATACAATAATCAAGACAAAAATTCATGTTGCAAATAAAAAACTCAATAATTAGCGAATAGCGAACCGCGAAGTGTTAAGAATAATACCAGGATTTGCAGGAGGCATGTAAATAATGTGGACAAAACGTACGGATCTGGCTGTTGAGGCAAAAGAATTATGGCGGGAGAGCGCCGATAAACAAACAGAGCTTAAAGGCGTGAAATCCAGGGAGAAGGATTCAAACGGATTTAGAGTAACAACCGTGGAAATACTTGACGACGAAGGCGCTCACGCGTTGAATAAGCCGGTGGGTTCATATATAACAATTGAAATCGACAGGCTTATTCAGCGTGAGGACAACGCCTTTTCACTCGGTGCGGAGGCACTGAGCAGTGAAATTTGCAAGCTTTTAAAGCTAAAGGAAAGTGACAGTGTCCTTGTTGTTGGACTTGGTAACGAAGCAATCACGCCGGATGCAGTCGGACCGAAAACGGCAAAAAACACCATGGTGACGCGCCATCTTGTCGAAAAAATGCCTGAGATGTTCGGTTCGTTGCGGCGCGTGTCGGTACTTGTTTCCGGAGTGCTTGGGACAACAGGTATCGAAAGCGCAGAATTTATCAAGGCAGTCACAGAAAAGCTCAAACCGGATCGAATAATCGTTGTTGACGCTCTGGCATCAAGGAAGCTTGCGCGGATATGCAGGACGGTGCAGTTGGCTGACACAGGCATCATACCCGGGTCCGGTGTCGGGAACAGCAGAGCTGCCATAAACAGTGAAAAGCTCGGAGTCCCTGTCATTGCTATCGGCGTTCCGACGGTGGTAGATGCGGCGACACTGGCGGCCGATCTTGCAGAACAAGCCGGGGTAAAGGACATAAATCCTGAGGATATGTCAAATTATGGCGGAGCAATGATTGTCACCCCAAAGGAGATCGACACCAACGTCAGCGACATTTCAAAGCTGGTTGGTTACGGGATTAATTTGGCGCTGCACAATAGTATCAACATAGATGATATTAATATGTTTCTCAGTTGAGTGCTCAACGTAATCAACGCACTTTAATGAATTAGATAATTAAATGACTAAATGTTTCACGTGAAACATTTAGTCATTTTAACCTTGAAAACAATGTCTGTTATGCTATAATGAGTTGATGAAATAACAGGAGGTGAAATATGGGCAAAATAATAGCCGTCGCGAACCAAAAGGGCGGCGTAGGTAAGACGACTACATGCGTGAACCTTTGTTGCGCGCTTAAAGAGGCGGGCAGAAAGGTGCTGCTTTGTGATATAGATCCTCAGGGAAATTGCACCTCGGGTATGGGAATTGATAAAAACACGGCGTCACCGAATTTGTATAATGTCCTTGTGGAAGGTGTTTTGGCGGAAAAAGCAGTTATTGAAACAAGATATGGTGATGTGCTACCGTCAAACGCAATATTATCCGGTGCCGGCATAGAGCTTGTCAGCGCAGAGATGCGCGAATTTGTCTTAAAAACGGCTCTGGAGGATATTCAAAAGAAGTACGACTATATTTTTATAGACTGCCCGCCGTCGCTGGAGATGCTGACGCTCAATGCGTTATGCGCGGCTGATACTGTACTTATTCCCGTTCAATGCGAGTATTTCGCGCTGGAGGGATTAACAGACCTGATAACGACAATAAGAATGACGAAAAAGGCGCTGAATCCCGAGCTGGAAATTGAAGGCGTCCTTATGACGATGTTTGATTCACGCACTAATTTTTCAATGCAGGTGGCCGAGGAGGTCAAAAAGTTCTTTAAAAGTAAAGTATATAATATTGTTATCCCCCGGAATGTCAGAATCTCGGAAGCTCCGAGCCACGGACAACCCGTACTCGTATATGACCGAAGTTCCCGGGGAGCACAGACATATATTGAGCTTGCGAAGGAATTTGACAAGCGCAACAGAACATCTGTCAATAAGACCAACTGACATGCTGACGTGTTGCGATCAGCTTACGGATAAGGAGAGAAAAATATGGCGGAAAGGGGCCTAGGAGCAGGTCTCGGCGCTTTGTTTGGGGATGCGGCACTCGAGGCGATCCCCAATGATTTTGTTTACCTGCCAATATCAAAGGTCGAACCGAGAAAAGAGCAGCCGAGAAGTGTTTTCGATGAAGAAGGACTTGCGGAGCTAGCTGCGTCAATTAAGGAACACGGCTTACTGCAGCCGCTGACAGTCAGAAATGTCGGCGGCGGGTACTATCAGATTATTGCCGGCGAGCGCCGCTGGCGCGCCTCAAGAATCGCAGGGTTGCAGGAGGTACCGGCGCGTATTATTGAAGCCGATGATAAAAGAGCGACAGAGCTCGCTATGGTGGAAAACCTGCAGAGAGAGGATCTCAATCCTGTAGAAGAGGCACGCGGTTATAAAACGCTCATGACGGAATACAGCATGACGCAGGAGGATGTCGCCCGACGTGTGGGAAAATCACGGCCTGTTATTGCAAATTCGCTGAGAATTTTGTCATTACCGGGAAATCTTCTAAAGAAGCTTGAAAACGGGGAGCTCTCCGTTGGATCAGCCAGGACGCTTCTGTCTCTGGAAAATGAGGAGCTGATGCAGGCTGCTGCACTGGAAATCACCGAGAATAATCTGACGGTGAGAGATGCTGAAAAGCTTGTAAAAAAAATAAAAAAAGAAAAAATTGAGGGCAAACAGGCGGAAAAAGCGGGCTTTGTCGTCAACTATATTGAAGAGCTTGAAAACCGGCTGACAAAAGCATATGGCCGACGCGTTAAAATAGTTGACGGAAAACACAGAGGTCGAATAGAAATCGAATATTATGACCGCGAGGACTTTGAAAACTTGTTCGACTTACTGTCCTCTCTAAAGGAATAAGGGAGAACAATGCAGAAATGAATAAAAGAGCCGACGCACTGGCAGGGACAGCAATTGTAACGGAAAAGCAGGAAAATACTCAAAAGGCCAACTCAAAAAGATCCGTTTACATCTATATTGCTGCACTGTTTATTATTGTCCTGATGTTTATTCTGCTGTCGTATTTTATCCAGCAGCGCAACAGCGCAGAGCTTCATACTCTGAACGAGAAGAACATAACGGCGCAGCAGCATATAGAAAACCTGCAGACAACGAACCTGCAGCTGCAGTCTGAAAACGACACCCTTGAAGCGAAAATATCGGAACTTGAAAAAAAGCTCAGCGAAACGGAGGACCGTGCTTCGGAAATAACACGGCAATGGCGAGACGATGTTAGGAATATCAAAGAATACAACGCGGCACAATACAATGAGCTGCTAGCCGAATATGATGAACTTTTAGAAAAGTATGGGGTCAAGGGGAATTAAGATGATTGACATTAAGCTGATAAGAGAGAATCCTGAGGAAATAAAAACACGTCTTAAGAACAAGGAAGTTGACTGCGACAGCGCAGTTGACAGTATCCTTGACCTGGACTGTATGAGGCGTGAGCTCATATCAAAAACCGAAACCTGTAAAGCGGAACAGAACAAGCTGTCAAAGCAGATGCCGCAGCTGAAAAAGGAAGGGCAGGACACAACAGAGCTACTTTCCCGGATGAACGAATTGAAAGAGGCGATCCGTGAAGCCGATTTGAGGCTTAAGGAAATAGAAAGTGAATACAATACGCTCATGCTGAGCCTTCCGAATCTGCCGGACACCGATCTCGTGCCGGGCGGAAAAGAACATAATACGCCCATCCGCTATTTCGGGGAGCCGCATACGTTTGAATTTGAACCACAAAACCACGTTGACCTGTGTACAAAACTGGGGCTCATTGATTATGCCCGCGGCGTGAAGCTCTCCGGTGCCGGCTTTTGGCTTTATCGAGGCATGGGAGCCCGGTTGGAATGGGCGCTTTTGAATTATTTTATCGACTCACACCAGGCAGATGGCTATGAGCTTGTATTCGTACCGCATATGCTGGGCTATGAATGCGGCTTAACAGCCGGCCAATTTCCAAAGTTTGGGGAGGACGTTTACTGGCTGGAAAGCGACGAAACCGAGCGCCGCAGGTTTATGCTTCCGACAGCGGAAACCGCCCTTGTGTCACTGCATCGTGAAGAGATACTTACGGAAGCTGAACTGCCGAGAAAATATATATCATACACGCCCTGCTACAGGCGTGAAGCCGGCTCTTACCGCGCCGACGAACGCGGTATGGTCCGTGGGCATCAATTCAACAAGGTGGAAATGGTGCAGTATACAAAGCCAGAAAAATCGGACGAAGCCTTTGATGAGCTTGTGGGCAAAGCAGAGGCACTTGTAAAAGGGCTCGGATTTCACTTCAGAACGGTGAAGCTTGCAGCCGGTGATTGCTCTGCTTCGATGGCGCGCACCTATGATATTGAAATCCAGATACCATCGATGTCGGGGTATAAAGAAGTCTCCTCCGTCTCCAACGCACGCGATTATCAGGCCCGTCGCGGAGCAATTCGCTTCAGGCGGGAATCCACAGGAAAAACTGAGTTTGTCCACACGTTAAATGGCTCCGGTCTTGCCACCAGCCGTATTCTTCCCGCGCTTGTTGAACAGAATCAACAGAAAGATGGGAGCGTTATTATCCCGGAGGTACTCCGCAAATACCTTGGCGGTCTTGAGCTCATTAAATAGACCTCCAGAAATCGAAAGAAGAACATCACAATGAGAAAAATTTTCGATTGGTCAAGCTTATGCGGAATATACTGACTCAGGGAGCTCAGCAACTTGGCATAAGGCTGCCGAGCGAGGCGCCAGACAAATTTCGGCTGTATTACGATTTTCTTGAGGAAAAAAACCAGGTTATGAACCTGACAGCCATTTCAGGAGAGAAAGACGTGGCCGAGCTGCATTTTCTTGATAGTCTTGCTCTTCTGACGCTGGATTCCTTCGAGAAAAAATCAGTCATTGATATTGGCAGCGGTGCCGGCTTTCCCGGTATTCCATTGAAGCTCGCGGTGCCGACGCTTAGGCTTACCATGCTTGACGCACAGCTGAAAAGGATAAGGTTTCTCGAGGAATTATGCGATACCCTCTGTCTTAAAGACGTCTCCCCCATTCACGCCAGAGCAGAGGAAACCGCTCATACAGACCTGAGGGAGACCTTTGATTATGCCGTCTCCCGAGCTGTCGCCCGGCTGAACATTCTTGCGGAATTATGTCTCCCTTTTGTTAAAGAGGGCGGTGTGTTCATTGCCATGAAGGGCATGGAGTCAGATAAAGAAATCACAGAGGCGGACTCTGCGATTAAGACACTTGGCGCAGAGTTAGATAAAATCAGCGATTACCAAATTCCCGGCACTGACCTGCTGCACCGAGCCGTCATGATCCGCAAAACGGCGCCGACCCCGGGGGCGTACCCCAGACGATTTGCCAGAATAGAGAAAAAGCCTCTATAAGGTGCCCGCACTCCAAATGTTTCACGTGAAACATTTGTAAATTTGTTGATGGCACGCGAAAAAAAGGAAATATGCGGCGTTATCGCACCCCCCCGATATCACCAGATATCGGGGTTGAGCCGCGTTCAAAATCAAAATTTTAACAGAATGGCAGGGAACAAATGCGCGCGTTAACAGCCTCTTTGACAAATGAAATCGGCTTTGACCAGATTGCCGCCAGGATTGAAGGCGGTGGATGCCCTGTTGTTGTGTCCGGTCTGGACGGTATCCACAGAACACATGCGTCGGCATCTATCCGCCATCTGACGGGGCGTCCACTCGTGATTGTCTGTTCGGACGAAACAGAGCAGAAGCGCGTGGCTTCGGATCTGGAATCGTTCACATTTGAGCAGGCGGTGCTCCTCTCCGGCCGAGAATTTACCTTCTACAACGCCGAAGGCGTCTCCAGACAGCTTGAACAGCGCCGGCTCTACGCTCTGTATCAGATGTGGAGCGGCACCGCCCCCCTTGTTGTCGCGACGGTTGACGGCTTGCTCACACGAACCATACCGAAGGACTATATGGAAGAAGCGGCGCTTGTGCTCAAAACGGGGAAGGCCTACGACCTGGACACGGTGGTTGACACGCTCCTCAGAAATGGTTACAGGCGATGCGAGCAGGTAGAGGGACCCGGCCAATATGCCTTAAGGGGCGGCATACTTGACTTCTTTTCGCCCTCCGATGCCGAGCCGTTCCGGTGTGAATTTTTCGGAGATGAGATCGACTCCATCAGTTTCTTCGATATATCGACGCAAAGAAGGTCAAGCCCTATCGATTCGGCGTTGATTCTGCCGTCGGCTGAGACGCTGGTGACGCTATACAGGGGGGACTGCGGGACGGGTGAAGAAGGCCTTAAAAATGCGCTTGCCGCATTACTTAAAAGCCATGAAAAACGTAAAGCCGGCAATGCCGACTTGAGGAAAAACATCACAACCGATATAGAACGCCTTGAGAATAGGAGGAGTTTCCCAGCCGCCGATAAATATCTTGAGTTAATTTACCCTATGGCAACGGCACTTGATTACATCGATGAAACGGCAGTTGTATTCATAAGCGATCCGGCGCGCGTTGCCGAGCGAGTAAAGAATTTCCTGTGGCAGCTGGGGGAGGACAGCAGAACGCTGCTGGAGGGCGGCGTTCTGGATAGCAGCCTCGTACGGTTCGCCATAAACTGGGAAGAGTTTTGTGAAAAAATTGAGGATTATCCTGTTGTCATGGCTGACAGCTTTACTGGAAGCAAGTACCCTCTCCGCCCAAGGGCGATTTTAAGTATCTCGTCGAAGCAGCTGCCCTCCTACGGCGGAAGTCTCGAGACAGCTGCCGGTGATATCGCCCACTACTCGGGTTCGGGCTATAGAACCGTTGTGCTGTGCCAGGATGAACGGCGAGCAAAGATTCTATCGGAATACCTCAGGGAGCGGGATATCACCGTCTCAGTTGACTTTGTTTTGAACGAACTCCCTGAACCCGGCGGATGTATAATAACAACAGGCGCCCTGTCGGCCGGTATGGAATACCCGAACGCCAAGCTTGCCGTCATCACAGAAGGACAGTTTGTCGAGCCGGTTTTCCTGAGAAAGAAAAGGAAATCACTTCCTTCCAACAGAGAGCGCCTGCAGAGCTTTACAGATCTGTCGCCCGGCGATTTGGTGGTGCATGAGTACCACGGTATCGGTCGTTTTGTCGGCATATTTAAAATGCCGGTGGACGGCATCGAAAAAGATTATGTGAAGATTGCTTATGCTGGAACTGACAGCCTTTATGTCCCTGCCACGCAGCTGGACCTTATATCTAAATACATCGGCGGCGGCGAGGATGCGCCGGTCAAGCTCTCAAAAATGGGCGGTGCCGACTGGACAAAGGCCAAGACGCGCGCCAAAAGCGCGGCAAAGGAGATGGCCAAGGAACTCATTGAACTGTACGCTGAACGGCAGAAGCTGAAGGGGCACGCCTTTGCTCCTGATTCTGTCTGGCAGACGGAGTTTGAGGAACGGTTTGGATATCAGGAAACAGATGATCAGATTCGCAGTATTGAAGAAATAAAGTCGGATATGGAGCGCTCTGTTCCCATGGATCGGTTGCTCTGCGGAGACGTCGGTTACGGGAAAACCGAGGTTGCGCTTCGCGCGACAATGAAATGCGTCCTGGATGGGTATCAGGCGGCGATCCTCGTGCCGACGACTGTCCTTGCTCAGCAGCATTATGTTACAACCATGCGCCGCTTTGCGGGCTATCCTGTCAAGATTGAGGTGCTCAGCCGGTTCCGTTCACCATCCCAGAACAAAAGCGCAGTGAGAGAGATCGAAAACGGAGCTGTTGACGTTGTTATAGGAACGCACCGGCTGCTGCAGAAGGACATCGTATTCAAGAAACTTGGACTCCTGATAGTTGATGAGGAACAGCGATTCGGCGTGACGCACAAGGAGCGTTTAAAGGAGATGTCGCGGCAAATCGATGTTCTTACGCTGTCAGCGACGCCGATCCCCAGAACAATGAATATGGCGCTGTCCGGTATCCGCGACATGTCGACCATTGAAGAGCCGCCGAGAGATCGGCAGCCTGTGCAGACCTATGTATTGGAGCATGACTGGGGCATTCTGTGCGACGCCATCCGGCGGGAAGTGTCCCGTGGCGGTCAGGTGTACTATATCCACAACCGTGTGGATAATATAGACCGGACGGCGTCGCGCTTGTCTGCCATGTTGGAAGGTGTCACAATTGCCGTTGCCCACGGCAAGATGGACGAGGATTCTCTCAGCGATGTCATGGAGCGTATGTCCTCCGGCGATATCCAGGTGCTCGTCTGTACAACGATTATCG
>CAZVLO010000001.1:100857-103493 GCA_964628265.1 uncultured Papillibacter sp.
ACCAAACGTCAACACGCTTATCATCGAAGACGCAGACAAACTTGGGCTGTCACAGTTACACCAGATCCGAGGCCGGGTTGGGCGCTCGCCGCGTCGCGCTTTCGCCTATCTCACCTTTCGGCAGGGTAAGGTCCTGACGGAAATTGCAGAAAAAAGGCTATCCGCCATACGTGAATTTGCCGAGTTCAACTCCGGATTTAAAATTGCCATGCGTGATCTTGAAATCCGCGGCGCAGGCAACTTGTTGGGCGCCGAACAGTCCGGCCATATGATGAGCGTCGGCTATGACATGTATTTGAAACTTCTGGAGGAAGCGGTTCTCGAGGAAAAGGGCGAGACACCGGAAAAACGCGCGGACTGCTCCGCCGATCTTTCCGTGTCAGCAAACATCCCGGAGAAGTATGTGCCCTCAGGAGAGCAGAGGATGGATCTGTACCGCCGTATCGCGCGAATCCGAAACGAGGATGATGCTGACGAAATGGTCGCCGAGCTCATCGATCGTTACGGTGATCCTCCAAATGAGGCTGTGGCGCTCATTTCGATTGCGCTGCTGCGCGGTGAAGCCACGAGCGCCGGGATATCGGAGATTTCCCAAAAAGCCGGGCATCTGCGCCTGAGGCTGAACGACTTCGACATGAACCAGATTTCGGCATTATATGGGAAACCGGAATACAAGGGCCGCGTCAGAATAGAGGCTGGCGCCGTGCCGGTCATATCGTTGAAGCTGCGCTCGTCCAAGGTGGTTGATGAAGCGATGAAATTTGTCCGTGACTATAAGAATGCGCAGTAACCAATCGGTCTGACAGTAAGAATTCACAACATGAATATTGACACAGCCGCATCGAGCGCTGTATAATTCATTCTGCAAAAGGGCAATGGGGCTTTTTCGATTAAGGTTTCCGCTGCCCTTTTTCGTTTTATCATCCAAAAGGAGACGAGTTATGGGAAAGTACACAAAAAATGACATCTTATCCATGGTTAAAGAGGACGGGGTCGAATTCATACGCATGCAGTTTACCGATATCTTTGGTCAGCTGAAGAATGTTGCTATTACCGCCTCGCAGATAGAAAAGGCTCTCAATAACCAAGTTATGCTTGACGGCAGCTCCATAGAGGGCTTTGTGCGTATTGAGGAATCCGATCAATATCTGTATCCAGACCTTGACAGCTATACTGTGCTTCCCTGGCGTCCACAGTTTGGAAAAGTTGCACGGCTAATCTGCGATGTATATAATATAGATGGCACACCGTTTATCGGCGACCCCCGGTATGTCCTGAAAAGGGTTATGAAAAAAGCGACCGATATGGGGTACGTCTTAAATGTCGGACCGGAGCTTGAATTTTTCCTTTTTCAAACTGATGAGAAAGGAAACCCGATTACGAAAACCGATGATGAAGCGGGTTATTTTGACCTTGGGCCCCTTGACCGCGGCGAGGGGACGAGGCGAGAGATATGTCTGGCGCTTGAGGATTTGGGATTTGAGATTGAGGCTTCACATCACGAAGTGTCTGCCGGCCAACATGAAATCGATTTTAAGTATGCCGATGCGCTGAAGGCGGCCGATAATATCATGACATTTAAGCTGGCTGTAAAGACCATTGCGCAGAAGAACGGCCAGCACGCGACTTTTATGCCAAAACCGATCTACGGTATCTGCGGCTCAGGAATGCATGTGAATATGTCTCTATTTCGTGATGGCAAAAACGTGTTTAATGACGAAAACGGCAGAAAAGGACTGTCAAAGGAGGCGCTCAGCTTTATCGCCGGCCTTTTGGTGCATGTGCGCGGCATGTGCGCGGTAACGAATCCTCTTGTCAACTCATATAAGCGCCTGGTTCCGGGATACGAGGCGCCATGTTATGTGGCCTGGTCTGCCAGTAACCGCAGTACATTGATCCGCATTCCCGCCACGCGCGGACAGGGCACACGTGTGGAACTCAGAAATCCGGACCCGTCCTGCAACCCCTACCTCGCGTTTGCCGTATGTCTGGCTGCCGGTCTGGATGGTATTGAGAAAGGACTGACACCGCCGCCGGAGGTCACAGAGAATATTTATAAAATGAGCGCTGCGGCCCGTGAGAAACAGGGCATCATCAGCCTCCCGTCATCGCTGGAAGAAGCGCTTATCGAACTCCGAAAGGATGAGTTGGTCAAAAAGACGCTTGGTACCCATGTTCTCACCCAGTACTTAAACGGCAAAGAGGCTGAATGGGAGGATTACCGAAAGAGGGTCAGCGAATGGGAGTTGGAAAAGTACTTCATTACTTATTGATAATGGTCAACCAAAGCGGCCGAGCATCGTCTGGCATTATGTCTTAACGGGGACGTCTTTAAGCTGCTGACACCTTTTTCGCAGGGAACTCGCGCCGCTGTTGTGTTAGGCTTATTCAACTGAAAGAAACGACCTTATTATCAGATAAAGATGTGTTTAAGAAAGCCAAAAAAGTTGCGGAAAAAAGGCTTGACAGGTGCAGGATGATGTAGTAATATAACGGAGCGTCTTCAAGAGAGGACGCCAAAGTCAGGGAGAATTTTACTGAACAAAAGGTTCAAATGATTCTTGACAAAGGATGCCCAACGTGGTATTCTTAAAGTCCGCCGATCAAGGCAAAAACGAGAACGGCGAACTCAAAAC
>CAZVLO010000002.1:0-27060 GCA_964628265.1 uncultured Papillibacter sp.
CTCAAAGCCGCTTTCATGGATAACCTGAAAGCGGCTTTGTCTACAGTCTGAAACCGGCTGCCAAAAAGGCAGCCGGTTTATTTGTGAACAGCTCAGTTTACTTTTTTTCAAGTGTGAGGAAAATATCGAAGGGGAATTCACCCACGTTAAAGGCGATTCGCGTGATGCGCTCATCGCCGGAGCTCACCGTAAAAGTTCCCGTCATTAGTGTCGGTGTTGACACATCGACCTTGATATTGATTTTAGACAGCTCCGTGCAGGCGGTGGCGGCAAGCATGTTGCCAAGCTCGGCTATGGCGCTTTGAGCAATCTCGTCAAAATCGTCGAGCTCTGTTCCGCCCATCATGATCCCCGCTATTTTCATCGCCGTGGCCGTGCTTATGGCGAAAATCACGTTGCCGCGCAGATCACCGATCATACCGATGATGCAAACCACTTCGGGGGTATGTATCTGATTCCCAATGTCCTGTATGTCGTTCAGCCGGGTTTCTTCCAGCCCCAGCTGTGGCATCACAGATTGAAAAGAGTTGCAAAAAGCTTCAATATATTCATTATTCATCAATACTCGCCTCTGTTAAATCCAACATTCATAAACACTTCCCCAAAGCTCGTCCCCGTCGTAACAGAGTATACGGTATCGAAATCCGTTTTTGAAATGATAATCGATTCCCCGTACACGATAGTCGGCGGCGCCACCCGAAGACCGAAAAGCTTGTTAGTCCTGTTTGTCATAGAGCAGGCGACACCGGCGACGATGTTTGATATCTCACCCATGATATTGACGATATATTCATTCGACAAGTTGTCTGAATTCGTCAACGCGCTGGCCATATTTCGTGCCGTTTCGCTGGACATATCGAGAATCATCCGGCCGCTGTATTTTCCGATAATGCCGATAACGACAGATATGCCGCGGGATATCTGCGCGTCATTGTTTTTGACCTCTGATTCAAATTTCGGGACACTCTTGAACAGCTTATTGAAAGTATCCGTCAGCGCCTCTTTAAAGACGTCGGTGTAGAGTTCTTCAAGCTCGATAAAAAGCTCCTCGTCAGCCATAACTCTGTTGACAGCCAGCGTCAGCTCCTCGGCATCAACAGGCTTTTGGACGTAGCCGCTGACCTTGGCTTTCCTGGCCCTGCGGATAATCTCCTCGTCCATCATGGAGCTGATGATAATCACCTTTTGGCCCGGGATAATTTTGTGAATCGCATTCGTGCACTCTATACCGTCCGCCCCGGGCATTGTAATATCCATTGTCACAAGGTCAGGCTTCAGCGTTTTTACAACCTCAACGGCCTCTTCAAAACCGTTGGCGCTGCCGATAACATTAAACCCGTTTGCTGTCAGGATATTTGAGATCAGTGCTACTGAAAACATGGAGTCATCGACAACAACAATCGTAATCTCTTTCATACCATCATCCCTTTATCAAGCGTTCTCTCATATATATCGGTACATTTGTCATGTCGATTAGTCATTTTATTGAAAATAGCGCCGCCGGATAAAGAAGGAACCGGAATCTCTTCCGGTTCCGCCTCGTGGTTTTATTTGTTCAGCTTTTCAAAAAAATGCTCGCCGTATGTATTCATCTCGTCGATAATAATTTCGTTGATGCCGGGAGTCAGGGGGGCACCGTTAGGTACCTCGGGGGCGAAGCGTCCGACCGGGACATACTCGTCGCAGACGAAGCGGACGAATTGGCGCACTTCCTTCTCATTCCAGCCGCCGGGGTAATCGAAGGGCGTGCAGTCCAGGCCGCCCTGCAGAGCCATTTTTCCGTCCAGCCGCTTCTGCACCTCTTTGATGTTGTTCTGCGGGATGATACCCTGCCACACGTCGATGCCGATTTCGGCCATATCGAGGACGAGGGGTGCACAGACACAGTCGGCATGGTGCTGCACCATCACGCCGCGGGAATGCATATACTCATATATTTTCGCCCAGCGCGGCTTCAACAGCTCCCGCCAGGTGTCCGGCGCCATGAACACGCTCTTTTTGCTGCCCCAGTCGTCGTGGATATGAATCATGTCTGGGTGTGTGTGATCAATGAGGATTTTCAGGTACTCGAGTTTATAATCGGTCAGAACGTCCAGGAGCTCGCCCATGGCTTCCGGTTCCTCGATAAAATTTACAAGGGCGTCTTCAAAACCCATCAGGTTGTGTGTCAGCTCAAAAAGGCCGGTGAAGCAGCAGCCCAAAAACAGATAATTCTCCCTGTCGAATTCAGCGGCTCGCTTATCACTGTCAGTCCAGTCAATCTCCAGCTTTGACGGCCACGGTACATTGAGGTACTTATCCCATTTCCGGATGTCCTTGATCACCTTATTCTGTTCCGTCACCATCGGCACCGGCCCCGGTTCGCCCGCCGGCCATTTATACTGTACACCCCAGCGATCCTCCGATTCGTCGCCCTCTTTTGGGAATCTATTGCTGAGCGTCATCGCGTCCATAAACATACCTTGGGAATATGCGGCGTTATGACACAGATACTGGGGATTTTCACCTTTAATAAGCCGGAGATAGTTTTCCTTCGGGGTCATTTTGCCTGTCAGATCGAACATGCTTCTAACCTCACTTTATGTAGCTTGCGACACATATTGTTTCAACTATAGCATATTGTATGAGAGATTTGAAGCTTTTTTTGGAACGCTGGTGTGGCGGGGGGCAAAAAGAAGGCGTGCCGCAAAAGGTATGCGATACGCCCTCTCTTCGAATCTTATTAGTGGAGCTTCATTATCTATAATCTCTGACGTGGTAAGCAACTATTTTATCTGCCGGGTAATCAAATGTGTTGGTTGATTCTAAAAGGGCAACCTGCTTGGCATTTTCTTTAGTTTCAGCACCAACAACGATGACGCCTGTACCCAGACCAATGCCTTCGCCACCTTGTTTCACGGATACGAACGTGTTGCCAATAGCGTTTAACGTCGTTTTTTCAGTACCGCCGATACCGGCCAATACATTTGTAAAGGTGTTGTTCATAGCGTTTAGGATGTTTTGCCCAGCACCGGGTATTGTATTACCATGATGCGCAAAGATACCTGTTACGAAGTTTGAAAAAGATGAATTCTTTACGGTGAATTCTGCACCGTCATATCCTCTAATGGCAATAGAATTATCTTGATCTTTACCATCGACAGTGATTTTTTCTAATGTGACATTTTTATTCGTGATATAGAAAGCGGTTGGTCCTCCGACAAATATTCCGTTTGCTGTACCCGTTAAGTTCTTGATCGTCACATTATCAGCCGCAATATGTATGGCTTGATTGATCGCATGGTCTTGTCCGTTAATAGTAATACCGGCTTTGTCAATGACCAGCGTTGCGCCCAGTGATATATCTTCTTTCACAATAATGGTATCGTCCTCTGCAGCAGCGGCAAGAGCGTCCGCGATGGTGAAATAGGTGTTATCAACAATCATTGTCTTGACACCGACATATCCGAGGGCTGCCGGCTCGCTGCTGCTATTGCGCAAGGCTGGAATTACAAATGAGGGCGCATTCGCATATTCACCTGTGCCCCCCAAAAACGCCGGTTTCTGCAAAGTAAAAGCAGGCTCGTCTAGTACCGTATTCTTTGAGGTGGTAAAAGTTACAGAGCTATAATCTAAAAAGCTGTTTTTGTTGCCGACATTTAAGGTACCGGTACTGGAAAACCCTGATGTTGAATTTGCGTCTTTGATCAGAATATCCGAATACCAGTTACCCTCAAAAGTGTTTTCGTCAATGGTCACCGTCGTTAAAACTGCTGCTGTTGCTTCAGTACCGCCATCATAAAAGACAATTCCTAATGTCCAGTTATCCAGTATCTGATTCCGTTTGATTTCCGTTCCATTGATTATATTACACATATTGATGCCGGTTCGATTGTTATGAATTTTGTTGTTTAGAATATTATTGCCTGTCGTGTTGTTCAGATAGATGCCGTTCCGGTTCAATGTGATAATGCAGTTTTCGAGGGTGTTGCCGGATTTTCCTTGTCCGAAAGTAACGCCGTTATTATTGAAGTTCCAGGCCTCGAGTTCATCCGGCGTGTATTCGTGGGTCAGGGTCAAGCCGCGCACGGTTGCTCCGCTTGTATTAAATGCCAGAGTTGAAACGTTTGTGGGATTTCCAATAGTAGCCCCCACTATGATGGTGCGATCAGCACCACCACCTTCCAGCGTAATCGCTTTGCTGATATTGACGTCCTCTTTATAGACTCCCGGTCCAACATATAGCGTGTCACCTGCTGTCGCCGCGTTGAGCGCGGTCTGGATGGTGGTATATGCTGTACCCGTACTCTGGTTTACAACATTAGCAATGGTAACATATTCAGCTGGCCCGCCGAAAATCTTACCGGCGCAGCTGCTGTCAAAGCTTGTCACTGTAGCAGCAGAATTGCAGTTTGTTATTGTAACATTGCTGCCTAACCGCCCTAAAATTCCACCTGCATAAGGATCTTTCGAAACACCCTCTATCGGACTTGCAGTAACAGAACCGGACGTACTACAATCCTTGTAAGTTCCTACGTTTGAATATCCGGCAATACCGCCTAAATCTCTAAATCCAGCAATAACAACATTCGCAGTTGCGTCTTTTATTATTGTGGCACTTTGTGTCTGACCGATTATTCCGCCCGCCTTGTCGCCATTGTCGGTATTGAAGACAGCGCTGATATTGCCTGTCACATTAACGTTATATATTTCGACTCCTGATATGCTGTCTTTTACCCAGCCGACGATACCGCCTACGCGACCTGCTCCTTTAATATTTGCACCTGTAACTGTAATATTTCGTATTAAGACTTTTGTATTAGGTACATTACTGTAACTAAGTCCACCTACTAATGCTCCCACGGCCTTACCGGCTTCAGTATCTGCCGGTGTACCATTTGTTGTATTAATTGTGACATTGGATAGTGCTAGGTCTTTTATAACAGCTCCTGATTTAACACATCCGAACAAACCCGCATTGCCTACATATGCAGTATTTATTACCAGGTTGCTGACTGTTTTATTATTCCCATTAAATGTGCCTGCAAATGCTTTTAATCCATCATTTGTATCAATGCCTATCGGTATCCATTCGATGCCAAAAAGATCGATATCATAACCTAACACTACTGTCTTTCCAGTGAAATTATTCCCACCGTTAACAAGCTCGGCAAGACCTGCCAGTTGTTCCGCAGTCGTTAGCGTAAATGATGTTTCAGAATCAGCATACCAGGCAGTATCCGCCAAATCAGTCCAAACGGTGCCCGCCGGCACAGTAACGATGAGCTTGAAGATCAGGTCGGTCTTGTTGCCCGCGGCATCCACGATCTGTCCTTTCAGCACGTATGTACCAAGCGGGTAGTCGCCCGGTATCACCATGCTGATGCTCTTGGAATCCAGAGTGTACTGGGCGCCGTCCAGTAGCGAGACGCTGTTGCCAGATCCGGCCTGTATGTACGCGAAGGGTTTTGACCCATCCAGAGCGGCGAGCAGGTAGCTCTTGTACGGTTCCGGTTTTGTGTTGTAGTAGGCCTCCATGGCGGTTCTCTGCGTTTCGCTCAGCTGTGTCTCATCCAGGGTAAGCGCAAACGGTCCGCCGGAGAGAGCTTCGCTGGATGTCGTTCCGCTGAAGTCGATGAGATAGTTCGTTTCCGAGTTCCTGTCCGCTTCCAGCGTGTATCCGCCGTCCACGGTTCCCGTCAGCACCGTCCCGTTTGCCGTAAAGGTTATGTTTTTCAGCGTCGGCGCCGTGGTATCCAGAAATCCACCGCCGCCAGTGTTGCCGCCGTCATCCTTATCCGAATCGCCGGCGACGCCGGTGGCGTAGGTGATATCCTTCGGCTTGTTTCCGGTAATGGTCACGTTCTCAACACTGACTTCCGCCTTTGTGATGGTGCCTTTGTTATCAACGGTGATGGGTGCGTCTGCGGAGAGGGTGGTAACTGTCGACGCTGCGTCTATATCGATGCGCGTATTTTCACCCGTTACTTTAACGGTGCCGATCACCGCGTCGACGACCTTGACGCTGACGGCGGCCGTAATCGACACGCTTTCAAAGGTGCCGGTCAGGATAATATCGTCATTACCGTCATCCACATATACCGCTTCAACAGCCGATCCGTCCTCTGTGACAATTCTGATCTGTCCGCTATCGGTTTTTTCTATAATAAGATTACTGATCTGGCTGCCGCCGACGATGTGAATGGAATTGGCGCCGCCGCCACGCACGATTGTATTGCCGGTGACAACGACATTCTGCAGGGTAACGTCGCCCGTACCGACGCCTTCGGCAACTACCAGGTCTCCGTTAATTGTCATATCCTTCAGGACGACACCGGGTGCGTTGATGATGGCGATGCCGCTGACATCGCCTGTGTATTCCTTTTCCTCCGTATAGAACCCGGAAACGGCGTTATCCAATACAGTGACGATTTCGGCACGCGAAATTGAATCCAGGGGTCTGAACGTGCCTTGATAACCGTGTACAAAGCCTCTTGCAGCCATGGCGTTCACAGAGCCCCGCGCCCATTGCGAGATGCTCGCGCTGTCTGTAAATCCGGACGCGGCGCTGCTTTCATCAAGCCCGAAAGCGCGGCAGAGCATCACGACGGCCTCCTCCCGTGTGATATTGTCCGTGGGCCGTACCTTTCCGTCATAACCGGTGATAACACCGGCGGCATTGGCCTTAAGTATGGCCTCCGTATAATAGTTCTGATCCAAATCTGTAAAGGCGTTCTCAGCGGCGGTCCGGTACTTCATCAGCCGGTCAATGATAATGGCCAGTTCGCCGCGGGTAATCGGGTCTTCCGGTCTGAATTTACCGTCATATCCCTGGATAATACCGTTTGCGCTCCATTTGTCAATGGCGGCCTCCGCCCAATGGTCCTGTGAATCCGTGTAAACAGCCAGTGCCGTCGCCGGCAGCAGCGCTAACACAAGCCCAAAGATGATGATAATACTGAGAATTTTCCTTTTCATATTTATACCTCCTAAAATACTCTTCCTATTTGCCCCCTTAGGGAGAAAAAAAGACCGCACAGACAACGTTTAAAACGTATCCAATGCGGCCGGACTGCCATACTTAAGCTGTGCCGGATTTTTTCTTAAGATGAAGGCTCCCGAGCTTTGCGTCCCCATTTTTCAACAGGTTTGCCTATTTTTCGACTATTATCTAAATTATGCTATGTGTTCTTTTATTTGTCAATAGTTTTCGCTAATACATTGCGCCGGTGCTTTTTGCATAAAAAGGACCGCTGTCTCAGCGGCCCCTCGTTAACGTATTATGGTCTAATAATTATGAATGTGATAGTGCCCCTTCCCGCCGTCCTCGTGGACATGGTAGTGCATTTCCGCGTTGATGGCCTCGAGCCCCCCCTCTTCCATCAGCTGTGCGTCATGCAGAATTTCCTTGGGATCGCCGTCGGCGAAGATTGTGCCCTTTTTCAGGACAATGGTCCGGGTACAGACCTCCTGGGCGAAGGTCAGGTCATGGGTGGCGATCAGCTTACTGTGGGGGAGGCTGGATAATACTGCAATCAGATGGCGCCTGGCCTTCGGGTCTAAAAAAGCCGTGGGTTCATCAAAAATCACAGCGGACGGCTCCATAGCCAGCACCGTTGCGATGGCGGCAATCCGCTTCTCACCGCCCGACAGCTTCAGGGACGACCGGTCGTGCAGATGGGTGATACCCAGTGTCTGAAGCGTCGAATCAACCCTGTTTTTCACTTCGTCCTCGCGCACGCCGTAATTCCTCGGTCCAAAAGCGATATCGTCGAAAATCATCGGCATAAAAAGCTGGTCGTCGGGATTCTGAAAAACCATTCCGACTTTGCGCCGTATATCGTTCAGCATGTCCTTATTTAGGTTTGTTCCGTCCACGGTGACGGAACCGGCGTGAATGGGAAGCACACCCACAAGGGACAGCAGCAGCGAGGTCTTTCCGGCGCCGTTGGCGCCCACCAGCGCAATACTCTCTCCGTCGCGGACGGTGAAGCTGATGCCGTCAACCGCTTTAGTGCCATCAGGATAAACGACAGACAGGTTTTTTATCTCAATCATAAGGTCTCCAATCGTTCTATGTCTAAAACAGGCGCATATACAAGGCGGGCAAGTCGAAAATCCGCAGCAGGAGGAATGGCGCGGTGGTGGCTGCGAGGTAAATAATATCCGCCGGCAAAATCGGTGAACGGGAGGTGCACCGCGCTTGACCGGGGTAGCCTCTGCACTTCATGGCCGCGTAAACGCGCTCGGCCCGGTCAAAGCTCCGGATCAGGAGCTGGCCGACAAAACTGCCCATGTGCCGCAGCTGCAGGCCTTTGTGCTCCGTACTGCGGAGCATATACGCGGTGTACATGGAGGACGCTTCCTCCAGCAGTACACCGATATACCTGTAGATCATCTCAAACAGGGTGACGAATATATCGGGCACATGCATGCGCCTGAGCTGTCCCGTCAACTGGCTGAAGGGGGTCACCGCCACCAGGAGCAATACCGCCGTCACGCATAGGAAGGTTTTGAACAGGATTGTAAAAAACGAGACGACACCGGTACTTACCGCAATGCCAGCCACCGTCAGCGCCGTCGCCCTATCGAAAACAATATTGGAAATACCCGCCATCAGGCCAAAAGGGAGCGCCAGCGCCACCCTCTTGAGGACAACAGGCCAGGGCGTGCCGGACAGCGCCATAAGAACGACAGGATAAAACACAAACGGGACGAGCCGCCCGAATTCAGCCCGATCAAAGGATACGACAAGGATAATGAAGATCACTGCGGAAACAAGCTTTACCGAGGGATGGCGCCGGTGTACCGCGCTCTGCCCGCCGGAAAGCTGCTCCAGCTTATAGATCTCCAGGATTTTGCTTTTAATATCAGCCGTTTTAAACACTCCCTGTCTTCGCCTTGATAACTTGAACGCATTAAGTTTACATGCAAACCGCCGGTCCAGTCAAGACCGGCGGTTACAATCATCCGTAGGGTTTTTTACGCCTTAGCAGCTCTCTTTTTGGCTTTGGAAATCAGGACACCGGCAACACCGGCCAGCGCAAACGTCATGGCCCCGCCGACGATACCGGCAACCCCTGTGCCTGTAGACGCGCCGCCCTCTTCGGCAGACGCGTAATCGTAATCCGGCATAAACGCCGTCGCGCCCTGGACATTGGCTGCGCCCTCATGAACCCCGCCCTGGGCTTCAAGCTCCGCCGTACCGGCTGTTTTGATCATGGCCCATTCCAGCCCGTCGGGGTTAGCTGACGCGAACCACGACAGCGCGCCGCCCACCACAACCGTGGCGACAACAAGGGCGATGACAACGCTTTTGACAGACGCGCCTTTCGTCACCGGGGCTCCTGAAACAGAGCTCTCTATTATCTCCGGGCGCATCCTGAAAACGAAGCTCAATACCGCCGCTGTGATGATACCCTCCACTATGCCGATGGCCAAATGAATCGGCTGCATCATTGCCGCAAACGTGCCGAAGGGCAGCTCTGTGATACCGGACGCCAGCGTCTGCAGGACAACGGCGAACGCCCCGAGCTGCAAGCCGACGACAACCGATATAATTGATGCGATCATAATGCACTTGTAACTATACCCTTTTTTCATGATGGGTTTATAGATCATGGGATATACCAACAGACACGGAATAACGCCCAAATTGAAGATATTGCAGCCGAGCGCCAGAAGCCCGCCGTCGGCGAAGAAAAGGCATTGAATAATTAAGACGGCCGCGATCGTCAAGAGCGCGGGGAAACCGCCCAGCATGGAGGCCAGCAAGATACCGCCGCCGATATGTCCGCTGGAGCCTGTACCGGGTATCGTAAAGTTGATCATCTGAGCCGCGAAGACGAACGCACCGGCCACTGCCATCACCGGAAGCTTTTTTTCACCGAGTTCGTCCTTTTTTATTTTGACGGCCGAATAGACCACCGCCGCGGCGCTTGCCGCGGTCATAATGCCACCCACAGCCGGCGATAAAAGAGCGTCTGCCATATGCATAAACATGAACCCCCATGTGTTTTTTTAACCTAATACGATAATAGACCGCGCCATAAACGACGGCAAGCCAGGGGGGGGGATATTCGCACGCGCTTTCTTCATTTTTACAAATAAATCATATGATTATGCTATAATACAGCTGAATTTTATTAGGTTGACCGATCTCATCGCGGTGTTATATAATAGACGCAGCAAGCGGGTCGAAGCCCCGCTAAACGCAGGAGTGATGACATGTATAACCACCGCCTTCAGCCGGGCTACTGTCGGCGCCATCATGACCATGATTTGTATGAATACGACCAGATGCATGGCGCGCACAGCCATAGTCATGCGGCGTCCGGCATGCATCATACACACACGCACACCCATACGAATTCAAAAGCAGTGTTGAACCGGCTCTCAAAACTGATCGGCCATTTAAGCGCCGTTAAAACAATGGTTGAAACAGGGCGCGACTGTTCCGAAGTCCTCATACAACTGGCCGCTGTCCGCTCCGCCATCAACGGCACATGCAAAATCATCCTGAAGGATCACATAGATCACTGCATCGTTGACGCCGTTGAAACCGGCGACACGGAGACGATTGAAGAACTCAACAAAGCAATAGAGATTCTTATGAAATAAACAGCGCCGGCGGGACTGAAATCCCGCCGGTTTGATTTGTGAACAATATGTTAATATTACTAAACGGTTCCAATATTAACAATTTAGTCACAATTATTTGTTTTTCTTGTAACAAGTTGCTGATATTATGCGACCAATAAGGTTGCCAATGATATCAGGGACCTTTTTTCATAAAAGTTACCTATCTCCCCACCTCCCCTCTTAAAAACAAAGTACCGGAAGTCAGTCGACTTCCGGTACTTTGTTTCTGATTTATACTTCCAGGTAGCTGTCCGCGTATAGGTTATCGCCGCGAATGATATCGCAGGATTTGATGGTCTCCATAAGCCGGAGGTCGCAGGGGTTGACGATAGCGCTGGTGAGGCCGTTCATCATGCCCATGGCAACCATGGCTGAATCCATGATGGGGCGGATGTGCTTCGGCATACCGTTGGAGACATTGGAGAGACCGCCCGTTGTATTTAGACCCATATCAGAGCACATTTTGACAAACTCAAGAACTTCCATCTGTTTGTCCTGCATGCCCTTAATGACCAGGAACAGGGGATCAAACCAGAGGTCTTCGGGATCCATGCCAAGGCTCATGCCGCGCTCGAGCATCTCCTGGCAGTACATCATGCGCTCATCGTTGTCCTTTGAAATACCGGACTTTGAGCAGAGCGCGAAGCAAATAGCGTCATTAGCGGCTGCGAGGTCAATGTTTTCGATGCGGTCGCCGGCATCTGCCGAATTGACAATGGGCTTTCCCTTTGAGCGGTTATAAACGGAGATACCAGCCTCGATGGCTTTCCTGTTGGCTGTGTCAAGACAAAGAGGGTGATTGTCGAAGTTCTCCTGGATGAGCTTGACCGCCCATTTCATGAGTTCTTCTCCGGTGGCTTCGGCAGGTCCGATGTTGACGTCAAGGTAGGTAGCGCCGGCATCGATCTGCTCCTTGGCGCGCTTTAATATGGGTTCTGGGTTTCTGGTGTCCATCGCTTCCCGGATGGACGGCGAGATACAGTGAATCCGCTCGCCAATCGTAATAAATCTGGCCATAACTTCCTCCATTTCACCTGAGCCGCTTGCGCTGCTTCATGGTGCCATAAATTCATTGAAAAAATCGACCGGGTCAATTTTTGCCAACGTGAAGATTCATCTTCACGACATTATTTGTAATCCTTCAGGAACCGGACGAGCTGGATGGCTTCGTTCGGGCCGACGACGACTTTCCAACCGGGGAGCTTATTTTCAATTTCGCCCTTCAGGACGGCAACCTTGCCGGGGATGATGAGCGTACGGCTCTTGATTTTCGACTCAATATCATTTTCCTGAATAAACTTGGCGATTGTGCCGGCGGAGAATTTGCCTGCTGCCCAGGATGTCAGAACGGAGTAGCCGCCCGCGTCCGTAATGAGAAGGTTCACCGGTACGCCGGAGCGTTCCATTTCGCCGGAGACGATAAAATAGGTCAGCGCGAAGTCAACGGTGACGGCGCAGACGGAATTCTCGTTGGCGCCGTTGAGGGCATAAATGCCGGGCTCCACCTTCATCGGCTTCTGCGGATCTGTAAAAATGTTTTGACGGAGGCCGTACAGCGGGAGCGCGTCGGCATAAGTCATTCTCCCCATGACGATGACGGAGCCGTAGCGGAGCGTGAAGAGGGAAGCCAGCGCCGCCTGCAGGACATGATTACCGGGAGCAAGGCGCTCGACATTGACAATGGCCGGATAGCCGAAGCTGCGGTCGCTGTCCTTCAGGGCTGCCCTGCGGATCTGGACGGCAGAGGCGAACGCGTCCTTAATGGAGCTGCCGCCGATGTTGATGATGAGATTTTTGTTGCCGGCCGCCTCGAGCTTTTCAATGGTGTCGTGCAGCTCGCTGAGATTATTGCCGGAGACGCCGAGGACAAGACCTTTTTCTTTTGCTATGGCGTTCATGGCCTCAAAGTTTGAGGCGTTGGCGCCCACAAGGACTTTAACGGCGACGGCGCTGACGATTTCCTTTGCCAGTTCCGGTTTCGTGCAGCGGACAATAATGTCACGACCCGTCTCAGCGGCCTTTTTCGCAACGGCAATGCCGCGCTCGGCTGTCTGCGTATCGGAGACGTTGACAAAAACGCATTCCACATACATGCGCTCGCTGATGCGCTCGTAATCAACCTTCATCGCCTCGTCGAGCTTGGCGTCGATGTCGGCATCGGCCATATCGGCGCAGAGGTAGAGCGCAAACAGGTTCTTATTGACAAGCGTCTTCTCATGGCGGAGCATGACCGTTTCGCCGCCGAGCTTATGCGCGCCGACGGCAATTGTTTTCATGGGGGGCTCAGTAGCTTCTGAGAGCTGCCTGAGGGCGTCTTCCGACATATGCGGGCATTTGTCAATGCTAACAGCGCCCTGGGCGACCTTCATTGCAAATGCCATGCAGGTCGGGTTGCCGCAGTCCTTACAGTTTGTTTTCGGTGTCAGCTTAAAAATATCTAATCCTTTTAATGCCATTTTCTCTTACCTCCCTGTTCACAGGAGAGCGGCAATGAGCGCCGCAATCGCTTTTACTGATGTGGGGTGACGCAGAATAACGGCGTCGGATCCGGAGGCCAGACAGGCCGCAGCTGTGACGGTCTCCATCTGGATGCCGCGCTCTTCCTGGCTGCCCCATTCGGGCATATCGCTCTCCGCCATGATGGATTCCTTAACAGACCATGTTTCGGAAGCAACGGGTGTCATGACCGGCATCTGGAGCATCGTGTCGTTTTGCTCCAGAGCCGCGGATTTGACGCGGTCCAACGTGGAGGCGACATACTCAAAGCCGTAACCGGCTGCTGCCGAGCCCAGATTCATGACGATGTTCTCAGGCTGAATACCAAGCTGTGTCATCAGGACATTCAGCTGCTTGGCAAGGTTAATATCGACGGAGCTCTCGGCTCCAACCTTCTGTCCGTACGCCAGTACACAGGAAGCGCCGACAGTTTTGTAGTTTTCCTCACGTGCCGACAGGAACAGGACGTTTTTACCCTGGCAGGCTTCTGCGCAGGCCGCAAACAGTTCCGCGTCCTTTTCGATGTTCTTGCAGCCCGCGATAACAAGTGGCTTGTCAATCGCTTCAACGACTTCCTTCGCAATAGCGGCGCAGTCTGCGACCGAACGGTTCAGTCCGCCGGGATCCGCGCCTTCGAAGCGCAGACAGACAAAGCTTGCCCCTTCCATGGCTGCTGCTTTTTTTGCTCTCTCAGCCGGTGTGGCGGCGCCCTTGTAATAGGCAGCCAGTTCGGGTTGTCCCGATCTTTCATCCTCTGTGTCCGTGATCTCAACACCAACGGCAGACGGGTTTTTTGCGGAGCCATCGAAGTAATGAAGGGGAAGGACGTTACCGCCGCCGAGGGTAACGGCGTTTTGGCCGACACCCAAAGAGGTTTCGGTTGTTGACGCACTAAATGTGCGCGGTTTCGCTGTGAATGGCATGTTTCACTGCCTCCTCAATAATAAATACTCTGCTGTTTTAATGCAATGCCCGGCTTTTATAATACGGCCATTCGCGCGCAATACGTGCAAAGCCATAATTTTCGGCATATGCCCCAGGATACGGCACATGCGCATTATATTACATTATCGGCTCCATCTCAAGCGCCGGATGACTTTTTTCTCCTAAAAACGCAACGAGGCTTTCGGGATCTTCCGTAATTGTCTCGTCGGCAATCCTGTCGCAGAAGTTCTCAATGCCGTAAAGCTCCTTTGCAGTGGCGTTGAGCTTTTCGCTGACCATATCCTTCAGCGCCTTGGGCATCCAGACAATGCGGGCGATGCCGCCCTCAGCCTTCATAAATTTCTTTGACGCGATGAAGTGGCGTCCGTGGCCCATGAAGCCCGGCGTCTGCACGCCGCCGCCCGTCATGGACGCAAGCTCGGCAAAGGTCATGCCAAGGGGCGTTGAGCCAACGTACTCGCGGTTGACGATGATAACGCCGTTGGAGAAGGGCTCGATGCCGCAGATACACTCGAAGCAGCCGCAGCTGGTCATCGGGTCTTCCATAATGGAGTACAGCGTGACCTTGTCCAGCGCGCCGTGGGAGTACTTGCTGACGGCCTCGTTGACGTCCTCATAAGCGCCCTTGCCCTCGTCGATAACCTTCGTCTTCGTGACGACCTGGCAGGGGCCGTTGGGCTGCAGCTCATTGGTGGACTTGGCATCCAGCCACGACACGGCGCCGCAGAGGCCGAGACGCTCGGGGGTAACAATGCAGACGTGGGACGGGGAGAACGACTGGCAGAGCGTGCAGGTATAGAAGCAGTCGACGGTCTCGTCTGTGAGGGAGTGGAGGCGTTCGTCGCGCTTGTCGTAAACCTCATTTGCTTCCTTGCGCAGACCCGGCAGAAGCGCGGGCTCCGTCACAAGTGTGATCTGGCATTTATCAACAACGCTTGCAAAATCATTTTTCACCTTGGCGTAAAGCAGTTCGCCAAAATGCCTAACTCTGAAACCGGTTTCGAAGGTGCTCTTGCTGACGCGGACACGGATGAGATCACGCTGTCCCGTATGCATGATGCCTTCAAGGCAGTTCACATAGTTATGTATCTTGCGCTCAAAGACCGGCTCGAAATCGGACTGCATCTGCTTCCCGGCTACATCGATGATGATGGCGAGGTTTATTTTGCTGCCAACCTCGAATGTGTCAAGATCCGGCCCGACGACCTCAATCTTGTGGTCCTCGATCTCGTGGAGCTCCCTGGTGCGCACCAGCTCAAAGCAGTCTTTTCTGGAGCCGTCGGCTTCAACCTGCATATCGGCCTTGCGGATAATCTCACCCTCGAATGCGGAGGAGCAGGCAATGGGGATATCGATGTTTGTGACCTTGATCTTTATATCGCGGGCTTCCAGCGAGGTCTCGATAAAGTCGTCGACATTCTCCTGAATAATCAGGCTCTTCGGAATCCGCCACATGTCATCGGTATCGTCTGTGATGACCGGGAAGCCCATGGCGATGGCACCGCCGCCGCAGGCAACGGTGATGTCTTTCACCGGCGCGAAGGCATTTACGAAGGCGAAAATGCGCTCGAAGGAATACTTGTTGACGCCGTCATAGTCACCGGGCTGCACGGCACCGAATATCATTGCCGTACGGACGACGACGGAGATGATGTGAGCGACAGCCTCGATGCCCGGACCCACAGGGACGATGCGGACCGGGAAACCCATCTTTATTCCGCAGCGCTCCGCCTGGTCTATAGCACCCTTCAGCAGGAAGATAAAAATTCCGCGCGACTGGTAGCCCTTGATCATGGCGAGGGCCTGCTCATCTGTCGGCGCTTCGTCAATGATAACGACAAAGCCGGGGATGTCCTGGGTGACCAGCGGCACACCCAGCTCACGGACTTCGGCGTCCGTCATGCGGCCGTGGTACTTTTCGCTGTAAGGCGCCGGGTTCTCAGCGTATTTGCAGGCCTCTATGACCTCTGCCGCCATAACTGTGGCGATACCCGAGGTAAAGACGTCGTGTGTGCGGCAGTTCCTGGTGAGCATGGCCTTAATCGGCTCCATAGCCGCTTTAAGCTCGCCCATATTTGTGACCTTCAGACCCAAATACGCATATATACAAGGCAGGTAGTAAGCCGTGTTTCCAAAAGCAACGGGAGCGGCGGCGCCAAGTTTATCGTATGTTTTGTTTATAGCGGACTCGGCAAGGGAAAACATTTCGTCCGAGCCCCTGAATACTCTGTCAAACAGTCCCAATGTGTTTTACCTCCAATTTTTGATAAAGGGCTTTTATCCAGTTGATCATTTATGATCAATTATCTCTTTGATTGCGCGAACCTCGGCAACCGTTTTCTCGCTGATATCGTAAGGCGAGCGTCCTGCCCGGTCGGCAGCGGTAACGTCGTCGTCAAAATGGATGAATCCAAGGAGATCATCCTTCGGAACTTTCGCCAGAATGAATTCTTCGTCCGCACGGCTCCTGATCTTATTTGCGACGACCCGGACCTTTGTAATCCCCAGATCAGCTGCCAGCTGCCGGACTTTTTGGTATGTCTGGATACTGCGTTCACCGGGTTCCACAACAACAATGAACTGATCCATAATGCCGGAGGTGCCGCGGCCGAGATGCTCGAGTCCCGCTTCCATATCCATGATCACGACATCCTCTCGGCGGACAATGAGATGCGATATGACCTGCTTGAGCATCACATGCTCCGGACAGACACAACCGCTGCCGCCGGTCTCGACAGTACCCATCAGAAGGAGCTTGACGCCGTTTTTTTCCTTGGCGAGCATATCGGGGATGTCGTCGACCTTCGGGTTTATTTTAAAGAATTTTCCGAAGGCTTCTGCGCCCGCACCCGTCCGCTCGGCGATCAGCTCGCGCATTTTGGAGATAGGCATAATCTCACTCATCTCAGCCTCTGTAAACCCCAGAGCCATGCCGAGATTTGCATCCGGGTCCACATCGGCAGCCAGGACAGGGCGTCCTTCTTCGGCGTAGAGCCTTGCCAATATCGAGGCAACAGTCGTTTTCCCAACGCCGCCTTTTCCGGTAACTGCAATTTTCATAACGATCTTCCCTGTAGGGAGCGATGCCCACATCGCCCCGTCATAATAATCAAGGGTTCATGGCCTGATGTGGGCATCAGGCCCTACGATTAAGATTCCCAATTTAAGCGTATGTATATACGCAATAGTTTCTTAGATACCCAGCGCGGCGCGTTTGGCCTCGAGGCCGTCGATCATGGCCTGTGCCAGCGTGCCGGGGTCGGTGTTGATGACGAAGCCGGCGCCTGTGATGCCTCGTGTGCCTTCGGTGATAAGCTCCATCATTTTGCTGGAACCCTTGACCTGCGGCTCGATGCCGAGGTAGGTGTCGATACCGGTGGACACGACATAGTTGGCGATGGCAACGGCCTTCTCGCTCATCCACTCCGGCGCGCAGCCGACGACGGGGACCTGCGGGATATCGATGCCCCAGTCCTTGGCAATGCCGGTGGCCAGCAGCATCATGCGGCTGATGTCCACGCAGGAGCCCATGTGGAGTATCGGCGGGATGCCAACCAGCTCGCAGACGCGCTTCATGCCGGCGCCGCAGAGATCCTTGGCTTCCATACCGAGCAGGCCGGCCTTGGCTGCCGCCTGGGCGGAGCAACCGGTTGTGACGACAATGATATCATTGGCAATAAGCTTCTTCATAATCTCTATATGGGAGTGGTCGGGGCGAACCTTGGGGTTATTGCAGCCGACAATCGCTACAGCGCCGCGGATAACACCGGCTTTGATACAGTCGATGAGAGGCTTGTATGTATCCCGCTCGTCCACATGGCTGTTGGTGACGCCGTTAAGCTCCTTGATGATCGCTTCACAGGAGTAGCCGACGCGGGCGGGCTGCTTGTTCGTCGGGACGCAGACTTTAGACTGATCGCGCTTTGTAAAGCCGTCAATTGCCATCCGCACGAGCTCGCGGCCCTTTTCACGGGCGGTCTCGGGTTTGAATTCAACATATTCGGAATCCGGGATACGGGCGATGGGAGATGTCGTAATAAACTTGGTGTGGAAGCATTTGCTCAGAGGACCGATCGACGGGAAGATACACTGAACGTCGACGGTAATCATTTCGACCATGCCGGTCAGCAGTGCGTTTTCCTGCTGGAGGAAGTTGCCGGCCATCCGAACGCCGTGGCGCATGGTAACCTCGTTGGCCGTGCAGCAGAGACCTGCGACATTGATGCCCTTGGCGCCGACGCTTCTTGCGTAGTCGAGCATATCTTTATCTTCAGCGGCCAATACGATCATTTCCGAGCATGCCGGGTCATGACCGTGGACAATAATGTTGACCATGTCTTTTTCCAGAACGCCCAGGTCGCCTTCCGTATCCTTCGGCATCGGGGTGCCAAAAAGAATATCCGTCATCTCGGTACCCATCATGGAACCGCCCCAGCCGTCGGCCATACCGGTCCTAAGGCTCTGCCGGACAAGCGCTTCGGCATCGGCTGTGTTGCCCATATGGGTCATATGCATCGCCGTTGTGACTTCGCGGTCAATAGCACGGGGCGCGATGCCCGTATCATTCCAGACCTTCTGGCGCTCTTCGGGAGCGCGGGTTAAAAATCGCTGTGTGCCGAAGGGCTTGCCGTATTCCATCAGTCCGGCCAGCGCGACCTCGTGCGCAACCTCATAAATGTCTCTGCCCTCATAGGGGATATTCCATTCCTTGGCGAGCTTCAGCAGCTTGGAGGTGTCCTTAATCTGATAATGGCCGTCAGCGCTGGTATTGTGCAGAACATGCGTGATTTCGCGGCCATGATCGGAGTGGGCTGCTGCGCCGCCGGCGACCATGCGCAGATAGTTACGGCCTGCGATAGCGTGTGCATCCGCGCCGCAGATACCGCGAGGCGCTTTGGGCGTAATGCGACAGGGACCCATAGAGCAAATACGGCAGCAGACGCCGTCTTCACCGAACTTACAGGAAGGCGTCTGGTTCTTTTTCCGGTCTTCCCACGTTTCGGCGCCGGCGCAGACTGCGCATTCCTTGAGTTTGGCGGACTGCTCTTCCATCTGTTCGACTGTCGTGAAGTTTTTCAAATCCATATCGCTACAATACTCCTTTGTTATTTCTCAAGAAAAGGTTCAACTTGTATTTACATGTTGATGTTGACCCAATATGCATTCTAGCAACCCAAAGCCGGATTGTCAAATATTTAACGAGCATTTTCGGCATAAAAGTTGATTCGTATAAAAACTATAAATATTCTACAAAAATCCCCCCTGCGGGGTTGTCGGGGAGAAAAAACAGTTGAAAATACACAGTTTGCGAGGCACGCAGCAGCGGGTTGCAAAACCCGGCTTAACAGGGCAGTGTAACCCGCTTTTTGATCCGTTATGTGCAGGATTACCTATGTAAAATCTCAAAGGTCTCGGATGTTTGGGACAAGCATGGCGATGCGTAGGGCGGAATGTCCTTATCCCGCCATTCCTGTCGGCGCCGCATAGAAAGGCGGGCTGAAGACAGCCCGCCCCACATGACATCCGCGCGTTATATTTTTTCCTGTATGTAATACCCTGATTTTGCCGACAGCTTCCCGAAGGCTTCGGTGAGATACTGTCTGGCGTACCCCAGCGGCTTGCCGTTTGGGCTGCCGTCCGGTTTTTCATCGGACTCGCTGTCCGGCTTTTCGTCACCGGAACGGATGAGCCGGCTGACAACGAGCAGAGGCGTCGGCGATTTCAGATCGAGGGCTTGACAGACATGGTCCGGCGCCACTTCCACGCCGATTGTCATCTCTGTATAGAGCGACATGGGCGCGAATCGATCTTCGAACATATCCGGGAATTCTGAGTAATGCAGCTCAAACTCAATGCTGGGAGCGCCGCGTTCGTAGGGAATGAATTTCTCGTCGTACGCCGCCGGCTTGCCGCCCCGCTCCAGAATCCGCCGTGTCACAATCGTCATCTGATGCTTATTCAACTGCAGCATCTTGGCGACGTCTTGTCCGGGCCGGATAATATTGACTTCCCGGAACCTGAACCGCTCGTCCGTAATGCTGTCACCGAAACGAAGAGTAAATGTCGTATACTCCGGATGTAAAACAAAATAGCCTTTACCGTGCCACGGCTTGACAAGCCCTTCACTTTCTAGAACGCCGAGGCTCTTCCGCACGGTCATTCGACTTGTATTATATAGCGCTGCAAGCTCATTTTCAGAGGGCAGCATATCCTCCGGCCGGTATTCACCTGAGATGATGCTATGACGCAGACGTCCCGATATCTGTAAATACAGCGGCTTTTTCATATCACTTCTCCCCGGCTGCCGCAGCCATGAACTCATGGCACGCCCTGAGGCACTCTTTAATGTCCGGGCTGTGCGCGTCGGCGCCGATTTCTTCTGCCGACTGCGGTGTCACGGCGTTGCCTCCTACAATGATGCGGACGTTCTCACGCAGGCCGGCGTGCTCAAGGTCGGAAATGGTGTCGGCCATACTTTCAACGGAGCTTTTCATCGTCCCGCTTAAAATAAGGATGTCTGGCTCATATTCCCTGACGGCTTCGGTGATGCGCTGGGGTGAGGCGTCCGCACCCAGATCGTAAACCTCAAATCCGTTATGCCGCAGTAGGCCGGTGATGACATCCTTCCCCAGCTCGTGGATGTCGCCCCTGACGGCAGCGATGACGATTCGGCCAAAGCAGCTGTATTCCTCAAAGCCTTGAAAGACAAGTACCTTATTCATCACGCTTTTCATAATATGGCCGGCCATCATCAGATCGGCAATAAAGTAGCTCCCGGCTTCATAAAGCGCATCGACCTCTCCTATTCCTTCAAGCAGTAATTCAAAAATCTCGAAGGAGGAGCGCCCCGCCGCCGTCATTTCAACGGCATACCGGAGTACCCAGAGCTCGTCCAGGTCGCGCATGCTCTCTCTGAGCAGGACTCCTGCATCCTTATCCATAGGCGATCTCCCTTAGACTTCCGTCAGCGACATTCTCTGGCGCAGCCCGTCGGCTTCTATTTCAAAAACATGCTCACCCGGCGGTGACGGCTCGCGCGTGATATGATAATCCTTGAATCTCTGCGCTATATATGCCTCCGGGTCGTCTGTCTCTATTTCCTCGAAGAAGACGTCGCGCATCTGATTGCCGCTGCATTTATTGAAGATCTCCCAAATCACTTCATACCGCTTTTTCATAAGCCCTCCCGCTTAATATCTTCTTAACCAGTATAAAGAAACCACCTGAATAGTCAAGTGTGAACGGTGCCATACTGAATGACGAATGACACCGGCTGACTTGACGCACCCGTCCTTTTCGATTTGTGCGTGTTTTTGCGGTGTTTGGAATATTTCTATTATTTTATAGTGATAAAATCTTTATTTGCGATAATTATTGACACAAAAATAATACGTTTTATAATCAATAATATAGTGAGAAATGTTCATAATTTCCTGCAGCTGTACTATTAATTTGAATATTTTCCTGTATACTTGCATATCCGCCCGGCAGGGAGGATAAACAAAAACGGAGGGATTTCATGCCTATACACGACCACCACAACGATGACCATCACCACGCGCACAACCACAGTCACGAACATGGGCAGGCCCATGATCATGACCATGACGGCCACGGCCATCACCACGACGTCCATGATAATCTGCTGAAAAGCAAGGTAGAGGCGGCCGCGTTTCTTCAATATACCCTGCATCATAACGCACATCATGAGGAGGAACTGGAAAGCCTCGCGCACAGCCTCGAGCATCTGCAGCTGGATAAGGAAGCGCTTGAGATTCGGCAGTGCATCGAGGATATCAGCAAAGCAAACAGGCGTCTTGAGAATGTCCTGAAGGCGCTTTCTTAAACAGGAGGATTTTATGTGCTTATCAAAAGTCTATGAAAAAAACGGCGCGTCTGAGCAGTTGTTATTGAATAATATCCAGAAAATCATGTTTGAGGGTGACACCGTCGTGTTCACCGACCTGCTGGAAAAAGACACGCGCATCAAAGGCCGGCTCGTTTCAGCCGACCTCATTAACGGAAAAGTCATCATAGAAACAGGCAATGCCTGACTCAAACAGCAAAAAATTAGAATTCACTGAAACCGGAGGACGATTCATGGCGCCAATTACAATAGCCGTCGCCGGAAAGGGCGGCACAGGAAAAACGACAGTTTGCGGTCTCGTCATCGATTATCTCTGTAAAACCGGCAAAGGGCCTGTTTTGGCTATTGATGCCGACCCAAACTCAAACTTAAACGAAGTCCTCGGCGTCGAGCTCCCCACAACCCTGGGGGAGATTCGCGAAAAAATGCAGTATAAGGATGCTGTTGAAGAAGAAATCCCCACGGGGATGACGAAGCAGGAATACACGGAATTCATGTTCAATGACGCTCTTGCCGAGGAGGATGACTACGATCTCCTTGTCATGGGCAGAACCCAGGGTGCCGGCTGCTACTGCTATATCAACGGCGTACTTAAAACTCAGATTGATAAATACAAGAGCGGTTACCGCTACATGGTCGTTGACAACGAGGCAGGCCTTGAGCATATCAGCCGGGGAATTCTCCCCCACATTGATATCCTGCTGCTGGTCAGCGACGCCTCCCGCCGCGGAATTCAGGCCGTAGGCCGCATCGCCGCGATGATCGAGGACATGAAGCTGAAGGCGGGCGTCTCAAGACTGATTGTCAACAGGGCACCCGGCGGCAAGCTCGACGACGGCATTCTTGAGGAAATTGAAAAACAGAAGCTTGAGCTCCTGGGTGTTCTGCCACAGGACGATAACATCTATCGCTACGACGCCGACGGGAAACCCAGCTCCAGCGTTCCGGAGGACAGCCCCGTCAAAGCCGCCCTGCGGGACATACTGCAAAAGCTTGAGCTTTAACACCGCTTCCATTCGAAAGCTGCAGAAGCCTCCGGCTCGGAATGATAGATTTATTTAATCAAGATAATCAATATATTAGGAGGTATAAGAAGAATGAGTGGACTCACAGACCTGATCTACGCAGGATCAAACGCCGTCGCCGGATTGACGGAAGGTGCGGTTAACGACGCCATCGCAAAATATGGTGCCGAAGCAAAGATCGCTTTCCCTGACACGGCATACTTCTTCCCCACGATTTATGCCGCAACCGGCGTGAAGGTCACAAAGCTCGGCGACCTGCCGGCCTGCGTCGGTGTCCTCAAGAGCCTCATCACGAACAAAGAGGATCTCGGAGACGCGCTGAACGCGGGTCTGGCCACAGCTGTCGGCGCCGAAATCCTCGAAGGCCTCAAGTTTGCAGACGGAGCCAAGCCCTACGAAAACGAGGGTGGTATCGGCTTTGTACCCGACCCCGCCATCCGCTCGCTGGGCGTACCGCTCGTCACGGGCGATATCCCCGGAGTCGCCGTCGTTTTGGGAAAGGCCGACGACGAGACGCAGCTTGCGATGGTTGTGAAGGAGTACCAGACGAAAGGTATTCTGACCTTCCTCATCGGCGATGTCATCGACCAGGCCGCTGTCGCCGGCGTCAAAATGGGCCTTGACTTCCGTGTCGTCCCGCTGGGCCATGACGTGACCGCCGTCATTCACGCCGTTACCGTCGCCATCCGTGCCGCGCTCATTTTTGGTGCCGTTCAGCCGGGCGATCTTAATGGCCTCCTGAAATATACAAAAGAGCGCGTTCCCGCTTTCGTGAACACCTTCGGCGCAATAAACGAGGTCATCGTATCTGCCGGTGCGGGCGCCATTGCCTTGGGCTTCCCGGTGATCGTGGATGTGGAGCTGGGTGAGAATCAGGTGCCCGGCGCGCTGGAATCCGTTACGAATCATGTGGACACCGTCAAACGCTCGCTGGAGCTGCGCAACATTAAGGTCAAAGCAAAAAATATAGAGATCTGCATGGGCTTCGCCTCTGCCTTCGAGGGTGAAATTATCCGCAAGAGCGATATGCACGCCGAGTTCTACTCCGGCGCGAACCCCACCTGCGAGCTCGTTGTCATGAAAAAGCCCGAGGAGGTTGAGGATCATAAGATCACCGTCATCGGACCGGATATTGACGGCACGGCCCCGGTGGAGCTCCCGCTTGGCACATATGTTGAAGTTGCCGGCAAAAAGATGCAAACCGATTTTGAGCCTGTTATCGAGCGCAAGATCCACCACTGGTTCAACTATGTAGAGGGTGTCATGCACACCGGCCAGAGGAACCTCATTCGTGTCCGCGTCAGCAAGGATGCGTATACCCAGGGTCTCCGGCTGAAGGATTTCGGCGAGGTCATCTGGCATGAGGTCATGGACGAGTTTTCAAGCGTCGTTGACAAGTGTCAGGTCACGATCATTACCGATAAGGCCCTGGTTGAAAAGCTCCTGAAGGAAGAGGGCATGCCGCGTTATGCCGCCCGTGACGACCGCCTCACCTCCATGACGGACGAGAGCGTCGATACCTTCTATACCTGCACGCTCTGCCAGTCCTTTGCCCCGTCCCACGCCTGCGTCGTCACCCCGGAGCGCCTCGGCCTCTGCGGCGCCGTCTCCTGGCTGGACGCCAAGACTACTAAAGAGCTTACCCCTAACGGCCCCAACCAGCCCATCAAAAAAATCGGCTGTATCGATGCGCGCACAGGCATGTATGAAGAGGTCAACAAGGTCATTCACGATGCCACCCACGGTGCTCTGGACCAGGTCACGCTCTATTCCATTCTGGAGGACCCGATGACCAGCTGCGGCTGCTTTGAGTGCATCTGCGGCATCATGCCGGAAGCCAACGGCGTTATCATCGCCAACCGTGAATACGCCGGCATCACCCCGGTGGGCATGACCTTCGGAGAGCTGGCTTCCAATACGGGCGGCGGCGTCCAGACACCGGGCTTCATGGGCCATGGCCGCCACTTTATCTCCTCCAAGAAGTTCATCGCCGCCGAGGGCGGTATCGAGCGCATCGTCTGGATGCCGAAGGATCTGAAGGACGACGTCGCGGCGCGCCTGAACAAGACGGCTAAAGAGCTGTACGGCATCGAGAACTTTACGGATATGATCTGCGACGAGACCATCGCCACCGATTCCGACGGCGTTCTGGATTTCCTGCAGTCCAAGGGTCACCCGGCGCTCTCGATGGACCCGATTATGTAATATCTAAAATAACCTTTTTGGAGTATATATGCATAAAGTTGTATTTCAGTTTGAGGGCGGCGGAGATGTCACAATCTTCGCCGCTCCCGGTGAAAATCTACTGGACCTGGCGCGCAAAGCCAACGTCGTCATTGACGCACCGTGCTCCGGCAACGGCTCCTGCGGGAAATGCAAGGTCCTGCTGATGAGCGGCGACCTGAAGAGCAGAAAGTCGCTGCACCTGGATGACAATGAGTTCAACGAGGGCTGGCGCCTGGCCTGCGGCTGCACCGTTATCAGCGACGTCAAGGTCATGGTGCCGGACATTGCGTCGGCTTACAAAAGCCGGATGAAGACAGCCGACCTCTCTTCGCCCGAAGAGGTCCGGATCTTCAACGAGCTGCAGGAGAACCTTCAGGCCGCCGGACTTGCGCAGCACAGCTATGTCCGGTCGTTCACCGTCAAAATGGACGAGCCGTCGCTGGGTGACACCATGCCCGACAACGAGCGCTTCATAAGGGCCGTCTGTAACGCTGTCGGCGCAAAAAACGTCATCGTGCCGTTTTATATAATGAAAAAGCTGCCGGATTTGATTCGCGACAACAATTTTGAGCTCCGCTGCGTCGGGGAGCTGTTCGAGAGCACAACGGAGATTCTCGACCTGTCGGCGAACGCCGGCCAGGCACCCGTCTGCGGGCTTGCCATCGACATCGGCACGACAACGGTGACAGGTGTCCTGATTGATCTGGACACCGGAATAATCCTCTCGAAGGCCAGCACCGGCAACGGTCAGATCCGCTACGGTGCGGATGTCATCAACCGCATTGTGGAGCAGCAGAAGACGGGCGGCATTGAGAAGCTGCAGAAGGCCATCATCGGCGAGACGCTCCTGCCGCTCATCGACGTTTTGTGCGCCGACGCGGGCATCGGGAAAAACCGCATATACCATATGACGGTAGCTTCCAACACCACGATGAACCATCTGCTTCTGGGCATCAACGCGGATTATCTGCGCACGGAGCCGTATATCCCGGCGTTTTTCGATATCCGTCCGGTGCTCACCCGCTCGCTCGGCATCGAGCTCGCCCCGTCGGCGAAATTAAGCCTCGCCCCCAACATCGGCAGCTATGTGGGCGGCGACATCACCGCCGGCGCGCTGGCCTGCATGGTCTGGAACACGCCGAAATTCTCCATGCTCATCGACCTGGGTACAAACGGCGAGATCGTCTTCGGCAATAAGGATTTTTTAATGGCTTGCGCCTGCTCGGCAGGCCCCGCCTTCGAGGGCGGCGATATCAGCTGCGGCATGCGCGCCACCCACGGCGCGATCGAGGCCTGCACTATTAATAAGGATACCATGGAGCCGGCGATGAAAGTCATCGGCAAAATCCGCCCCGTCGGCCTCTGCGGCTCCGGCATCATCGATGTCATCTCGGAGCTTTTCCGGACGGGCATCATCAACGGCAAGGGCAAGTTCGTCAGGGAGGGCCGGCGTATTAAACACGACGAGTTCGGTATCGGCAGCTATGTGCTGGCGTTTCAGGACGAGTCGGCCAGCGGCCGGCAGGTGGCCATCACCGAGGTGGATATCGATAACTTTATCCGGGCCAAGGGCGCGATTTTCTCGGCGATCATGACGATCGTCTCGTCCCTCGGCTTCGGGCCGGAGGACCTTGCGCACGTCGCCGTCGCCGGCGGCATCGGCAGCGGCATCAACATACAAAACGCCATCCGCATCGGCATGCTTCCTGACCTGCCCCTTGAGAAATACTCCTACATCGGCAACTCCTCCCTGGCCGGTGCGTACGCCATGCTGTCGTCCGGGGCTGCCGCCAAAAAGCTTTTTGAGATCGCAAAAAGCATGACATATATTGAGCTGAGCACCGAGCCGGGCTATATGGATTCCTTCGTCGCCGCGTGCTT
>CAZVLO010000002.1:27070-32227 GCA_964628265.1 uncultured Papillibacter sp.
CCCCATACGGACGAGACGTTGTTCCCAACCGTCAGTCAAGGAGCAGACTGATGGACGAGACGAGAAACCCAAATCAGCAGTACGGCGTCCCGCTGGCCATTTATCAGCAGAGGTACAAAACGCTGGACCCGGAAGACATCTCCCGCCGCACCGGTGTTATTTATGACGCCGCGCGCGGCGTGTTCCCACTCACGGTCCTGGGCTTTCAAATCGACGCCGCTTGGCCGGAGTACTCACTGACACCACGAAGCCCGGATATCTGTCCCGGAGAACTGTACGGCGACAAGGCGCAGATCCTCCTGATCCGCTATCTCATCGAGGGTACCAAAGCTGAGACAGCCGGTACGTTTATCCCATACCGGGAGCTCCCCTGGGGTGACGTTTACGACCAAAACTTTCAGGGTCGCTGCAGAGCGCGCCTGGCCTTCGGCTTCAACGGCAAGCTCGACGCATTCAAAAAAGCCTGCCATTCCTTAGGTGGTGTCCCCTTAAAAAAAGGCGACGCCTCCTATGACCTCCGGTTCGTCCCGGGTGTCACCGTCCGGCTCATTTTATGGTCCGGCGACGAGGAGTTCCCGCCCCAGTCCCAATGGCTGTTCTCGGACAACACACCTCTGGCGTTTACCGCCGAGGATGTGGCCTGCATGGGTGACGTGATTATCGGCGCACTGAAGGAAATGGCAAAAAAGCAGTGACGAACATTGACAAGCGCGTCACAAACAGGAAAGTACAACACGTGCGTTTTATGGTTAATAGAAACTGCCTGCCAGAGGCTTACGTCCTCGGCAGGCAGTTTTATCATTGTGCTGTTAACCTGTTGCTTATCCCCAGTTGACGCCGGCGCTGGCTACTGCCGCACCACAGGGGTCAACGATGCAGGCGCCGCCTTCCACGGGGATGGTGACGCCGGTGACGAACGCGGAGTCGTCGCTGGCGAGGAACACGACGGCACCCGCAACCTCTTCAGGCATCGCCGGCCGCTTCAGGGGCAGGAATCTCGTCATGGTGTTCAGGGCACCGGTGATGTCGGTTTTTGTAGCTTGGGCGAGGCCTTTCATGGAGTTTTCCAGCATTTCCGTGCGGATGGGCCCGGGAGCGACCGCGTTGACGCGGATATTCTGAGCGCCGTAGTCGAAAGCTGTCGCCTGGGTCAAGCCGATCAGGCCGGCTTTTGATGAGGTATAGGCAGGCATTGCGGGAATGCAGCGCAGGCCGGCCAGGGACGCGATGTTGATGATGGAGCCGCCGCCGTTTTTAATCATTTCCGGGATCGCCGCCTTCATCATGAGGAACGGGCCGGTGAGATTGATGCCGATGACCTTCTGCCACTGCTCGACAGGAATATCGACAACAGTCCCCGCAGGGTCGATGCCGGCGTTGTTGACGAGAACATCAATCTTGCCGCCGAACTTGATCGTGGCTTCCACAATCGCTTTTGCGGATTCAAAGTTGGATACGTCTCCCTGGAAGGGGAGCACCGAGCCTTCCGGCAGATTTGCCGCGACCTTCTCCAAAAGCTCTTTGCGCCGCCCGGTGATGACGACCTTCGCGCCCTCCTCAACGAACCTTTTTGTAAAAGCGGCGCCAAGCCCGGTGCCGCCGCCTGTAATGAGGGCAACCTTACCTTTTAAACGACCATCCATATTAACATCCTCCTAAGTTATATTAAGTTTGGACATACTTGTAACTTTTATTATAGCTCATTTTCCCGCCGTTGCATATATTTTCTTTAAAACCACCAAAATTATATAAATCCACTGTGCACACGGCACTGTTATTTCAGTACCGGCCGATGCAATAACACAACCCTGCATGAATAGAATAAGAGTATATGGCAGCACAAGCTATGCGGGGGGCGTTTTTATGAAAAAGTGGCTTTTGTATATTGTCAAGAAATTCATTGAAAACATGATCGTCAACGGACTTAAATTCCTCGTCGGGCTCATTGTACTCGGCGTGGCGTCAATTCCCGTCGTCAATGAGATTAAACGGTCAGGACTTGCTGAGGTAACCGTAGATAGATGGCTGCTGATTCTGCCGTATCTGATTATGCTATTAATCGTGTTTCTCATAATATTTTACATAATTCTAAGATTCAGGCTCATGCCGCAGCTGTCCTGGGATTATATATTCGGGCTGAATCAACATACTATATGCTATATTGATAAGTCTAATCTAGAATTCACAAAAACGCTGAGCATCATCCCCCTGTCGCGATGTATCAATCAGGCATCGTACGATTATAACTGGACAGGGTCGCAAATCAAAAGTGTCATACTCAAAAAAATCGACGGTAACGTGACCGTCAACAATGACACGTCAGGTAATATTGCCAACAAAGGGCGGCTGCTCATCCATTTCAACGAATATCTCAGAGCGCTCAGAAAGCATGAGTGCGACGTCACGTATCTTCTGAGCAACGAAAGTGGTACCATGGAGCGCAAGCTCATCATTACAGTCAAAAGGCCCACTTTGAAGTCGCTGTTAAGGGTCGTTACAAATCCCGGCATCCGGCTCAAGGACGTCAACGCGTCTGTTTACAACATCTTTGGTGATAAAAAGAATATATGCAAAATGATTCCGCTTTACAGCAGGAAATTCGGGAACCATCTCAACGCCCAGACATACTATGAATGGGAGATAAAACATCCGAAACTGTTTTCAAGATATGAAATTACGTGGGACATTGTATAATCCCGCCCCGGCGTGTCAAGCATAATCATAATTTAAGACAAGCAGGAGGAGCATAAATGGAGTGCGACTGAATCACCATATTAACAATTGACCGCCTCAGATGTCTGAGGCGGTTTTTGGTTGATTTTTCAATAAGTGCTGATGGGAAGGGATTCGTCGTCTTCTCCTTTCTGGATTGAGCGGATAACGACATAATAGCTGTACTCCGGATTCACCTCGATGCGGACCCGGTCGCCTGTCCGTCGGCCCATGATCGCCTTTCCCAGGGGTGATTTCGGGCTGATGATACCTGATAGCGCGTCCTGCCGGAGTGTGGTCGTGAGCCGGATGGTCTGTACCGAATCATCTTCCTCAAAAAAAAGCTCCACCGTATCGAACAAGCCGACTTCATCAGGCTTTGACGCCCCGGAGATGACCTTCGCCGTTTTAATCATCCGCTCCAGATACCGGACGCGGCTGTCGTTCCTGTTTTTCTCCTGCTTCGCGGCTTTATACTCAAAGTTTTCAGACAGGTCGCCGAAGCCCCTGGCTGTCTGCACATCCTCGATGAGCTTCGGCCGGAGGACCCTTGTGCGGTAGTCGATCTCCTCCCGCATTTTATCGATATCGATTTTTGTCAGTTCGTCGTACATAGTAGGGGAACCTTATAATGCCAATTCGGAGCGTCTGATGAAGTCGTTTTGGGTGTTCTCGTTGAGGGTGACGAAGTAGGTGGAGAAGCCGGCGATGCGGACGACGAGGTTTTTGTATTTGTCGGGCTCTTTTTGGGCTTCGCGGAGGGCTTTGGTGGAGACGACGTTGAATTGCACCTGCATGCCGCCGAGCTTGAAATATGTCCAGATGAGCTGGCGGAGCTTCATGGCGCCCTCGTCACCCTCTACAGAGGACGGGGTGAACTTGATGTTCAGCTGGTCGCCGTTGGTGAGGGCGCGGTGGGGCAGCTTGGCGGCGCTCCTCAAATAGGCCGTGGGGCCGTTTTTGTCAAAGCCCTGGCGGGAGGAGATGGCGTCGGCGATGGGCTCGCCTGCCTTCCGGCCGTCGGGCGTGGCGCCCAGCATGGCGCCCATGTAGATATGGGCCGTCATGGTGAAGGTACCGCCGGAGTATTTGCCCCGGGGGCCCTCCTCCTTAGAGACGATGTCGGCGAAGAGGCCGATCGCCCAGGCGGCCTGCTCGTCGGCCTCGTCGTTGTCGTTTCCGTAATGGGGCACATCGTTGATGATGGTCTGGCGAAGGTCCGCATAGCCCTCCCAATTTTTTTGAAGCGCGTCGTACAGCTCCCTCGTCGTTACCGTCTTGTCGTCGAAGCAGAGCTTCTTGATGGTTGTGAGACTGTCACCCACGTTGGCAGTGCCGCAGGCGGTGATGCCGGTGCGGTTGTATTTCGCGCCGCCCTGGGTAACGTCCTTGCCGCTTAAAAGACAGCCCTCCGTCATGGCGGAGGCGGCGATGCAGGGGAAGTAGTGGGAGTAGACCATTTCGAAGAGGTTTGCGTAGGAGATCGTCCAGTCGAGGACGTACTTCATTTCCGTTTTGAAGGCTTCTTTGACCTCATCGAAGCTCTCATATTCATAGAGCTTCTTGCAGGGGACGGCCGTCTTCCCCGTCCGGGGGTTGACGCCGCCGTTGATGACGAGCTGGATAACGTCCATCATGTTCCAGATGGACTCCCGCCCGGTCATACCGCAGGCGGGCCACTCGTTGCCGGTGCCGGCGGGCTCCACGCAGCCCACGATACTGTAATTATAAGCGTCCTCCTTTGACATACCGGTATCCATGAGGGCCGGGATAATGATATCGTCGTTCTGGAGCTGCGGGATGCCGCCGCAGACCTTACTGGACTCGATACCCAGCCGCCAGATCTCGTCGGGTGTATTCCTGTTGATGCGCAGGGCCACCGTGGGGTCGGGCAGGTGCATGCGCCCGTAGGTCTGAAGAAGAAATGCGGTAGCCGGCGTTGTGTCATCAGTCCCATCGGGTTTCATGCCGCCCAATGTCAATGCGATACCGGCGGTGGCCGTCATACCGTCATATATGGATGTAAAGAGGTTTCTCCCCTGCTCGTTGAGCTCGATGATGCGCTTTGTGTTCAAAAAGAAGCCCGGCAGAGAGATGATATCATAGATGCGGAGGATAAACGCGTCGGAATACTCCTGCGCCTGCTCCTTTGTAATCGTACCCGCGTCCAGCTCCTTCTGCAGGAGATGGCCCACGTATTTGTCCACGCGGCCCATGGACTGGCCGTGCTGCTGTGCGTCTGTGACGAGCAGCAGCTCGTAGAGGAGAATAGCCTGCAGGCCCTCCCAGTAGGTGCGGGCGGGGTTTTCCATAATCCACTCCAGCGAATCGGCCATGCGCAGGAGCTCTTCCTTACGAGCGCCGTCGGCTGCTTTTGCCTTCTCACGGCAGCCCGCGGCATAGCGTTTAGCCAGCAGGATTGCCCCGTCACAGACGCGCAGAACG
>CAZVLO010000002.1:32237-37120 GCA_964628265.1 uncultured Papillibacter sp.
CTTGTCGCCGAAGAGCTTTCCCTTCTGGGCTTCGAGCTTATCGAGCACTTCCCTGCGCACGGCGCCGAAGCCGGTGTTTACGACCTTGTCGAAATTGGCCACATAATGGCCCTGGGGCATACCGGAGACGGTGTCGAACCGGCGGCCGTTCATGACCATCCCATTGAGGATGCAGCCGTTACCGAAGGCGTCCCACATATCCGGTGTCATGGCGCCCTCCACCATTTTCGCCAAGGTCTTATCCTTCCAGTAATCATAAGCCTCGCGGAAATGCTCCCGCTGCTCAAAGCTCATGCGGATGGCGTCCGTCGAGAGAAAGGCCTTCTTAAAATCCTCATCGGACGCGTCGATCACACCGGGAATCCAGTCGGCGCTCCATTCCACGTAGGGGGAGAGCGACTGTGCGTCGGGCCCGGGCGTCCCGACAAAAATATCATCGTCGAAAACGTTGATCTGGCGGGTGGCGCACCATGTATAAAGGGCGCCGGCGCGCTTCAATACCGGATATTCGTTGTCGTGAGCCCGGCAGTAATCCGTATATATCTTCGTGCGTTCGGAATTAATTGTCATATGCCGGCCGCCGGCGAAAACATCCTTCTTTTCGCGGATGTGCCGGATGCGTTCGGTAACGGGTGCAAATTGAAACATACCAATTCTCCTTTACCTTTTTTGAGTCCATTGTACCACAAAGCATTTTGAGTAGCCAGATACCTATTGAAATGTTTTTTTCGCTCGATATAATTGAATATAAAGTAATTTTAAGTAAATTATGGCTTTAAGTCGAGAAGGACAGGGGCGGGTGAATTTTATGAAGCTCAGCATGTGGATACTGCTCGATGAGCTCAGCGACTTCAGCCCGAAAAGTGCGATTCAAAACGGATTGATGTCCATCGAGGGCTTCCGCCTTTTCGCGCACGAAGAAACCATACAGAATGATTTTGTATATATAGGCTATGCCCATGAGTTTTTCGGTGATGACAGCCGGCAGATCATACTTGTCCATCAATGTGACATCATCATCATCGGCCATACGGAACTGGCGGAGATCATAAACAGAATGATCGTTGTGTTCGACAAGTTTCGCCGGTGGGATGAAAAGCTTATAAAGGCGCAGCATGAACAGAATCCTTATCAGGCGATCCTGGACGCGGCGCATGAGCTGCTGCAATGCCCGATGTTTTTCGGCAACAGGAATATGCACATATACGCCATAACCCGGCAGTATCCAAAAGACCGGCTGTATGAGGAATGGGATGATGTGAAAGCGCTCAATACCATGCCCGTCCGGTTACTGGAGCGGCTGAAGAAAATGAATATGACCAAGAAATATCCAAATGAGGTTGACCCTGCTGTCATGCCTGCCTGGCCGGACACTGGATTTAAATACCACATCCGGACGAATTGCTATGTCAACAAGGCAATCTGGGGTCATTTTTATATATACTGGTACATAAATAACGTCAGCCCGGCGATTCCGCAGCTGACACGGCATGTGGCCGATGTGTACGGACAGATGCTGCAGGAGACACAGGGCATCAATTCGGACAAATATGCCGTTTACTCCCTGCTTGTGGAGCTGCTGGACGGCCATAACATCACGGCGGACGCCGTACGCCCGATTTACTGGTCTCTGAAGTGGGAGGAAACGGATACGCTTGTGTTGTATAAAGTATCCACAACCGCCGTTGGCTATGACCGCACGCTGCTTTACTGGCTGTGTGACAGCTTCAGCGAAATATCCTCCATCGCCATAATGTTTCCATATAACGACTCTATCATCATCATCACCAGGGATATAAGCAAGCATACCCAAGCGATCCGGGAATGTATTACCCACCATATCAGCGTGAGCGATTACCATTACGGCGTCAGCTTTTCTTTCACGGGGCTGCAGAATATCGTTACTTTTTATAAACAGGCTGATTACGCCATCAAGCACGCACCCGATACGGGAGGCAAGCTCCATGCATATAAAGACTGCCCCCTTGACGGTCTGGCCAGTGAAATGAAATCACACCTCCGGTGGCAGGACTGGGTGCCGCCGTCGCTGTTCAGGCTGATTGAGACGGATGCCGCCCAAGGCACGGAGTACTATACAACGCTTTATCAGCTGCTGGTACACAAATGGCACCTGGGAAACGCAGCAAAAGCGCTGTACATCCATCGGAACACACTGCTCTACCGCCTGGAAAAGCTGGAGCGTTTGCTTGAAGTTGACATACACAGCCAGAGCGTTCAGGCATACCTGAGATTCTGCTTTTTCATGATGATGGAGGCGTATCCGATCGGCGCATTGCCACCACCCAAAGCGCCGGATAACTAATACAGGATAATACAAAACAGAGACACCTTATCGGTAATTTTGCTGGTTATCGTCAGGTGTCTTTCTTTTCTTTTGTATACACTATACAGCCGCCGGCCCAGATTTTTACTTTTTTTATGGATACGATATACATTGTAAGCCCGCAGCCGATTTAATAACATTGAGATTACGGAGTTGAAAAGGAGAAAATTGGCGCTGCATAATACCCGTTACTTTCGAATGATGAACTTTTAGGTAGGTGCAAAATGGTTAGGTACATACTAAAGCGTCTGCTGCTGCTGATACCTGTATTGTTGGGTATCACGCTCGTCGTGCTGATTTTAATCGACATTACCCCCGGAGACCCGGCCAGAATGATGGCCCCACGGGCGTCCCAAGAGGAGGTGGATGCGCTTCGTGATGAGCTGGGGCTCAACGACCCGCTTCCGGTCCGGTACGTGCGTTTCATTTGGGATATTCTGGCGCATGGCGACTTGGGCACTTCTCTCTGGACGAAACAGCCTGTGGTCAACGAAATGAGGGATCGCCTGCCGTTTACGCTGATACTCGTCGTCGTGGGCACCGTCTTATCCGTCGTACTCGGAATCCCGATCGGTATTTACGCGGCGACGCATCAGCATTCGTGGAAGGACAATGCCGCCATCTTTCTCTCTTTGATCGCGGTATCGATGCCCAGCTTCTGGTTCGCACTCTTAATCGTACGACTATTCAACGTCCAGCTGGAATGGCTGCCGGCGCGCGGCGTCGAAGACTGGACAGGTTGGATTTTACCATGCATCACCCTGGCGCTAGGCCTCACGGCTGTTATCGCCAGGCAAATGCGGTCGGACCTGCTGGAGGTTTTGCGGCAGGACTATATCACGACCGCAAGAGCGAAGGGGCTCGCTGAGAGCAAGGTGGTTTACCGCCACGCGTTTAAAAATGCGATGATCCCGGTCATCATGGTCATCGGCGGCATATTCGGCGTTTCGCTGGGCGGCTCGCTGATTACCGAGGTCATCTTCTCGGTTCCCGGCCTCGGGCAGTATATTATGTCCGGACTTCTCAACCGTGATTATCCCGTGATCCAGAGCGGCATCCTGATCATATCGGCTATGTTCGCGGTGATCATCTTACTGGTGGATATTATATTCGCGCTGGTTGACCCAAGAATCCGCTCACAATACGTTGGAAAAGGAAAAAGGAAGGAGGCGAAGCACCATGAAAACAAAGCGAAAAAAGTCGCGGCTGTATGAAATCTGGCGTCAGCTCAAAAAGAACAGGCTGGCTGTGGTTGCGCTCGTCGTCCTGGTCCTGCTTTTTTTGGTCGCAGTGCTGGCGCCGGTTATTGCTCCCTATTCCTATAAACAGCAAAACTCAAAGCTGGCAAACGCGGGGCCGAGCGCCGAGCACCTGCTCGGCAACGACTATCTCGGACGCGATATTTTAAGCCGCCTGATATACGGCGCGCGCCCGTCACTTGAAATGGGCGTTGTCTCCGTGGCCATCGCAGCCGTGATCGGCATCGCCATCGGCGCTGTCGCCGGCTATTTCGGCGGCTGGGTCGACAACCTCAGCATGCGTCTTTTGGATATTTATCAGGCAGTGCCGATGTTCCTTTTGTGCGTGGCATTGGCGGCAATCATGGGCGCAAGTCTCCGAAACGCCATCATCGCGATGGGCATCAGTACGGTGCCCGGCTACGCGCGCATCATGCGGGCCTCTGTCCTAACAGTACGCGAAAAAGAGTATATAGAGGCCGCCCGGGCGATTGGTGAAGGCAGCGGCCGGATTATCCTGAAGCATATAATACCCAACGCCATCGGGCCGATGATTGTCCAGATCACAATGGGCGTCGGCGCCTGCATCCTGGCCGGGTCCGCCCTCAGCTTTATCGGTCTTGGCGTAAAGCCGCCGATCCCCGAATGGGGCGCGATGATTTCGGACGCGCGGGACACGATGCGGCAGTATCCCACACACGCTCTGTACCCCGGTATCTGCGTGATCATCAGCGTCCTCGCGTGCAATCTGCTTGGAGACGGGCTGCGGGACGCGCTGGATCCGCGTCTTAAAAACTGAGGTGGCCGAATGAACGAAAACTTACTTGAGATACGAAATCTCGCGGTTGAGTACCATACAGACGACGGGGTCATATATGCCGTCAACAATATTAATCTGACTGTAAAGAAGGGCGAGACAATCGGCCTCGTCGGAGAGACCGGCGCCGGCAAAACAACAATTGCCAAAAGTATTCTGCGCATACTGCCGAAGCTGCAGGCGGAGCTTGTTTCGGGCGAGATATTCTTCGGGGGCAATAACATCATCAAGCTCTCCGAGAGAGAAATGCGAAAAATACGCGGCAATAAAATCGCCATGATTTTTCAGGACCCGATGACGGCCCTTAACCCCATTGAAACGGTCGGCTATCAGATCGCGGAGACAATAAAGCTGCACAACAGGATTTCGCGCGCGGAAGCCGATCGGCGGGCGTGCGACATGCTCGAGATGGTCGGCATTCCGATGGACCGGTTCAGCGAATATCCGCATCAGTTTTCCGGTGGAATGAAGCAGCGCGTCGTCA
>CAZVLO010000002.1:37130-41764 GCA_964628265.1 uncultured Papillibacter sp.
ATGCGGTCGCTCAAGGAAAAGCTCAGCACCTCCGTCGTATTGATTACACACGACCTCGGGGTCGTGGCTGACTTTTGTGATACCGTTGCTGTGACATACGCCGGCGAAATTGTGGAGCGGGGCACAGTTGATGACATTTTCAACCATGCCGGGCATCCGTATACGCTGGGCCTTTTCGGCTCACTGCCAAAGCTCGATTCAAAGGAGCGGCGCCTCAATCCGATCAAAGGGCTCATGCCCGACCCGACAAATCTGCCGAGGGGCTGCCGGTTTCACGACCGCTGCCCCGGCGCAACGGAAATGTGTGCAGCGTCAGCTCCGGAAGAAGCCGAGGTGGCGCCGGGTCATTTCATCAAATGTTTTTACGCGGGGGTGAGGTAGTATGGCTGCGCTGCTTGAGGTCCGCAACCTGAAGAAATATTTTAAAACCCGCGGCGGTATGCTCCATGCTGTGGATGGCATAAGCTTTACATTGGGTGAGGGAAAAACGATCGGCGTCGTCGGCGAATCCGGCTGCGGAAAATCGACGCTGGGCCGTACGATCCTGCATCTGCTCGACGCGACGGACGGCCAGGTGCTGTTCGAGGGTGCGGACATCACGAATCCGAAAAAAGGAGAGCTGCACCAGATACGCCGGAAAATGCAGATCATCTTCCAGGACCCGTTTTCGTCGCTGGATCCGCGCATGTCGGTGAGCGAGGCCATTATGGAGCCGCTCCGCCTGCACAGCGACATGTCGAAAGCCGATATGCTCGCCGAAACGCGGCAGCTGATGGATACGGTCGGTCTGGCCGCCCGGTTTGAGAATTCTTACCCACACGAGCTGGACGGCGGACGGCGCCAACGTATCGGCATCGCCCGTGCGCTGTCGCTGAAACCGAAGTTCATCGTCTGCGACGAGCCTGTCTCCGCTCTCGACGTCTCCATTCAGGCGCAGATTATTAACCTGATGCTCGATCTGCAGGAGGACCGCGGCCTGGCGTATATGTTCGTTACCCACGACCTGTCAGTGGTGAAATACATATCGGACGACATTATGGTGATGTATCTGGGGCAGATGGTAGAAATGGCCCCGGCGGACGAATTGTTCCGGTATCCCCGTCACCCTTATACAAAAGCACTTCTGTCCGCCATCCCGATCCCCAGTATCCCCAACAAAAAAAACCGAATTCTTTTAAAGGGCGAAATCACGTCGCCTGTCAATCCGAAACCGGGATGCCGTTTTATGGCCCGCTGCCAATACGCCAAAGAGGCTTGCAATGAGCCGCAGACACTTGAGGAATGCGCACCCGGGCATTTCGTCTCGTGTTGCTGTTATAAGGAAATAATGAAAAATGAGGAGGTAAAATCAAAATGAAAAAAACGCAAAAACTGTTGGCATTGCTGCTCGCTGTCATTCTTATACCGTCGCTTCTGACAGCGTGTAAACGCGGTGAGACCGCCACCAGCCCCGGCGCGGCACCCGAAACCAGCGCGGCACCTGAATCCACTGCAAGCTCAGAACCCGTTCAGTCTGACAGAACACTCAATATTCAGACCATGCAGGACAGCGGTACGCTTTATCCTCTCGGTGTCACGGGCGGCTTCATTATGCCGATGTACGCTTTTTACGAGCCGCTGTACGACACCAGGGTCGACGGCTCACGCAAGTGGATTCTCGCGACAGGGCTTGACCGGATCAGCGATATTGAGTACACGCTGACCATCCGCGAAGGCGTCAAGTTTTCAAACGGCAACCCCCTCACAGCCGAGGACGTGATGTTTACGATGGAGGCCTGCGCCGCCAATCCGCAGTTTATGCTTAATGTCAAGGCCGTTGACTTTGAGAAGACAAAGGTGACAGGCGATTATACGATCGATCTCTGGTACACAGCGTTCAACGCCACCCAGGAGCCCGGCTTCCCCTCGATGTTCATAATGGACAAAGAGTCCTTCGACGAGGTAGCGTTATCAAAAACCCCTGTTGGCACCGGCCCGTACGTGGTGGAGGAATACGTCACCAACAGTCACCTGTCGGTGACGGCGCGTGATGATTACTGGGGTGGAACGCCCTATATCAAGAACATCAAGTTCAAGGTCATCAACGAAGCCGCGCAGATCGTAAACGCCCTGGATACAAAAGACGTTGATATGGCGGGGCCGATCCAGGTTGGGGACGTCACCCATGTCAAAGAGGAGCTCGGATACAATGTCACCATCAGCAATGGCGGTTATCCGGATGTCGTCATGTTCAGCTTGCTGCCGGGCGGCCCGCTGGAATCCAAGGAAGCCCGCTGGGCTGTCAGCCACGCGATCGACCGTCAGGCGATTGTCGACATCGTTTACAAAGGCCTGTCGACAGTCCCCGGATATCCGGCCTCCAAGTACAATGTGGACCTTGAGGACCGCTTCCTCAACATGCACGATACATATTCAATCGGTTACAACGTAGAAAAGGCAAAGGAACTGGCCGAGCAGTCGGGGCTCGCGGGCAAGACGCTCCGCCTTATTACGAACGGCGCATCGAACTATAACACGATGGCGGAAATGATCCAGGCGAACCTCGATGATATTGGTGTCGATGCTGAGATCGTCCCGTATGACCAGGCGACATATTTCCCGACCCTCATGGACGCCACTGCTTATGACATCGCGCTCTTCGGACCGGCTGCCCCGAGTATGATGGCCGTCGATATCCTGGCCAATTACCCGATGATCATCCCGCAGGGCTGGACCGGCGCTGACCGTGACAATTTCGGAGAAATCAGCATGGGCGCTATCGGAACATATGATAAAACCCAGCGCGGCGAGAAGCTGTACGAGTCATTGAAAATCTGGGTGGACGTCTGTCCGTGGTTTGCCTTAAGCGAGCTCGTTATGCCCAGGGCGATATCGCCTGATCTCACCGGTGTCGAATACATGATCGCCGGCAGCATTTATTACCAGGATATCGCTTTCAAATAAGCAGCCATACACTTCCGAACCGCTCCTCTATACCGTTGTTGTGTTATAGAGGAGCGGTTATTTCAAACAGGCAGTCAAATTCGCCATAAAGGATGTTATATCATGCAGGAAAAATACGAGAAGCTGTTTTATGAGTTTAAGCCGCAGGAGACGAACTGGGGCGACTGGTGCCATTCGCCCCAGGCGTATTTCCGCGGAGAAAAGAACCTGCCCGGCGCCGCCATGAACGTGGGCTTCCAGGTGTTCAAGGCGCCGGTACTTTTGGAACGCGAGCCGCACTTCCACAGGGAGGACGAGTATCTTGTCTTTTTCGGCGCGAAGCTGCCGGACGTGTTTTCGTCGTTTGACGCGGAGGTCCATTTCTTCATGGGCCCGATGCTCGAGACAATGGAGAAAATCGTCATTACTGAGCCGACGATCGTGAAGCTCCCGAAGGGCTGGTGGCACAGCCCGCTGAATTTTGTGCGTATCGACAAGCCCCTGCTGTTCCAGGCCGTCATGCTCTCGGGCAAGACGGGGCTTGTCAAGCTCGTCGAGCGGCGTGACGGCGAACGGCAGTACATCTACGGGGGCGACGAAACGGGCCTCTGCGTCTTCGATTCCAAAAAAACCTGCACGTACTGCGGCTACTGCTTCTCGCACCCCGAGGCGCTGCCGGAGCGTCCCTATACATATGTGAAGTGGACCGTTATCAACGAGGACGGCGTTATGTCCTATACGGAAACCGGCGCGTACGACCCCTCGAAGGCGCCGATGGGCCCCGAGTGCGTCATCATGCCCGGGTACAAGTCAAAGCCCTATTCGGACGCGACGACACTGAAGGTCAAAAAGCCGCCCCTCTCGCCGGAGGTTGCCAAGTGTGTGCTGGCCATGCCGAAGGAGGAGACGAAGTGGGGCGCCTGGTGCCCGTCCCCCCAGGCGTACTTCCGCGGTGAAACGTACATGGAGGACGCCACGTACCATGTGGGTTATCAGATTTTCACCGGCCCCAACGACATGGAGGATTCCCATTTCCATCAGGGTGCGGAGGAGTATATCTTCTTTATGGGCGCCGACCCCATGAACATTTTTGATTTTGACTGCGAGATTGAGATGCGCTTTGGGGATGACCCCCAGCACATGGAGAGCAAAATTATTACAAAGCCGACGGTGGTTCGCATTCCAGCAAACGTCTGGCACTGCCCGATCCTATTCCGCAAGATGAACAAGCCGGTTTTATTCCAAGCGGCATTTTTATCCGGCACATGGGGCACAATCACCCAGGCGCCGGACGACAAGACGGCCGAAATTCCGCCGGAGGCGCTTGAAAAAATGCCCTTCGCCAGGATGCACACCTACAGCTATATGGGCGATAATGTCCGGTTCTGCAAGTATAACGCAAAAAAACGCTGCAACATCTGCGGTGCATGCTTCCCGGCCCCGGAGGATTATCTGCAGGCATAACAGGTTAATCGATTCACGCCAACAGGACGTCGCTTTAGGCGGCGCCAACAGGACGTCGCTTTAGGCGACGTCCTGTGTTATAATAAGCAAAAAGTATGATAAAGCAGTGGGAGCATTTATGGAAAAAACAATCGGCAAAACATATGACATACAGGGGTTCAGCGTGCAGGACGGACCGGGAATCCGAACGACGGTTTTTTTAAAGGGCTGCCCTCTGCGCTGCCCCTGGTGCCACAGCCCGGAATCGC
>CAZVLO010000002.1:41825-81470 GCA_964628265.1 uncultured Papillibacter sp.
GGACGCCCGGTGAAAACGCGGCGGGCGACCCCATCGTCTACCCGGAGGTGGACAAGTCAAAATGCGGCGACTGCGGCCTGTGCGCCAAAGTCTGTAAACCGGGCGCGCTGTATCTGTGCGGCACGGACCAGGCGGTCGAGGCGGTGCTGCGCCGCATCCTGCGGGACCAGCCGTTCTTCGAGGAGTCCGGCGGCGGCGTCACCGTCTCCGGCGGCGAATGCCTCTGCCAGCCGGAATTTACGCTGGTACTCTTGCAGCGCTGCAAGGAAAACGGCATACATACCGCCGTCGATACGACGGGCTTTGTACCGTGGGAGGTCATCGCGCGCGTCCTCCCCTTTACGGATGTGTTCCTCTATGATCTCAAAAACATGGACAGCGCCCTGCACAAGCAGGTCATCGGCGTGCCCAACGAGCTGATCCTCGAGAATGCCCGGAAAATCGCCTCGGCGGGCGGGCGGCTGTGGGTGCGCATCCCCGTTATCCCGCTGTTCAATGATTCAAAGGAACACTTTGATAAATACGGCGCATTTTTGTCGGAGCTGAAAGACGCCCTGGATATCGTCCAGCTGCTGCCCTACCACACGATGGGTGTCTCCAAGCATGACAGGCTGCTGAAAAAGGAGACCGTCTTCGTGGCCGAGCCGCCGTCCGAGCAGCATATGCAGGAGCGGAAGGCGCAGCTGGAGGGATACGGGCTGAAGGTCAGGGTGCACTGAGGGGAAAAAAAGGGCACCTTTGACGGTGTCCCTTAACTGTCTGCTGTCCGTAAATTCTCCATAAACGCGTGCAGCTCTTCGAAGAACTGTCCCACGTGGTAGCCGTCGGCTAGGGCGTGGTTGACCTGGACGGAAAGGGGCAGAAGGGTTCTGCTGCCTTCGGTGTAGTATTTGCCCCATGAAATCCGCGGGATTGAGTCGTCCTTGTCCAGCTTGATGGTATGGGAGACGTGGGTGAACGATACCCACGGGAGGCAGGTCAAGTAGAGGAGATCGTCCCGCGCCTCGTCGGTCCCGTCCCCGAACAGGCTCTTTTGCGCCCGCTCCTTTTCACCGGCGTTTCGGATGAATTCGTCCATGCTGGGGCACATATCCGCCACCACATATTTGAACAGCCCGGTGTCTTTACTAAGAGCCGTAAACGACGGATGCACCCTGTCATATAACGCGACGCCGCCCTCTCTGATCCTGTACCGGAGATTCTGCACCTTGTTGGCTGCCGCCGTCACGGCGAAAATCGTTGCGTAGTAAAACGGCAGGCCTCTGTCCCTGACATATTGAAGGAAAGCCATAATGTCGACAGGCGTACAGACGTTGAACTGCGGGTAATCCATCTGACAGAAATAGTCGAAAAGCTCCTTCCTGTCCCAGCTCGCCATGTCGATCATTTTCATGTGAACGCCTCACTCAGTTATTGATAGCGCCGCCCGGTTCCGGGCCGGCCGTTTCATCGTAGTACAATTTTAGGATTATTACAAGCATCCTATATACGACAGAGGTAAAAATGTCAGAAAGCAAAAAGGACAAATCTCAAAGTTATGCAGAACTGCCGCCCGCACTGCCGGGACTGCTGCTGGAGTGGTACGATAAAAACGCGCGCCCGCTCCCCTGGCGGCGTGACAGTGACCCGTACCATGTCTGGCTGTCGGAAATCATGCTGCAGCAGACAGGGGTTCTGGTTGTTAAAGACTATTACCGTCGGTTTCTGGCGGTGTTTCCCACCGTTCAGGCGCTGGCCGGGGCGGAGGAACAGACGGTGCTGAAGCTCTGGGAGGGACTGGGCTACTATTCCCGCGCCCGGAATCTCATGAAAGCAGCACGGTTGATCGTCAACGAACACGGCGGACGTTTCCCGGATACATACGAAAAAATCATCAAGCTGCCGGGCATCGGCCATTACACGGCCGGTGCGATCGCCTCCATCTGCTTCAACCGGCCCACGCCGGCTGTGGACGGCAACGTCGTGCGCGTCATCACAAGGATCGCCGGGATTGGCGATGAAGTGACGGAGGCTGTCAAAAAGCGCATCACAGAATCGCTGAAAGCGATTTATCCGGCAGACCGGCCGGGCGATTTTACCCAGAGCCTGATGGATCTGGGCGCCGTGGTCTGCATCCCGAACGGCACGCCGAAATGCGGTCAGTGCCCTGTGTCGGATATTTGTGCCGCCAACAGGGACGGTACCGCCATGTCATTGCCGGTAAAATCTCAAAAACAGGCGAAAAAACAGCAGGAGCTGACGGTTTTCCTGCTGTCCTGCGGTGATGATATTGCCCTCCACCGCCGCGGGGACAGCGGACTGTTGGCCGGGTTATGGGAGCTGCCGAATGTGCCGGGCCGCCTTAACGATACCGCGGCTGTGGCGCTGGCAGCCGAGTGGGGCGTCAAACCCGCCGCTCTGCTCCGGTCATTTCAGCGCAGTCATGTCTTTACGCATATCAAGTGGGACATGGTCTGCTATGACATTGAGTGCGGCGCGCAGCCGGACCGGTTTGTCTGGGTCAGCCGCCGGGAACTGTCGGAGACTTACGCCTTGCCGACGGCGTTTCGGAAGCTGGTGGAGGAGGCATCGGAAACAGAATCATCATAAAAAAGCATTACCCGGCTCCTAAACGAGCCGGGTAATGCTTTTGGCGCTAATCGCGGGTTCCTACTGTTGCCAATAATAAGCGTAAAGCTTATGTTGAACCTTAACCCTCGTAGGGGGCGATGTGGTCATCGGTCCCTGCAGGATATCGCAATAACTGTTTATTTATCTAATAATTCGTATGTTGCTTCGATGTATTCGATGAAATCGGCGACGGCACCGTTTTCACAGCTGCCCATGACGAGGTCGGCAAGCTGCTTCAGGTCGTCGGGGGCGCCGGCGGGCACGGCGCCGACGGCCGCCGTTTCGATCAGCTCGCGGTCATTGTAGTAGTCGCCGATGGCCATGATATGGCTGTGGGGGATACCCAGCATATCGGCCAGGCGCTTCACTGTCTCGCCCTTGGAGACGCCTTCCGGCAGCACCTCAAAATAGATCGGGCCTGAAAAGACATAGACGCAGCCGGCTTGATTGATTTCGTTAAGATATTTCGATACTTCAACGAGCCTGTCGTTGTCGCAGCAGAAGAGGATTTTATTCAGGTCCTGCGGTATATCGTCGATTGTGCGCTCATGCTCCGTCAGGTTTCCGAAGGAGATATGGGCTTTTGTATGTTCGTTTTTATTGATGGAGTAGACATATTGGCCGGAATAAACCTCGATGCCCACATCCGGGAAAAGCCTTTTCACATCTTTTATCAGCCGTGATGCCGATGACGGCAGGAATTTGCTCCAGAGGACCTTCTGCCTTTCGACATCGTAGATGCAGCCGCCGTTATAGGTGAGAATCGGCGCGTTGGGCATGACCTTTTCCGTAAACTTCAGCATCCCCATGACGGACCGGCCGGTAGCAAAGGTCAATCGTCCGCCCTTTTCCATGAAACGCCGGGCCGCTTCGATATTGCGCGCCGGGATGACGCCTTTGTCTGTGACAAGGGTACCGTCCAGGTCGCTGACGAGCAGGAAATTTTGCAGTGATAAATCGTTCATCGGTTACTCCATGTGTTATATTTTCACTTATTATACCACATGTTCGCGTTCATTCACTTATTTGTGCGATTATACAATTTCGTGCGCCTGACATTAGAAAATATATAATGGTTAACGCTTTTTTTCTGTGCTACAATCGAAGCAACAGGACTTCTGGGACAGAAAGGAGCGCGCGGCGTTAAAGCCGCGCAGACATGATTATGACTGATTTCAGATATCCGCATCTTTTTGAACCGATCAAACTGGCGGGGACCCTTTTCAGAAACCGGCTGTTCGCGTCGCCGACGGGCTATCAGGATATTAAAAACGACGGTATGCTGACGGAGGGCGCGGCGGCCTATTACGAGCGGAAGGCCATGGGCGGCGTGGCGTCCGTCGCCACCTGCGAGGGCATTGTGGACGGTGAGCTGGGCAAGGGCGGGGATTACCATGTGTGTCTTGACAACCCGTTTACGCTCCATTCCCTGGCCCGCGTAGCCCACGCCATCCGACGGAACGGCGCCGTGGCATCTCAGGAGCTGCAGCACGCCGGGATGTACGCCAACAGAAATCTCGCCGTTATGGGCGCATCGTCAAAGGGTATAGCCTACGGCCCCGTTGAATGCGAGCTGGACGGCAGAATTATCCTTCCTATGACAGAAGAGATAATCGAACGCACCATCAATAAATTCGCGGAAGCTGCTGCGTTTGCAAAACAGTGTGGCTTCGGCATGGTAACTGTCCACGCCGGACACGGCTGGCTTCTGCACCAGTTCTTGTCGCCCGCGCTGAACACAAGGACAGACAAATGGGGCGGCAGCAGCATCGAAAACCGCGCCCGCATTACTGTAGCCGTCTGTGACGCCATCCGCAAAAGGGTCGGTCCCAATTTCCCCATTGAGATCCGCATCAGTGGCTCGGAATGCTATGCGGGCGGGTATGACATTGACGAGGGCGTCGCCTTTTCAAAGCTGCTGGACGGCCATGTGGACCTCATACACGTCTCGGCGGGCAGCCACGAGGTGGAGGAGGTCTTCGCCGTCACGCACCCCAGCATGTTCCTTGAGGACGGCTGCAACGTGAAATTCGCCGCGGAGATCAAAAAGCATGTCAAAACGCCTGTGGCGACGGTGGGCGCTCTGGGCGATCCGGACCTGATGGAGGAGATCATCGCCTCGGGGCAGGCGGATGTGGTCGAAATGGCCCGGGCGCTGATTGCCGATCCCGACCTGCCCCTGAAGATACGGACAGAGCGTACGGGCGAAATTCGGAAATGTATGCGGTGCCTGGCCTGCTTCTCAAGCGAACTGGACAATGGGCAGGATTACTGCGCCATCAATCCCGAAGCCGGCCGCGACCTTGAGATGAAGTTCGATATCCCGGAGGCGAAGGTAAAAAAGAAGGTACTAATCGCCGGGGGCGGTATCGCCGGTATGCAGGCGGCTCTGACGTGCCATGAGCGGGGGCATCAGGTGATCCTCTGTGAAAAAAGCAGCCGGCTGGGCGGCACGCTCCGGTGTGAGGAGAAGGTACCCTTCAAGAAAAACCTCGATTATTATCTGGACTATCAGGCAAGGGCCATCGAAAAGGCCGGCATCGACCTGCGGCTCAATACGGCGGTGACGCCGGACTACGCCGGAAACGTCGGCGCGGACGTGATCATCTCGGCCATGGGCGCCCGGCCTGTCAAGCCGCGCATACCGGGGATTGACGGCAAAAACGTCCTGGGAGCTGAAGAGGCTTACGTAAATCCGGAGAAAACCGGGGTAAACGCCGTTATCCTCGGCGGCGGCCTTGTGGGCATCGAGCTGGGCATCTATCTCTCAATGCTGGGTAAAAAAGTCACCGTCATCGAAATGCTGGACAAAATCTCCGACGGCGGCAACTTCCTTCACATACTGGGGCTCAAGACGGAAATCAAGCGGCAGGGCATTGACCTGCATCTCAATACGAAAGCAAAGGAGATCACCGAAGGCGGTGTCCTGTGTGAAACGGCGGAGGGCGAAAAATTCTACGGCGCCGACACAGTCATCTACGCCGTCGGTCAGCGCCCCCTGCAGGAGGAGGCGTCCGCGCTGCGGTTCTGCGCGCCGGAGTTTTACCAGCTCGGCGACTGCGTGACGCCCTCGAACATCATGAACGCCACCGGAACGGCGTTTACAATCGCCAGGAGCCTGGGCAGATTTTAGTCAGACAACATAAATAATCAAACCCCCCGTCTGACGGGGGGTTTGCTGGCGTTTCCCTGTCATTTTAAGTTCGCCGGGCCAAAGCCCAGCGGGAGGATGTCGGATAGCTTATAAACCGCCATGTCGGCGGCGCCGCTGCCGAGGATGACGTCAAAAGACCTGTCCCCGCAAAATTCCTGCATGACCTGACGGCAGACGCCGCAGGGGGCCACAAGACTGTAGGGCGATCCGCCCGCCTTCCCACCGGCAACCGCAATTGCCGTAAAGTCCCGTTTTCCCTCCGAAACGGCCTTGAAAAACGCCACGCGCTCGGCGCAGACGGTGGGCGAGTACGCCGCGTTTTCAATATTACTGCCGGTGTAGACTGCACCGTCGGCACATAAAAGCGCAGCCCCTACCGCGAAATGCGAATACGGTGTATACGCCGACTGCCTGGCCTGGACCGCCAGACTCAGCAGCTCCCTGTACTCCACGTTCTAGCACCCCTCCTGTACCTTCAAAATCTTCACGATCCTGCTCGTCCCAAGCCGCGCGGCGCCCAGGCGAACAAATGCCTCGGCATCCTCCAGGCTCGAAATGCCGCCGGAGGCCTTGACCTTGACGTTCTCTCCGACGTTTGCCTTCATAAGCCTGACATCGTCGAAGGTTGCGCCGCCGGTGGAAAAGCCGGTGGAGGTCTTGATAAAGTCAGCGCCCGCCGCTGTTACGATGCGGCACATGGTTATTTTCTCCTCGTCCGTCAGAAGGCACGTCTCGATGATCACCTTCAGGATATGCCCGCCGCAGACACTTCTGACGGCCCGTATCTCCTCTTCCACATATGCGGTGTTCCCCTCTTTCAGAGCACCGACATTGATGACCATGTCGATTTCATCCGCGCCGTTTTGTATGGCGTCCCGCGTCTCAAAAACCTTTGCTGCCGTTGTGCCGTACCCGTTAGGGAAGCCGATGACGGTACAGACCTTCATTTTGCCGCCGACATATTCCTTCGCCCGTTTGACATACGACGGCGGAACGCAGACGCTGGCCGTCTGATATTTTATCGCATCAGCGCACAGCTCTTTGATCTGCTCCCAGGTGCAGTCCACACCTAAAAGCGTGTGGTCGACCTTTGACAGTATTTCTTTTATGTCCATAATAGCTCTCCGATCAGTCTGATGCTCTCATTATATCCTCTGACCGGCTTTTAAAGCAACCGCGTCAAACCTCATATCCGTTGATTGTCGTCCCCCGGGCCAGGGCGCGGCCGACGAGATGGCCAAAGGTGATGCTGCGGCCGTGGCTGGTACCGGGGAGAGTGACGGGGTAGGAGTTGGCGAAAAAGTCGCCCTGGACATTACCCACGGCAAACAGCCCGCCGATGGGCGCGTCATCCGCCGTCAGGACCTGGGAATTCTGGTCCACATGCAGGCCATGGGGCAGGCTTAGAAGCCAGGCGTTGATTTTCGTCGCGTAAAACGGCCCTTTCCGGACGGGGCTTAAAAAGCGCGTTGGGACACCGAAGTCCTGATCAAGGCCTTCCCCGCACCATCTGTTATATCGTTCGACCGTCTTTATCAGAATTTTCGGCGGGACGTCTAATTTTTCCGCCAGCTCTGCAAGGGTATCTGCTTTCAGATATTCACCCGAGGCGACGTCCCGCTCCATTTTTTCATCCAGTCCGATCAGCAGCTTTTTCGACTTAACGGGTTCCTGCCTGACGAGATGCTCTTTATAATCGTCATCCCAAATGGCGTAAGCCACGCTGCCGGGGGCGTTCAGCCGTGCGTTTGTTACAATCGGCTCCCACGCCATCTCGCTGGAAAACCGGCGGCCGTCCCGGTTGACGGTCAGCCAGCTGGTGCTGATGCCGGGGCCCAGCGATGAAAAGTTCACGGGATGGATGATCGGCGCGGGGCTGCAGCGGGTCACCGCGGCGCCGGCCCAAAGGCCCAGCAGCAGCCCGTCGCCGTTATTGCTCCCCACGGGGAAGTTTTCGAATTTGTCGCACCGCAGGACGGCGGGGCACCAGCAGCCCATCATCTCCCTGTTGTCGGTGATGCCTCCGGTGGCCAGAATGACGCCTTTCCCGGCGTTTATCTTTTTATTTCCTTCCCCATCGCTGACAATGACGCCGGTGATGCGACCGCCTTCCCTGACAAGCCGCTCCGCTTTTGTTTTATAGCGGAACAACGCGCCGTTCTGCCGAGCCGCGTCGACGACCATGTCGACGAAATAGCGGGCGTTCCATTTGCTCTTTTGAAAGGGACTTTTATCTGTGATTTCGAAAACATGCGCGCTCTGGAACTGCTTATACTTATCCTCCAGCGTGTCCCAGTCGGCACGGGCTGTCATCTCGTCGTTGAGTGTGACCTCCATACCGTACCGGTGCGCCATGTCGATATAGTAGTCCAGGACCTCGCCGCTTTTTTCGGTATATGTACGGATCAGCCAGTAATTGGCCTGCTGCTGGCCCCATTCGTATATGAGGCGGGCGGCCAGCGCCTTGTCGATTTCCACGCCCTTCGCCTTCTGCACCTTAGTGCCGACGGCGCCAATGTCGATCCCATGGGCGGTGGACGACGCGAATTTCTCGCAGACGATGACTGACGCGCCGGCGCTCGAGGCTGCCTCAGCAGCCGTACAGCCGGCGATGCCGGCGCCGATAACGACGATGTCATAGGTCTCCTCAAGAACGATTTCACCGATTGGGTCAGGCTCCTGAAGCCAGGGATATGCGGCTTTTTGCATGCTGTCCATAAGCACCCTCCGTATTCAATTCCTTTTTGTCAGTTTACACCAGCGCCATGGCGGGGTCAAGAAGGAGCGGACGTTTTATATGCCACGTATGTATGGACCGACCTCTGTGCCGGTCCAAAAGTGTTTTTTTCTGTTCAGGGAATTCAGCCCGGAGCCAAAGCTTTTGTCAGCGCTGCCAGAAAACCGCCGATGCTGATGGTGACGGAGGACTTGATGTCCGAGGATATGGGATAGCCCTTGTTGTCAACGGCAATGCCGGTGATTTTGTCGGCTGTCTTCCCCGTGACATATTTCGCAAATTCGGAGGCCTGCTCGTTCCATTCCTTTTTAATGCCAGACGCTTCCTTCATGCCATACGACTCGCCCAGCTCGTTCTTGGTCTTGGGCTTTTCCGAGAGGTCGGTGGTGATTTTGCCCTTGGCGTCGAAATTGACATTGCTCTGGGACGCGTCGAAAATGCAGCCGGTGATTTTACCGCCGGCGTCCCGGGTGACGGCGGCATAGGTGGAGTAGACCTGCGCGAGACCCTGCGTGTCACCGCCTGCGCTGACGGATTTGCCCATATCCGAGACAATACCGAGGCTGAGCTTGTCCACCTCGGCGGCGCCGCCTTTCTGCGCCGTGGAGACGGCTTTTTCAATGGCTTCAATATATCCGCCGATGGAAATCGTCACGGTCGCCTTCAGGTCCGACTGGGTCGGGCGGTTCTGCTCATCGATCTTGATTTCCTTGATCTGGTCCACCGTCATGCCCTCCACATAAGACGCAAAGGAATCCGCCTGCTCATACCATTCCCGCCCAATACCGGAAGCTTTCTTCATGCCATAGTCGCCGCCCAGCTCCTTTTTCGTTTTGAATGTCGTCGTCGCGGGTGTTTTCAGCTGACCCTTATCATCAAAGGCGATTTTTGCCTGGACCGCGTCGATGACACATTTGAGTATTTTTCCTTCCGAATCGACGGTGACGGCCACCACCGTGGTATCTGCTTGGGCAAGGCCGTCCTTCTCCCCCGCGTCCGTAGATTTCGAAAGAGCTGTAATCACGGCAAGCCCCGTCTTGGCCGACCCCGGCGATGTTTTCGGAGAAGCCGGCGCTGAAGCCCCGGGCGAAGGCGACTTGGATGGAGACGCAGACCCCGACGGTGATTCTGACGGTGACGGTGCCGGCGTGGGGCTGGCTTTGCAGCCGGCAAGAAGCCCGGCAACAAATACAAGGCAAAACACAAATATGGAAATTCTTTTCATATCAAATCTCTCCGTCTGCATTTCATATTTCATACGAATAGCCGGCAGCCTCCAGCGGCCCCGCTTCTTCGTCCAGCACGATATCGGTATCCTCGTCGTTTGCTTCCCGCGGCGATACGATTCTGATATAGACATCGTTGGGAAGACAGGCGGCAATCTGTCCCCGCCGGCTGAGTTTTCCCGACAGCACACAGAGCTGGTCCGGGCAGTCGGAGCGTTCAAAGGCGATGCTGCCGTCGCCTGTCACTCGAAAAAGCACATTCGGCACTTGGGGGATGGAAAAGCTGCCCTCCTGCGCCGTCATGAGATTGATCCTTTGGATAAGCCTTGTTTGATGGTAGATCTCGGCGATCGCACAGCGGGTTTTGCGCAGCCTGCAGTACAACGCCATAGAGGCGGCGCATGCCAGGACTGCTGCCGCTGCCGTCAACAGCAGCTGATTGTTTAATCGTTTGAATGTTTTCATCTTTAAAAACTCCCTTAGAGCTGTATTGTGCGCCGCGTCATAAGCACGCGCGTCCTTCCGCTCCGGCGTGTATATTTTCTCAGTCATGATAGAGATACAACCGTCTCACCCAACCGTTGCGACGCCAGTATTTTTTGAAAAGGGGCGTCGTGTAATAATCCAGTCCGAAGACCGACCCTGCGCCCCACAGGAAGGCGACGGCGGCAAAAACCATCCAGAAATTCGAGAGATAAAGGCCGGTCGTCGAAGCGAACATGAACAGCAGGATCAGTGACACCAGACTGGAGGGTGTCGTGAACAGGCCGCCGATGAACGACAGGCCAATGAGGATTTCGATAAAGACGATGAAGGCCTGCATGACGACCTGAACCGCGTCAAAAGGCATAACGGTCTTATTGATCAGCCAGTTGACAAGGGGGATATCCAGCTTAAAGGCATAGTCGGCGATGGCGGCGTTCTTCAGCGGCTTGCCGCTGACGAAGATGCCCCTGACGAGGCCGAGGAAGTCGATGTTGAAAATAGCCTGGCCGGCGGCGGCGCCGGTATCGGCCAGGCCGCCCGTGGCGCTTGACGTGGCGTCGCCGGCCGCCTGTGTTGTGGCCTGAGGCGCGCCGGTGATGATTTGATTGAACCAGTCGGCGGCGCTGCCGAAAAAGCCGCTGAGTTTCGGAGAGGACAGCCAGCCCTCGACGATTTTCATGACGCCTTCAAATATCCACACCGCGCCCAGCCAGAGGCGGAGCGGCACTGTTAAAAAGCTCGGCGTCCTGTTGGAAAAGTGCCCGCCGACAAAGCTCCTTTTATTACGGATGGTGAAGAATTCGTGCTTCAGATAGCTGAAAATCTTATTCCAGCCCAGCACCTGGGCGAAATAGACGATATTGATGAAATGCTTGACAAACATCGCCAAAAACGACGGGAGGTTCACCATGTTTTTCGAGCTGCCCACGCGGGCTGACCCGTACCGGCCGCCGACGCTGACCATGACGCCGTGGAATTCGGGATTGTATGTCTCCATGTGCTCTTTTTCTTCCCGGCCGGTCACAGCGGCCCAGATATTGTGGGCGACGGCATCTGCGCTCTGCTCGCAGTTTTCAACCATCTGGGGTACGGGAGCCTTTTCACCCTCCGGGACATAAAAGAGGTTGTCCCCGGCGATATAGACGTGCCTGTCGTCAACGCTTCTTAAAAAGCTGTCGGCAGTGAGCCGGCCTCTTTTCTGGCTGGAGAGCTGCTCTCCGGCCTGCTGGGTAATGGCGGCGCCCTCGATGCCGGCGACCCAGATGACGGTGCCGGCTGCTTCGCGGCTTCTGACGCCGTCCTTTTCAAGGACGATATATTCTTCGCCGATTTCGACCACCTTCGTGGCCAGCCGGACGGTCACGCCCATTTTTTCAAGGCGGCGCCGGATTTTATCCGACAGTTTTTCCGGCAGGTTTGGGACAACCCTGGGGAGAACATCAACGTTACTGATCGTCACCAAGCGCCTGTCAACCTCCAGATGCGCGCAGAGAACCGGCACATATTCGGCCAGCTCACCCGCCATCTCAACGCCCGTAAAGCCGGCGCCGACAATATGAAAAGAAAGAAGCTTCCGTTTTTCATCGTCATCGGATTCGGAGGACGCCTGACGAAAACAGTTTTGTATCCTCTCCCTGAGGCGGAGGGCGTCATCGTACGACCACAGGGGATAGGTGTATTCACAGGCACCCGGAATACCAAAATAGGCCGGGCGGGAGCCCGCCGCAATGACAAGGTAGTCATAATCGTAGCAGCCTTTTCTGCAGCGGACTTTTTTCGCCTTAAAGTCGCAGGCTTCGGCCGTGTCGTGGACAAAATTGATACGTCTGCCCGCGAAAACCTTTCTAAAGCTGATGCGTATGCTCTCCTCATCAACGCGCCCGGCCGCCACCTCGTGCAGCTCCGTCAGCATCGTATGGTACGGCTTTCTGTCAATGACCGTAATGGTGAAATCCCGGCGGTTTCCAAGCTTTTTTTCGAGCTTCTTTGCCGTCAGAATTCCCGAATAGCCACCGCCGATTATAATGATTTTATTCATAAAAGACCTCTGCCCCGCGATCGTTTACTGATTCATATTAGAATATTTGATGATAATTAACTAAATATACCTGAACCGGCCAAGTATTTAAAAAGGTCGGCTGAGAAAAATAGAACAGTAAACTGGAGGGATTATGATTGTCAATAAAAATAGGGATCAATGGGTTCGGTCGGATCGGCCGGCTTGTCATGCGCGCCGGCATTGCGCGCGGTGATGTGGAGTTTACGGCTGTCAACGATCCGTTTATCGACAGCGATTATATGGCCTATATGCTTAAATACGATTCAGCCCACGGGCATTTTGACGGGCACGCTGAATCAAAGGACGGCAGCCTGTATGTCAACGGAAAAAAAGCGGCGGTATTCGGCGAAAAGGAGCCGGCGGACATCCCCTGGGACGCGACGGGGGCAGAATATATCGTCGAATCCACAGGCGTATTCACGCGCGCCGGGGCGGCTGCGCCGCATATCAAAGGAAGCGTCAAAAAGGTTGTGATTACGGGGCCGTCCGTGGACGCGCCGATGTTTGTGATGGGCGTCAATCATGAGAAGTATAAAAGCGACATGAACGTCGTATCAAACGCCTCCTGCACCACAAACTGCCTGGCGCCCCTGGCGAAGGTGTTAAACGATAAATTCGGCATTGCCGAGGCGCTGATGACAACGGTTCATGCTGCCACCGCAACCCAAAAAACGGTAGACGGGCCGTCAAAGAAAGACTGGCGGGCAGGCCGGTCGGTCATCGGAAACGTCATCCCGGCGTCGACAGGCGCGGCAAAAGCCGTGGGGCAGGTCATCCCCGAGCTCAACGGGAAGCTCACGGGCATCTCTTTGCGGGTGCCGATCATCGATGTCTCGGCCGTAGACCTGACGGCGCGGCTGGAATCTCCCGCCGGGTATCAGGATATCTGCGCCGAAATCAAAAGAGCATCGGAGAACGAATACGCGGGCATCATCAAATATGTGGATGAGGATGTGGTGTCCACCGATTTCGTAGGCGATACGCACACCTGCATTTTTGACGCCCGAGCCGGTCTGCAGCTCAATGACAGATTCGTCAAGCTCATTGCCTGGTATGACAACGAAATGGGGTATTCCAGCAAGGTGCTTGAGCTGATTCGCCATATGCATACTGTGGATATGGGTCATGACAGGCATAAGGAAACAGCAGCCGCGACCTCCCAATAAAGAAATCCCTTGAAAAATGCTTCTCATTTTTCAAGGGATTTCTTACATATTTTTCATTAAATAAACACAGCGGAAAAGACAACAATATGAACGATACAGCATTTCAGGCATTTTGTTGAAGGAGAAACTTATGATCAATAAGAAAATTGCAGCGCTTATGCTCTCGGTGTTGATGTTAGTCATGCTGACACCCCAAACTGTGTCGGCCGCCTTTTCGGATGTCCCTGACGATCATCCTTATAAAACAGCAATCGATTTTTGTGAGTCAAATGGATTTGTCGGCGGTATTGGCGGGGGGCTGTTTGCGCCCGGTGATAACCTCACGCGGCTGCAGCTTGCTCTCGTCTGGTGCCGATTTCTTCAGGCCGATACGAAAAATCATACCTTTTCAGATGTCACCCCTCTGAAGAACAGTTATGACACGGCAGCCATCATCATGTACAGTTATGGCATTCTTACCGGCACATCGGGCTCCAGATTTTCGCCCTATACGAGCCTGACAAGAGAGCAGCTTGCGGTTGTTGTCATGCGCGCAACCGGCATCGGCGTTGCCAACAAGGACGATTACAAAGCCTACTCGGATTACGCCTCCATTTCAGCCTGGGCGCAGGCGGGCGTATCCGCCTGTTTAAATGCCGGCATTTTTTCCGGCCTTTATACCGAATCTGAGCTGCAGCCTCAAAAAGCAGTGACGCGCGCAGAGATCTGCCAGCTGCTTTATAATCTGTCTCTGCCCACTTATACCGTCACCATCGCTGAACTGACAGGCGGCACGATTACCGCCGTGCCGATGGTTGCCCGACCCGGTACGACAATCACGCTGACAGTGACGCCGGATGAGGGAAAACAGCTGAAGGCTGGCACGCTGAAGTTTAACGATACTGCTGTTGAAGGCACGACCTTTACGATGCCGGCCGCGGATGTCCTGGTCACCGCCGAATTTGAAGATATACCTGTTCTTCTGGATTCGATCTCGGTCACAACCCCGCCGACCAAAACAGATTACACTGTCGGGGAGACTCTTGACCTGACCGGGCTTGTTGTAACGGCGACTTATACCGACAAAACGACAAAAGAGGTGACCGGCTATGTGGCAACACCGGATACCGGTACCGCTCTTGATACGGAGGGCCCGCAGACAATAACCATCAGTTATACCGAAGGTGATATAACGAAAGAAACCACGTTTACCGTACAGGTCACCGCAGCCCCCGCAGGTTAGCACATTGATTAAAACGGCGGACAGATTTGCTGTCCGCCGTTTTTATACCGTGATGTTTTTGAGGTCTCAGGCGATATCTTCCTTCGGTTTGACAATCATGTCGGTCAGTTCCTGGGGCGTCAGCCCGGAATCCTTCAGGAGCTTATTCAGGTTCCTGAGTTCGGATTGCTCCTGTTCTTCCCTCAACGCAGATAACTGCTGTTTGAGCGATTTGACAATAGCTTCGTGTTTTACGATCTGCGCGCTCACCGTCGCCAGTTCTTCGTCAATATTTCTTGCTCGTTTAACTCCGCGCGGCATAAGCATACCTCCTTAATTTATGTAAGAAAGTATACAGCATCACTGCATCAATTTCTGTCGAAAGCATGGACTTGAATTAACGTCCGGGAATTTATTCCTTCGTTTTAAAAAACAAGATTTGCTTATTAAGCCGTCTGCGGCGCGCCCCCGAATTCTTCCATGACCGCTTTAAAATTATCGATGATAACACGGACGAAAACTTCTACAACCTGCTTGTCAAATTGTGTCCCCGAACCCTTGATGAGCTGATCCTTGGCGTTGCCGAGGTTGAGCTTCATCCTGTAATGGCGCGTTGATGTCATTGCGTCAAAGGCGTCCGCAACCGACAATATCCTGCCGAGCAGAGGTATCTCTTCACCTTTCAAACCGAGTGGGTAACCCGAACCGTCAACCCATTCATGATGGTACTGAATCAGGGGGACCGCATCCTCAAACATAGAAACCGCCGACAGGATATGCGCGCCCTTCATCGGGTGCTGCTTAATGATCTCATATTCCTGTCCGCTGAGCATATCGGTTTTTCTCAGAATTTCATCAGATGTGCTGATTTTCCCGATGTCATGAAAGAGACCGCCGATGCGCAGTGTCTCCAGTTCAGTGTCGGTGAGGTTCATGGCTTTACCGGCTTTGCACGCGAAATAGGCGACTCTGTCGGAATGCCCGCGGGTATATTCATCCTTCGCGTCAACCGTCAGCCGGAGCGCCTCAATCGTATCGAGATATGTCTTGCGGAGCTCGTCATAAGTTCGTTTGAGCTCATCATTCTTAATATTGACCATTGAATGCAGAAAAGCGTTGCTGACAGCAGAGGCTGATTGCGCGGAATATATCTCAAGGAGCTTCAGCGCATCCTCATACATTTCGCTCTCGATATAGATAACGCCGTTTGTCTGCTGATATTCATTGATGAGCGGCAGGATAACGCCACCTTTTACTCTCTCGGATTGTTTCATTGTTCTGGCGTAACCGAGGCGCTCCATGAGCACCGGGTCCAGCATCGCCATAAACTCTTCCACCGTTTTGTTGTAACGTCCGACGCCCTTGAAAATACTGTTGTGCGTTGTCGTCTGATCATCCATGTTGTCCACAAGGATGAACGCGTTTTTACTGTTGACCAGCGTCATAACACCGATGAGAATACCCTCGAGGATACTTCCGATAGGCTGCAGCTGATAAATTTTCGGCACCGCTTCGAGGATTTTATTCAGGCCGCTTGTGTAACGCATAATCGTCTTTTTTTGGATGATGGATTTTATGGCGGATTCAACAAGAAGAATCAACTGGTCAAACTTGTCGTTCTTTTCGCAGTATCCCTGAATATCGAGCTTCTTGATTGTCTCCAGCGGCGGAGCCATATCCTTATGTCCCGTCAGTAAAAGTATGTACAAGTCATTGTTGAACTCCCTGATCTTCTCTACAACCTTATCCCCGTTTATCGGTGACATCATGTAGTCAAGAATCAGCATATCATAGCTGCCGATCCTGATACGCTCGATGGCTTCATCCGGCGATGTGACCCCTTCAAACTCATAGCCGTTGCGCTTTAAGACAACCGCCAGAGAATCAATGATGCCGATCTCATCATCAAGCGCCAGGATACTGTATTCCGATGTGTTCCAGGTCTTTCTTTTTCTCATTAGTAGCCTCCGTCTCAAACTGCAGGTATCATGATATAAAACGATGTTCCCATACCCAAAACCGATTCAAACCACATCTTACCGCCAAACCGTCCGGTTATCGTCGAATAGGACATATACAACCCCAGACCGGTCCCGTTTTTCGCCTTTGTCGTGATCATTTCCTTGAACAGCTTTTTCTTGATTTCATCGGTCATGCCGCAGCCGGAATCACGGATTTCAAAAACGTAAGCCTGCTCGCTTTCATTCTTTATGATCATAAATTCGATGACGCCTGCTTTGCCCTCATACGCATCAATACTGTTGATAATCAGGTTGTTGATTACCTGCACGAAGCTGTTGATTTCGCCTTTGACCTCCGTGTTCATATTGATTTCACACCGGACATCGAGCCGGCATCCGAATTTTTTCAGCTCATGATTCATCAGGATATCCACACGCTTGATGAGTTCTTTGAGTGTAAAGCGGTCTGTAGTTGACGCTGTGAGCTGTACAGCCTGCCCTTTGACCGTTGATATGATGTCTGACATGTATGCGGTATATTCCTTTAATTTGCCGACCCAGCCGCGCATCTCGTTTGCGATTTCACGGTGGTCTTCAGCTGTGATGTTGTCGTCTCCCACCGATTCGTCATACTCGTCAATCAGATCGGAAATTCCAATAAGTCCGCCCGCAATCGACATAATAGGTGTTTTCAGGTTGTGGGCAATGCCGCCGACGAGCTGTCCGAGAGACGCCATATGCTCGCTTTCTATGAGCATGATCTGCGTCTGCCTGATCATTTCATATGATTTCCTCTGCTCGGTAATATCCTTCATGACGATGACGGTTCCCCTGAACCGGTCCTGTGTATAAATCGGCGTAATTTCCACGGTGAAAGTTTTTTCAGTGCCGCTATAGACGTATTGGTTTTCAAAACTGACCGTTTTGTTCGTCTCGCGCGCTTTCCGTATTGACTCTACAAACCCATCATACTTGACAAATGAGATATTATCAAGATTCTTAAACAGTTTCTCCAGACTGTCCTTTCGTGTGACGGTGGTCATGCCCTGCATGTTTTCGATAAACGGTCTGTTGAAATCGATGATCTCACTGCGCTCATTGACAACAATATAGCTGTCGGATATATGATCGACCACTGTCTGCAGCGCAATTGGGATGATGTTGAGCAATCCGAATCTGAAAATCGCAAACGCAAAGCAAACAACGGAAAAAGAAAACGATATGGGTTCAAAATATGCCGGAAATTCATAGAGCTGTGCGACAAAAGCCACATCAACAACTAAAGGTACCAGCGTTCCTATAATGATAAGTACGGACTGTTTGGAGAAAAATCCTGAATTTCGTATCGTGAATGATAACAGAAAGAACCAGCTCAGCAAAACGAGGGTGAAGCTGACGACCAGCTCGAAGTTGAAATACGGTCCTCTGACAAGATGGCTGCTGATTTCAGAAAAATTAATAAAATACAGGCGATGAAAATCGTTTGTCCATATCATGACCGCATTCATGATTGGAAATATGAATAGTGCATAATGCTTCGGTTTAAGTATTTTATCCGGGTGCGAAAAAGTATAACCGATATAGAACAGGAAAAATGAAACAAAGCCCGCCGCTGAAAAATAAATGTTCGTTAACACCATACCGGAGTAATCAAACAAGGCTTTGATATAAACCTGAAGCAGTGAAAAGACCGTCCACAGAAAAACGGCAAGCGTAATACCCACAAAGAGACGATGCAGTGTTTTTTTGTCCTTTAAGCTGTTGATATAGATGAAAAACACCAGCGTCAGTACAACTGCCAAATGAAGCAAAATGAACGGTAAATCATAAGTTATCATCTCATCAGCTTGCCTTTCAAAAGTCAAATTCAAACATTGTCAATATATTCCGCGACATCATAAGCATGTGTATCAATAAAATAATGATCCGCATTTTCAATGGCAATCAGCTTGATATCTTTAAAAAACTTACCCCAGCGCAGATATCTTTTCGAATAATTTCTTGTCGTTGCGTCCTTGTCACCCACGACAATGAACGTTGGCATTTCCCGCTTTTTTGCTTCAGTGCCCAGCAATGAATAAATATACCTTGTAAAAGACCCGGAATCATGCCTGAATGCCGAAATCATAACCTCAACATATTCTTTATCGTCTGTCAAATCCTTGGGCAGCCCGATTTTTTTCAGATATCTGATAATGCGTTTATCGGTATAAAACATCCACGGATTTATAAAGCGTCCGTACAATCCTATAAACCTCGGCAGCATCACACCGCCTAAAAAAACAGCATGAACCGGAACGCATGCTTTTTCAAGCAGATCAACAGTCGCAAGCAGCAGCGCGCAGCCAACACAATGGCTGTAAAGAATCAATTCACCGGACAGGTTTTCAGCGATTTCAGCCGCCAGCATTTCTGCGGTTTGCTTTATCGGCATGAGCCCGTTTTTTGCTCCATAGTCATGTCCCGGCAGGTTCAGGGAATAGATATTGAGATTATAATCCTTCTCTTGTACCGCATTGCTCAGCTTTCTGTATGCCAGCGCGCTGCCTCCGCCATAGGGGAAACAGATCACATTGTGTCCCGAAGCCTTCTCTCTTCTTGTCAGCTTAACCAGGATCCCTGTTTCTTTGTTTTCATTGATTTTTTCCGACAGCGCGCGCATAGTCGGATGTGTGTAAAAATCAACAAGATTGATCCTTAATTTCAACATTGAAACAACTTTGATCGCGCTTAAGGAGTCTCCGCCCAGCTCAAAGAAATTATCGTCAATACCCACAGCAGGTACATCAAGCACCTCTGCCCAGGCGTCTGCCATGAGCTGTTCCGTGACATTCCTCGGCTTAACGATTTCGGACAGCACCGCCATTTCATTTGGCTGGGGCAGTCTTGGCCTGTCAATCTTGCCGTTTCTGTTGAGCGGGAAGGCGTCCAGTCTGACAAAATACGCCGGTATCATATAATCCGGCAGGCTGCCTGCCAAAAATGACGTCAATTCTTTAGCCGGCAGGTCGGCGCCTGACTTGAAGTAGGCGCACAGCTTTTTATCCCCGGTCTTTGTTTCATGCACTGTGATAACAGTCTCGTCAATCCCGGGATGCTTCAGCAGGGCGTTTTCAAGCTCACCCAGCTCTATCCGGTATCCGCGGATTTTTACCTGGCTGTCTATTCTCCCGAGGTATTCGATATCACCATCCTGCCGCAGTCTTCCGAGATCCCCCGACCGGTATATCAAACCGGGACATAGGCTGTCGGCTCGTATGAATTTTTCTTTTGTCAGCTGCTCATTATTGAGGTAGCCCCGCGCGACGCCCAGACCGCCCACGTGGATTTCTCCCGGCACGCCTGCCGGCAGCAGCTTCATATGCTTGTCCAGAATAAACACCTTCAGCGACGGTATGGGCGTGCCCACATTGCTGATATTTTTTTCCGTATCGGCCGGAGTAATCTCTTTGAAAGTGACATGGACCGTTGTTTCTGTAATGCCGTACATGTTGATAAGCTTCGTTTCGGGATACTTCTTCTTGAACAGCTTCAGCATGGGCGGCTTGAGCGCCTCTCCGCCGAAAATAACATAACGTATCGCCGGGATCCCCGCCGATGAACAGGCATCCTCATTTATGAGGTTGTAAAACGCGGACGGCGTCTGGTTAAGTACCGTCACTTTTTCTGATTGAATAATACGGATAAACTGCCTTGTATCGACGGCTGCTTCTCTTGGTATGATGATCAGCCTGCCGCCGTACAGCAGGGCGCCGTACATTTCCCACACGGAAAAATCAAAGCAGTAGGAATGAAAGAGCGTCCAAACGTCCTTATCGCTGAAATCGAATTGAAATCTGTCATTAAACAGCAGCCTGACAACATTCCTGTGCTCGATCATGACGCCTTTGGGCCGTCCGGTCGAGCCGGAGGTGTAAATGATGTAAGCCAGATGCTCGGGCTTGCTGACGAGGTCAAGATTTGAGGCGTCGGGAGAAAAGCCTGATGCATCATCCAGGTCTATGATTATTCCGCCGTATGAGATATCCCCGGAGCAGGACCGCTTTGTCAGCAGCACCTTCGTGCCGCTGTCTTCGAGCATATATGCTTTCCGCTCAGCCGGGTAATCCGGGTCAATGGGCATGTACGCCCCGCCTGCCTTCAGTACGCCGAGGATCGCCACGATCATCTCAAAGGAGCGGTCGATGATCAGCCCGACGATGTCGTCAGGTCCGACACCTTTCGCCCGCAGGGTGCGGGCCAAACTGTTCGCTCTCTCGTTGAGCTCCTTGTACGTCATACGGGCGTCTTTGAATACGAGCGCTGTATTGTCGGGCGTTTTTGCCGCCTGCTCCTCAAATATCTGATGGATTGTCATACCATGGGGATAATCGGCGTCTGTGTCGTTGAACCGGCAGAGCAGCTGTCGGCGCTCTGCCTCGGACAGCATGGTGATCTCGCTGATTCGTTTACCCGGATTTTCAGCAATATCATTGATCGTGTTGATAAAGTGCCCTGCCAGGCGTCGGATTGTCTCTTCCGTGAACAGGTCTGTGCAGTATTCAAAGCTGCAGCCGATTATATCGCCCTTGTCAACCGCTTCAAGGGTTAGGTCAAACTTTGATGTCCCGTTATTGTAGATGTACGGCTCCGCTGTAAAGCCGTCCGCCTCGAGCTTTGTCAGCGCCATGTTCTGCAGGACGAACACCGTGTCAAACAACGGATTGCGGCTCGTGTCCCGCTTGACCCCGGCTTTCTCCACAAGCTCCTCAAACGGATATTCCTGATGATCAAAAGCGTTTAGCAGGTCGTCTTTCACCTCATTTAGGAAGACCCCAAACGGCTTGTCCCCCGCCGGACAGCTGCGGATTGCCAGAGTGTTCACAAACATTCCGATGAGTTCGCGCAGATTGTGGTGGCCGCGGCCTTCCACCGGCGTTCCGACGACAATGTCCTCCTGTCCGGTATACTTGGAAAGCAGGACATTGTAGGACGACAGCAGGAACATGAAAAGCGTCGTCCCTGTTTTGGCGGTCAGCTGCCTGATCTGTTTTGTGAGTTTTCCATCCAGCGTAAAGTGGATCCTGTTCCCCCTGAAGCTCTGTATAGACGGGCGTGCGAAATCAAGGGGCATATTCAGTACCGGTATCTCTCCGGAGAACCTTTCCAGCCAGTACGCCTCCTGTTTTTTTATCTTTCCCGTCTGCAGCAGCGCGTTGTGCCAAACGGAATAGTCCTTATACTGGATTTTCAGTTCAGGCAGGCTGCCGCCGTTATACAGCTTTGTAAACTCCTCTATCAGCAGGTTTATCGACGCACCGTCTGAGATGATGTGGTGCATATCAAACAGCAGGACATGCCTGTTTTCCGTCATTCGTATGAGCCTTGCGCGCATCAGCGGCGCGGCGCTCAAGTCAAAGGGCCTGACAAACAACGCCATCAGCCGGCCGCACTCCGCCTCCCGCGCCTCCATATGCTCAACACTGAATTCAACTGTCTCGTGCACCAGCTGTACGGGCAGCCCGTCCCTCAGTTCAAAGCTCGTTCGGAGCACCTCATGACGGCTGATGATAGTTCTAAATGCATTTTCCAGTCTGCCGGCGTCAATGCTGCCTTCGAGCAGCAGACCGCCGGGAAGGTTGTAGCTGACGCCCCCATCCACCTGATTGAGTATGTACTGCCGTTTCTGCGCTGTCGAGACTGGATAGCAGGCCTGTTCCGGTGCTTTCGGAATCGGACGGTAACTGCTTTCCTGCCGGCTCATCAATGCCAGCTGTTCGGAGAGCTTTCTGATCGTCTGAAACTGAAAGACACATTTCGGCGAGAGCTCCATACCGAAGCTTTTGTGTATCTCCGTGATGATTTTTATCGCTGTCAGTGAATCGCCGCCGATGGCGGAATAACCGTCAAGCACACCGATACGTGTAAGGCCCAGTGCTTTCTTCCAGATTTCGCATAAGGCCGTTTCAGTCTCATTGGCCGGCGGCAGATATTCTGTTGAAGAATTCGTGCAGCCCCGGGGCTCCGGCAGCGCATTACGGTCGGTCTTGCCGTTGCTGTTCAGCGGCATCGTGTCGAGTACGACAAAGCAGCCGGGTACCATATATTCCGGTAGCAGTCCGGACATATATTTACGCAGCGCATCCGGGGTTATGTCCTTTTTCAATACGACATATGCTGCCAGATACGTATTTCCGGCGTCATCAGTACATGGTTTGACCACCGCCTCATGGACACTGCCGTGACCCAGCAGCCTCGACTCTATCTCCCCGAGCTCAATCCTGTACCCCTTAATTTTTACCTGTAAATCCATTCTGCCGAGAAACTCGATATCGCCCTTCGGGTACCATCGGGCCCGGTCACCTGTTCTGTACATCCTTTCCCCGTGCGCGAACGGGTTCCGGATAAAGCGCTCTGCCGTCAGCCCGGGATTATTGAGGTATCCGCGACCGACGCCGGCGCCGCTGATATATAGTTCGCCCGGTATGCCGACGGGGAGCGGATTTCTGTTCTTATCAAGAATATATACGCTGAAATTATCAATTCTTCTGCCTAGGGGAACGGTTTTGAGCCGAACCTCCGGTGAGCAGTCAAAGCAGGATATTTCAACCGTGGCTTCAGTCGGTCCGTACATGTTAAAAAGCTGCGTTCCGTTGGCCGCGTATAGAAGCCTGTTGAACGCCTCAACCTGGCTGATGCCCAGCGCTTCGCCGCAGGAAAAAACCTGTTTCAGCGAGGCCAGTCTCCTAACCGACGATGTGACTTCCACATAATGCAGGAATATATTCATCATGGAAGGCACGAAATGCATGGCGGTCACTTTATGCTGTTCTATGGCGGAGATAATTGCCTCCGGGTCCTTCTCGTCACCGGATTCAATCAGGCAGACCTTACCGCCCAGCATGAGCCACCAGAAAACTTCCCACACCGATGGATCAAAGGTGGGGGCGGTTTTCTGCAATATGACGCTGGTGCTGTCCAGAGAAAACTTTTTTACGCCCCAGCAGAAGCTGTTGACGACACCTGAGTGTTGGATCATGACGCCCTTGGGATTTCCGGTGGAGCCCGATGTGTATATGACGTACGCCAGATCACCGGAGCTGTTCGCGGCGGGGAGGTTCAGACCATCACCCGTATAATTCGAGTCATCATCAAGGTCGATAATTTCTCCGCTGAAATCGGATGGGACAGTTGTCTCCCCGCGGGTCAGCAAAAAACCGGCGCTGCTGTCGTCTAGCATAAATTTCTTCCGTTCAGGCGGGTAATCCGGATCTATGGGTAAATATGCGCCGCCGGCTTTCAGTATCGCCATGATGCCGATAATCAATTCGAAGGAGCGGTACGCCATAATACCGACAACTCTGTCCGGCCCGACACCTTTTTGCCGCAGGGTATGCGCCAGTCTGTTGGCTCTCTCATTCAGCCGGGCATATGTCACGGTTTCCTCATTGAAGATGAGTGCCGTATTGTACGGTGCTTTTTCCACCTGCTCCTCAAACATCCGCTGAATCGTTGTGTCGCGGGGGTAATCGGCATATGTATTGTTAAACTCACGGAGTATTGTATGTTTTTCTTTTTCGGATATCATCTCGAGCTTCGATATTTCTCTTGTGGGGTTATCAAGGGCATGCCAGAGAAGGCTGATGATATGCTGGTGGATAAACTCAATTTCCTTGACGTTGAATAAATCCGTCAAATAATCATAATCGATGATAAGGTTCCCGGTGTCCTCACGGTCGTTGATGCTGATGATCAGCGATTCTACCTGGCAGCCCGAAAAGACCCATTTTGTTACGTATTCGGTATCTGTCTCGTTTTTGTTAAGCCTGGAATTCTGATAACTCAGTACGATATCAAAAAGCCTTTCGGCGAATTTATGCTTTTTTTTCAGGTCTTTGATCAGATAATTGTACGGATACTTCTGATGCCTTAAAACATCCGTGTTTTCCTTCAGCATTGTTCTTGAAAACGTAATAAAATCCATCGAGTCTTTAACCGATATCCTGACAGGCGCGGCGACGCTGACAAACATGCCTGTCGTCTCTTTTTCCCGGGCGTTCGTTCTGTTGAGAATCGTCGTACCCAATACAATGTCCTCAATCCCGGTCACGCGGTTGATATAAATTGAAAGCGCGGACATAAACAATGTGAAAACAGACACATTGTTTGCAGCGCAGAATTCTCTGATTTTATTGGACAGCTTTAATGGTGTAACAAGTGTTTTTCTTTTAGCGGCGATTGAATTTCCGCCTGATTTCGCCGGTTTTAATACTGTCATATCCGGCAGCGTTTCAAACTTATTAAGCCAGTATTTTTTGTCTTTTTCAAATCTCGGAGAATTGGCATACTCAGCCGAACTGTTCAAATGTTCAAGAAACGACGGATTCGGCGATTCATCGACAGGCTCGCCGTTTTTAATCTTCGTATAAACGTCGACGATCTGCTTTGTGGCCAGCGATAAGGTCCATGCATCTGAAATCAGGTGGTGCATCTTCATATATGCACCACCCTCATCCTCACTTATTTTATAAACAGCACAATAAAACAATGGACTGTCAATAATATGAATTGGTGTCCTTGACTGGTTCTCATCCCAGGAAAACAGGGCTTCCAGTCCGCCGCTCCGGCTAAAATCAATAAAATCGACTTTAAACTCCTCATAATTGGCGACATACTGCAGTGCGACGCCGTCTTCCTCAATGATTCGCAGCCGCATAGAATCACTTTTTTTAACGAATATATTAAACGCCTTTTCAAGTGCGGAATAATCAACCTCGCCCTTCAGGCGCAGATTTCCAGCAATATTATTCAGGCCTGTCTCCGGATATGCCTTGTCAAGATACCAGATAGATATCTGCGATTCGGACAGCTCATAGAGCGCTCTGTTTGTGTTCATTATTTGTCTTCCCCTTCTAAAAGCTGTGTTTTCAGACAGTCCGGCTCCGCCACATTTTTATAAGCTCAGGCTCCGATATTTCAGTGAAGTCGATCTTCCGGCTGTCACTGTCAGAACAGATTGATAAAATGTAGTCACCCGCTGTATATGTCTCAAATCTATCACGGTACAAGGGATCTGCGACGTCCAATGCTTTAACGTTATTTGTCAGCCCTGTCCCAAGGTATTTGACAAGCGCTTCTTTTTTTGTCCAGATACTGAAAAACCGCCCGTTGATGTCTTTATCCTTATCACCGAGCGAAATCAGCTCATTATCCGAAAAAACTCGCTTTGCTATGCCGATATCAATCTCTCTGATTCTCTCTACGTCAACGCCGACGGGTTTGTCCGATATTGCCGCGGCAACCGCGTTTCTGGTATGAGATATGCTGAATTCACAATAGGGAAAGCCCGTCAGATAAGGCTTGCCCGTATTGCCGGCTTTAATATCAAGTTCCTTGTATTCGGCGCCGCATCTCAACGAGATCATGCACCGAACGAGAACCTCGGCAAAAACTCCCAGTTTTCTGTCGACAGCACTGCGGTACCGCAGAAGCCGTTCTCTTCTTTCGCCTGACACATAGCGCATCATCTCGTCGGGAGCCGCGCTGCCGGAGAGCGGGTCGATTTCCATAAAACACAATTGTGTCATGGCTGCTATTTGACAGCGCTGTCGAAAACTTTTCTTATAGTCTCTATGCCGGCGGCACCCTCATGTACTTTTACGCCGTCAACGTAAAAAGTCGGCACCAGGTAATAGTCAAAGGTGTCGGCATATTTCTTTTCCTTTTCTTCATCGATCATGGTAATTTCAACGTCCCTGTATGCCTGATTCTCACGGCGCAGCTGCTCAATTGCTTGTGTCGCTCTCTTGCAATGGGGGCACCAGCTCGTCATGAACATCAATATATCTTTCATTGTAACCCTCCGTCGGCAAAATTCGGCTTTATCATTGAATATTGTATCATTATGGCTAGGTCTTGTCAAAATATGCGGGCAGGTTTTCACCAGATTTTCATCAGAAAATAATAATTTATTTCGGCAATAATACAAGTACAGTGACATATCAGATTAAGGAGGCTCTCATATGAATCCTGAAGCAGCAAAAAAGAACAGAAAGGTTTTCGGTATCCTGTTTATCATGCTTGGAATCATTGGTCTTTTCCTCCCGGTTATGCCGGGTTGGCTGTTTATCGCCGCAGGTCTCGTTATGACGTGAATCCTCCATTGACAGCGGCCACCCCGGGGGATTATAATGATTTATGATAAATTTTCCTATTTTTACACTTTTTTAATAGGAGTATGATCATGTATCGTATTTTAATCGCGGACGACTCGAGTTATATGAGAGAAACGCTCCGGGATATCTTGCATGATGCCGGTCATGAAATTATCGCGGAGGCTGTCAGCGGTTCCAACGCCGTAGAAATCTATAAGGCCCTGCTGCCTGATATTGTCATGCTTGATATGACGATGCCGGGTGAAAACGCTCTTGAAACACTGCGGGAAATTCTTAGTGTTAATGAAAACGCTTTTGTCATCATGCTCGCAGCCGTGGGTAAGCCGGATAAAGTGCTGGAGGCGCTCAATGCCGGTGCCCGGGGGTACGTTACAAAGCCCTTTGATGAAATAAGCGTCATGAAAGCCATAAGAAAAGCCGCCGAAAAGGCCGATACATACGAAAGCTGATTCCAATCATCCTATAATTAATGGAGGTACTTCACATGGCAAAGCTCACGAAAGACTATTTTTCTGACGGCGAGGTGCTGATTTTAGGTTACCCGCTCAACGACGACCCTTCGATGAAGATGATCCTTCCGGCATTTATCAGGAACGACATCAAAGTTTACGCTCTGAACCCGAAAGCTGTAAACGACCTTGACATAAAAATCTACAAAAGCTTTTCCGAGCTCCCCAAAAAACCGAAATGCGCGTACATATATCTTGAAAAAAACGAGATCGCGCCGTGGATCGGTGAAATGGCGTCAAACGGCGTGACCCGCGTGTTATTTCACAGCAAGCAGGATGTTGATCCTGCCGATGTTGACGCGTGCAAAAAAGCCGGTCTTGAGACGGCTATTGCCTGCCCGATGATGCTCCTTGGCAAGGGGCTTCACAAGCTGCACAAATTTCTGGCCGGGGTATAGCCGTGAATACCTTTCCCCTTATAAAAACAAAACTCTCCAACGAGCGCCTGATGTCGGCGCTCGTGCTGGTTTTGATTTTGTATAACCTGCCGCGGTTTTACTTATCGCCCGGTGATATTCTGCCCGTGACGCTCCTCATTATAATCAGCCTGGTGCTGGACGCTGCTGCGCACCTTATCCTTTATAAACGCCCCGTCTGCGCCGTTTCGGCCGCCGTGACGGCGCTTATTCTGTTCACATTGTCACCGGGTGCTCCCTTCTGGGCGGAATGCGCAGCGCTTGCCGCAGCGCTTATCATCGGAAAGGCGGTCTGGGGCGGCACCGGTAAAAATCCCTTAAATCCCGCCATGGCGGGCTTTGCTTTTTTAATGCTCCTTATACCGCTTGAGTATCCGGTCTTCAGGCTATCCGGGCTTCTGCTCCCGGCTGTTTTCCTGTCGCTGCCGTTTTTATTTATACGCCCCTACGCCGGGCTGGGTATGATAACAGGGATGCTTTTATCGCTTGTTTCAGAGCAAAACCTGACAGCGGAGGCTGTTTTGGAATCCGGCGTTTTCTTTTGGGGCTGCCTTGTCATCACGGACCCGGTCACGACAACGGCAAAGCCGTTTCCCGGCCTGATGATCGGCCTGCTTGCGGGCTTCGCTCCCGGCCTGACGGGAAGTCCTGCCGCGATGCCGGTTGGAATTTTGATATCCAATCTTCTCTCTTTCATGACCGGCCGGCTGGATCTCGGCCCTAATGAGAAACTGCGGAAGAAATTCTGCGGGAATCAAAAAATCCGGCTCTCCGGGGAGAGTGCTGTATACATCGACCTCTCAGGCGAAAATGACGCGGAGGACACCGGCGAAATCCCCTCCGCCGATGTTATTTTGAGGCGCATTGAAAACAGCGGCGTCTTTGGTATGGGCGGCGCCGCTTTCTCCACAGCACAGAAAATCAAAACGGTCATGGCATCCGAAGCGCCGGACAAGCACCTGATCGTCAACGCCGCGGAATGCGACCCCGGCCTCCTGCATGACAAATGGCTTCTTTCAAACCGCACTAAGGAAATTACAAAGGGTATCGAAATTCTCCGGAAATGCGTGCCGTTCAAGTCTGTGACCGTAGCGGCAAAGAGCTTTGACGGGGTCCGCTTTCCGGAGCCGGTCAGATCATATACCGTCAACGATTTTTATCCTGCCGGTGCGGAAACGCTGCTGGTCGGGAATATCCTCAAGGGCGCTCCGAAGGAAAGCATCCCCGCGGAATGCGGCATTCTTGTCCTGAATGTCCAGACCGTTTACGCAATATGCGGGGCGGTTTTATCCGGACGCAGAGCGGACACGCGTTTATTGACAATCGCCGATGTTGACAGCCGCAGGGGGAAGGTCGTCCGCGTCAGGCTGGGCGCCGGTGTTTACGAAACAGTACTGAAAGTCCTGCCGCGGGCTGTGAATGTTTATACAGGCGGCGGAATCATGAACGCGTGCCTGGCCGGTGACGAGGCGGTCATCAACGAGAAAACGAATTTCCTTGCCATCGGCCGAATTGCGGGATTCCGGGAAGCTTTGTGCTCGCGGTGTGATTTCTGCAGCGCTTACTGCCCCGCGTTTCTGCACGTCCGGGAAATCGCCCATTTGATCGATGAAAACAAGCCGGACAAAGCAGCCCTGCTCCACCCGGAAAAATGTATGGCGTGCGCTTTGTGCAGCGCCGTTTGCCCGGCGGGACGGGATCAGGCCAAAAGAGTAAAGGCGGCGAAGAATCATATTGCAAACGCACAAACGCTGTGTTAAATTATACGTAACTGAATAAACCGATCAGGTGCCCGTCGCCGCAGACCGCTTGCGGCAGGGAGAATAGGGAATCGGAATACAGACCCGTCAGGGGCTGTTGAGACCGAGCGGTCCCGCCACTGTATCCGGGGAGCGACGCTCACAAACCACCGTCTTTTGACCGGGAAGGAGAGCCAAGCGACGATCCGTTAGCCAGGAGACCTGCCTGATTGGGGTTATCACTTATTCCGGTGAAGGATAAGGTATGAAAGGACCATGGTAAAATCCTTGAAGCATTGCGCTTCAAGGATTTTTTGTTTTATTTTGCGCCAAACACCGGATCAATGACGGAGGGCGAGACAATGAGAGTATTGAAAGAACAGCGGAGCGCGGACAATGCCATTAAGTACCTCATCGGGCTTGATGACCGGCAATCGGTGGAAGCGCTTTATATGCACGACAGGGAAAAACGCCTGACTTATCACAGCACGGTCTGCGTCTCGTCCCAGGTGGGGTGTGCCATGGGATGCCTTTTCTGCGCCACCGGAAAGCAGGGCTTTATGCGCAATCTCACGGCCGACGAGATCATCATGCAGACAGCCGTCTGCGATCACGGCCGCCGTGCTACCGGCTGCCCGCCGATCGACGCCGTGGTCTTTGCCGGCATGGGTGAGCCGCTTTTGAATTACTCTGCCGTAATCGAGTCCATCGAACGACTCAGCGACGAACGGCAGCTCCTGCATTTCGAGCTGGCAACTGTATGTATGATCTGGCCTGGCACTTCAAGAACAGCAGTATCGGCGTGCGCCTCAATCTTTCGCTTCACGCCCCGACGGACGAAAAACGCCTGGCGCTCATGCCCTATACAAAAACACACGGCGTCAGTGAAATCATAGAAGCGGCGGATGCTTATGCCGGACTGACCAAAACAACAGCCCGGATCCGCTATATGCTGATAAGGGGTGTAAACGATACGGACGAGGATATCGAAGCCCTCGCCGGGCTTTTGAAGGGCAGACAGCTGAAGCTCATTATCTCCCGGTATAATGACAACAAAATAAAAAGCCTGACACCGACAAACGCTCTTGAGGTTATGGATTTCTATCATAAATTAAAAGGCCGAATCGACTGCGATATTTTTCATAATTTCGGCGGAACAATACAGGGCGGCTGCGGCCAGCTGCGGCAAAACGCGAACGACACACGTACACAAATACTTTAATGAATACGGGAGTTAAGTTATGCCTCAGGTGATTTGCGTTTTCAGTTCATCCAGCAATACAGTTGATCGTATGTATTTTGAGGCGGCCTCAGAGCTGGGCCGGGAAATTGCCCGACGGGGCGACCTGTTCCTGTTCGGGGGCGGCCTAACGGGCCTTATGGGCGCTTGCGCCCGCGCCGTGCACGGGCAGGACGGGACGGTTATCGGCGTTATACCCGAGGCGCTCAACGAAAAGGGCATTGTTTATGAAAGCTGTAACGAACTTGTGGTTACATCAAACATGCGCGAAAGAAAGGCTCAAATGGACGCCCGGTCCGACGCTTTTATCGCGCTGCCCGGCGGCTTCGGGACTATTGAGGAGCTGATGGAAATCATCACCCTCAAGCAGCTGCGCTATCACAGCAAGCCGATTGTTATCCTCAATATCGGCGGCTACTTCGACCATCTGCTGCAACAGATAAACACAATCATCAGCCAGCAATTCGCCAAAAGCGGCTGCCTGGAGCTCTTTTATGTGACGGGCAATGTGCGCCGGGCACTTGATTATATCAGAGACTACGTCCCGGAAGGTTATGAGGAGCGGTGGCTGACTGATGTGGACGAATGCGAAAACACCGTCGTACAAAATGATCGGTTGTGACAAAAGGGCAAACTATTGGCACGCCCGAAGACATGCATTTGCAATGGTTTGAGCCGCCCTTTACGATAATTTTTGAGCCTTTTTAAGAAAACTTATGTAATTCCATGTTACTCTATGTAACGTCGAAAACAGACGAAAATCGCTGCGACACAACGAATTGTTTGTGCAGCAGCGGTTTGTAATATAATAGGAGAACCGGCCGAAGGGAGTGCCAATGGTCCGCCCTACGGCATCATCTTGAATTCAGCCGGTGTCAGATTATAAAACTCGATTTCTAAACCACGACCGGCGCTGGTTAATTTATTGATGCACGTGTTTTTCAAAACCGTTTTGCCTGTGCCGATTTCACCGCCGGACAGGTGCGACAGGATGACGTTGATCAGCGCGCCGTGGGTAACGACGGCGATGCTTTCAGACCTGTCCGCGCAGATATACCTGTTGATAACGCCTGAAAATCTGTCGATGACGGCTTCCCGGGGCTCCATGCACGGATCCTCGTTTCGGGCAAAGAGTGTATTTTTATCTTCATAGGTTAAGCCCGACAGCTTCCCGAAATCCCGCTCGGTCAAGCCCTGCTCGACGATTACCGGACCGCGCCCCAGCGTATCGGCAATAATCTCCGCCGTCACCTTTGCGCGCATTAACGGGCTCGATAAAATACAGTCCACCGGTACGCCGATAAAAGCCTTCGCGCATTCCCTGGACTGCATTATGCCGGTCTCGTTGAGCGCAATATCCTCAGTTCCCTGCAGCCTGTTCTGCCTGTTCCAGTCCGTCTCCCCGTGCCTGATTAAGTAGATCACCATTCTTGTTTATCCCCTGTTATCCGAATGGTTTGCAGTATACCATAAAAACCCCGTATACGGAAGGGGCTGGCCAACCTGAGCCAAAAGCCACCGGAGCTGAGTCCGATGGCTTTTTATTTTGCTTTCGCTTAATAATCCAGGCTGAATTCCACGTATTCGGTCCATGAATAATTCTGGTAAACATCGACCAGCATATAGCACTGGAGGACATTGTTCTCGCCGATGTCTTCATATGTAACAACCGGTACCGTGTCGCCGATGGTCAGCGGCTCGCCGATGTAGTAGCTGTCGTCATAATCACCGTCATATGTATAAAAGTCGCAGACAAAGTCAATGACATCACCCGGCTTGAACTGCTTATACCCTTTGCCCAGCGTCCCGCCGGCGCCAAAGGGCGAGTAATAATCAAGCAGCCGATAACCGGCGATGTAGTCATCGCCGTTCTCTCCGTCCCTTTCGATGATAATGTCAATATCGGTTGTACCGTTCAGTACGGCAGGGACATAGCCCAGAAATATTGTGGCTGTATCGGTATAGATGGTTTCCTCGGCATAATAGCAGACCACCTGCCCGTCAATGGCATACCAGGTGTTGTCGTCGCCGTAATTGAGCAGGAGATTACCGTTGTCGTCCGTTTCCCAGTATTGGTCGCTGCCGAGATCAATGTACCCTTCACCGTCGTCATAGAGTATCTGCATCTGCACCTCGGTGATAAGGCTCCAGTCTTCCTCCGTCATCGGCAGATACCAGACGCCGGCAAACTCATCCTGCATAATTTCAAGGGCTGTGTAATCGATGCTTTCGTAGGTATAGCCCTCGACTTCGCTGTCGTCATACCAGGCGTAGGACGAGTAGTCCGACTGTGCGTCCGCGTCGGAGTCCTCCAGCCCTGTGACGGTTTCGAACAGGGAGCGGGTGTTGGAATAGGCCTGCCCGCCGGCCAGTATGTTGACAAAGCTGTCGTAGAAGTCATAAATGCTGCCGCCGTAACCAAACTCAGCGAAAATCGCCTTTGCATACCCGTAAACCGTCAGATCCGTGTAAGGAAAATACATGGAGAGGCCGTGCACGCCGGAGCGCGCGGTGCTGTCGGTATATTTGACAGCGCCCCGGAGGGCATCCTCCAGCTCCTCCAGGCCTTCCAGATCAGCCAGCCTGGCAAAATCCAGAATGTCGATCAGGTCATAATCTCCTTCAGCAAACGCTCTCGAGCGCGCCACCGCTGAGGAGATCAGTTTAAACTCCTTATTCGCCAACGCCTCTGTGGCGTTTTCCATATAATCGCAGAGTTCCTCGTAAACGCCGGGTATCTCGCGCAGCGCGACTACTGACAGTGTCGTATCCGGGTTGTCCTGCACGTCATATGCACTGTAATTGATGACGAAGCTGTCCACGATCTCCCTGCCGAGGGCGACAGTGTCGATGGCGGTGTTCTCTCCCAGCGCGTTAAGCCAGGATGTATAGTCCCAGCCGTAAGCCGGCTCCGTCTCCTCGGAAGCGATCAGATAATCGGCATAGGGCTCCAGCATATAGGCAATCTCGATGGTACCCATCAGGCAGGCGTCAAACCCGACAATATCAAATTTCACCGTTCTTCAGCGCGGTGGCTATCTCATCGAGAGTCATTGAGTTTTTCCCAAAATGCTGGTCATATCCGTATCCGTTAAGCGAACCGCCGCCGTGATCCCAGAAAATCAGCTGATAACGGTTTGCCGGATAAGCTTCAGCGGCAAAGGTGATGAAATCGCTGAGCTCCCGGGCATCCAGCATCGGCTTCTGTCCGAGCCGCTGCAGCTCCACTAGGCTGCCATCGTTAATGACCCAGCGCTGCACCTCTCGGTCGATGATGCCGGGCGTTCTCCAATAGGCGCATCCGCCTGTCTCAAGCACAACATTGACGTTGTCCCCCAGGTCGGCGGCCAGCATCTCATTGATATCCAGTGTACCGCAGGCCCCCTCCGATTCCAAATCAGCCCCACAGATATACATCATCACGGTGACTTCATCCGCACCGCCGCCGAGAATCTGCGTGTAGTTTTCCCTCAATCCAGCCTCCGGCCTCGGCTGGGGGCTGATATCCGGGGAATTGTCGGCAAGCACGGCGCTGCTGCCAGGCGTGCTGCTGACATCGACGACGTTTGTTTTTTTCGGATTCATGGTCGCAAGCAGCACGACGGCGACGATCACAACAGCCAGGCACAAAAGGACAATGGCGGCAATCAGAACCGGATTTCTTTTTTTACGCGGCGGCGGATAATAACCGTCCATTGCCGGCGGCGGCGGGGCTGCCGCAGGCAGCATTTGTGTTCCGCAATTCGTACAGAATCTGGAGTCCTCAGCATTCGGGCTGCCGCACTTTGTACAATACATCGCATTCTCCTTCTCCGACAGGCAGACAGGCGGAAAAAATGTGATATTGCTGTTTTTTATATTACATTTCTTTTTTACTGAATTCAAGCTTGAAGCAATGTCAGGTAAATAACTATAAGGGCTACCTTGAAATCATTTGATTCAATGCATTTGCACGGCAGCACAGATTATTATATAATACATCATATAAACTAAACATAACTTGCAGAATGATATCATCGCTTCATGTCTGCTGTTTTTAGGAGGTTAATATGGGATTTATACAAGAGCTCATAAGCAGCCCTGTTTATGTCTGGGTCATATTGCCGCTGCTGATATTTGTATCTCGCATCATCGATGTCACCATCGGAACCGTAAGAATCATTTTTGTAGCAAGAGGCAAACGTTTTCTGGCGCCTCTTTTGGGTTTCTTTGAGGTGGCCATCTGGCTGTTGGCAATCAGCCAGATCCTGCAGCAGCTGGACAATATCGTTTGCTTCGTGGCTTATGCCGCGGGCTTTGCTATGGGGAATTTCATCGGCATACTGATTGAAGAAAAGCTTGCCATGGGCACGCTCATCCTGAGGATTTTTCTGCCCGCCGGCGAATCGAATCTGAAAAACAGGCTTTATGAGGCAGGCCTCGGTGTGACGACTATTGACGGGCAGGGCAAAAACGGCGCGGTGGAAATCCTGTTTTCCGTTATCAAGCGGAAGAATCTGAATCGGGCCATCGAAATTATCGAAAATTGCCAGTCGGACGCTTTCTACTCCATCGAGGACGCAAAATCGGTCAACAAGGGCATTTTCCCGGCGAAGGAACGACCCCGCATCCATTCAATTTTCAGGAAAAACCGCGCTGTGAGGAAGGGCAGATAATCATCTTTATGACGCGCGGGCTATAAATACCAAGGCCATGTCTTCCGACATGGCCTTGACGTTTATCGTAACAAATACCGATAAGCTTAGTTCATTTTTTTGCTGGGATCGACCCAGTCAAGATCTTTTCTGGCCTTGGCAAAACCGACGTCCTTGGCCGGTCCGCCACCGATGAGCGGCCGTTTGGAAACGTCATAGCCTTCGCGCTCCGACATCATCTGAAGCTCTTCCTCTGTGGGCGGCTGCTTGGCCTTCTCCTCCAGGCGCTTCATACCTTCGGGGCTGGCATAGTCGACAAAGCGCTCCAGCGCCATCTGCACCATTCTCGGTCCGCTGGGATACGGCGCGACGATGAACTGCTCGTTCTCGATGCCCTTTTTCATCCAGTCCGCCAGGACGCGGGGGTCCATACCGTTGGCGTGGATGGACGCCAGGAGCTGCTGCGTTTCCTCTGTGACGTTGTAGCCGGTGTTCTTGAACTGCTCGGGGCGGCCGATGGTGGCCGCTTCATAGATTCTGGAGCGGATGTTGGCCGGGCAGAGGGCGGTGACACCGATACCGTAGGGCTTGAGGGCGACGAGATAGCTCTCCAGCAGGTTCAGAACACCCGCTTTGGCGGCGGAATACGGCGCCGTCATGGGGCCAGCACCGAAAGCGCCCCAGGAGACTGTGGCGGCGACATGGCCGCCTTTTCCCTTTTTAATCATGCGCGGTACGAAGGTGACAAGTCCGTTGACAACGCCGCCGAAGCAGACGCCGACGACCCAGTCGTAGTCGTCATAAGTAGAGGCTTCTGCCGGGCCAAACACGTTGACGCCGGCGGTCAGAACGAGCAGGTCAGGCGCCTCTCCGAAGACCTTCTCCACCTCGTCGGCAGCAGCGGCATAACCTGCACGGTCCGTCACATCCAGCTTAATAGCGTGAGCCGGCGCCTTCTTTTCCTTAAAGTACGCCATAGCCTCGTCCAGGTGATCCTGACGCACATCGGCAATGACGACCTTCATTCCCGCTTCAGAAAATATCTGGGCCTGGCCAAACCCGGCACCGGAAGCGCCGCCTGTTATGAATGCGATTTTTCCTGCAAAGTCTTTCATTTTATTCTCTCCTCGTATGAATTTTTTCACATGCACACAGAATAGCATTTTTTTGCCATCAACGCAAGAGCCCAGCTTATTCTTCTGCGTCGGGGATGACGGAGGTGATCATCATCAGCGTACAGCATGCGCTCCAGGTTGACCAGCTCCAGCCGTCGGAAGCGACGGGACCGTATGTGATGTTGGCCTTCTCTCCGGTCAGCTTATAATGCTCATAGGGCGCAAAACCAAGAATAACGCCCTTTTCCTTTACATTCCCGCACCAGCGGCGGGCGATACGCGCCGCTTCTTTCTTTTTGCCCGCGAGATTGAGGCCGACGGTCATAAACATGTGAGGCGGCGCCACGACCCTGCCGCTGACAAAGGTGTTGGCGCTGTAGTCGCAGAGCGGGCTTTTAAGGCTCTCTGAGCAGAGCCCGATCTCACTGAGGAAATGCCCTTCCTCCGTAAGCGTTTCTGCCACCTTGTCAATAATGCTCTGAGGCAGGCGGTCCCCCAGCATAATCGGCTGAAAGCAAGCCAGACTCATGCTGTCAACCGGCTTGCCGCCGACTTTTGTTATGAACCTCTCTCCGTCCCAGAACTCGGTAATCAGCGTGTTCAGCAGTCTTTCGCTGCGTGCCTTCCAGCCCTCCGCCTCTTCCGTTTTCCCGCAGCCTCGGGCAAGGCGGGCCGTCATATCCATCAGGACCACCATGAAGGAGATGAGGTCGGCGTTCTGGGCGGGAAAGCCGTCTTTGAAAATGGTTGCGTCGTCCCAGCCGGAGTCATTGGGATTGTTGATGGCGGTCACATCGTTGCCGCGGCCTGCATTCCGGTGCGTCAGCCAGCATTCCGCCCATTTGGCGTATCTGGGGTACATGCGCACGCATTCATCACGGGTCAGGAAATCGTCTCCCGCCAAACGGATCAGCACATCCAGGGCATAACCCTGAAAAGGCGGCTGAATGCCGGGATTCGCGCCGCCTACATAAGAAATATAACCTGGCAGGCGGCCGGTCTTCTCGTCCTGGTACCGGAACAGGAGACATATCATCCGCCAGGCCTCTTCGGGGTCATTCAGCATTGTCATGCCGTGATAGCTCTGCTGCCAGGAGAAGACGCCGGCCAGGGAGCACTGGAACAGGATGCCGGGCTCAAGATAGCCGCCGGATGCCTTGACACGATGGCTCCAGATCTGATAAACAGCATAATCAAAGAGCTCTTCATACCCCTTTGCCGGCGGGCGGTAATGCTTTTTAAAGGCCTCATAACTGTCAAAGCTTGCCTGAACAAGCTCCTCAAAGGGCGGATATGTAGCGTTCTGCACATCGAACTCCGTCATGTCCTCATGGACGGCTGTTTCAAATACGCCGTCTTTATCAGGCACAAGGTCGAAATGTACGGCAGTATACGCGCCCTTTTCATTGTCCCAGGGGCTGAAGCTTTCGACGCTGCCCTTCAGGGGTTTGAACAGAAATTTTCCGTAGGTCCCAAAGACGGCTTCGACAGAACCGTCTTTCTGCTCCAGCACACCGTGGCAGGCGCTCATGCCCGTTTCCGGTATAGCAGGCCACAGCTCGATGCGCAGTGTGACGCCTTTTCCGCAGACGCGCAGCTGGTCCCGGTCTGTCAGCACGAATCGGACGAAGCCCTTTTCACAGTCCATTCTCAGGGAGCCCGCATCGGAGAAATAGGTATAGGGGAGCTCTTCACCCGCCGACAGCAGCCTGAGGTTAAACAGAAAGGGACTTGTGAGCACCATGGAAGCCGGCTTGTAATTGGAAAGGCGCAGCAGCCTGGAATAATAATCTTCATAAATGTAGAAGGCGCATCCGCTGCGGGCAAATGTCGCCCGCTGCAGGTTGAATTTTTCATGTGTTCCGAACATCGTACGCACCTCTTTTCCTATATAGCACTGCCGCCCAGCGCCAGAAGCGCCGCGCAGGCTGCCGGGGAGTAATATGTACCGGCACCGGCAACCTTGCCGCGATTGTCGCCGACGCCGCCGGAGACGCAGGATTTGATGAGAGCTGCCGCCGCCGTTTTGGCATCATCGTCTCTCCTGGATGCTTTCAGACCCATAATGATAAGAGCCGAAGGAAGAATCGGCAGTTCATCAAAAGCGAGCGCTCTTGCTTTCTCAGCCAACAGCACGCGCATGGTCTCGGGCAGACGCCTGCCGAGAATAAGCGGAATAATACTCAGCATCCCTTCAGCGGGAGCCGAAGCGCCCGTATGTCCATTGACGCTGCTCATGCCGGCACCGTCCCAAAGGGTATTGGTCAGGACTGCAAGCTGTCTGCGGTAAATATCCTCCCAATATGCGGTCATATCTGTCTTGCCGAGAATCGCGGCGATTTTTGACAATGATTCGGCAGCCAGTATGATATACGTCTGCAGGTCCGGCGCGGCGCAGGGCAGCCCGGCGTTAAATATTGGCTCCTTCGGCCAACCGCACTCGTGGCGGTAGGCGTAGCAAACTAGTCCGTTGTCGCCGGCACGTTTTGTCATCCACCAGCCGATTGCCTTCTCCATAGCCTCATAAAGGGCCGATAGCTTCTCATGCGGTATGCTGCCGATGCGGCCGCTTTCAATGAGGCGGCTGACGATTACCGCGTAGACTGGCGGGACGGCCTCATTGAGATTCTGCCGCTCGGAAAACCAGGCGGGCACCATCCCTTGCGGCGTCATAAAGGACAATGTGTCGCAAATGATGTCAACAGCGCGGGAAGCATCCGTCAGCGGGAGGGTCAAAAAAGGCTGCTCAATTGAATAGATGTTCTGATCGCTCATTTTGTTCGCTGACGCCAGCTCCCTGCCCTTGAAGCTCCGGAATCCGAGCCACAGACCATAAGCGCATAAATCAAATAGCCCGCCGCTGCCGGCTGCCGTCGTCATCAAGCCCGCTTTGAAGGCCTTGAAGTCGCCCTCGGAATCCGCCGCGCCTTGATCAAGGCTCTTTGCCAACACCGGCAGTTCGTAAGCATCGTCCGTGTCAAAAACGGTAATATCGAATACGCCGTCTTCATCCGGTTCAACAGTTATTACCGGATCCGTGCATCGCAGCGCCTTGAGTTCCCACAGGCAGTTAAGGGTGGCTTTGCCTTTCAGCGTCCGAAGCAGGTAAATGCCGCCGCCCTGTGTGATTTCAATGCCGCGTCCGGTTGTCACGGCATTGGCGCCGAAGCCCAGCTTGCCGTCCAGCCGAAGCCCGGCCCCCCTGCCCCCGATGCGGAGTATTTTCGCGCCGTCAAGG
>CAZVLO010000003.1:0-8429 GCA_964628265.1 uncultured Papillibacter sp.
AGCCCCGGTGTCACCGAATATGTAGTCATTGCAGGAGGAAAGCTATATATATGGTATGAGGGCGATAAAACACCCTTTGTACGCCCCGTGGACTCATCGGAAGGCGAAAAGAAATCCTCGGATGCTTATCAGATGATAATGTCATACGAAGATGTCCTTGAACTCGATAAAAACAGCATCACGGATGCCGGTTATATGGGATATGGTGACAGTGGCGAGAAATGCATTTATGTCCAATATGTGACCGAGCTGCTGCATTATAATGTAAAATGCTATATATCGGTAGACAGCGGTTTGCTGACTCACGCGGAGATGTTTGACGGGGATAAGTTCGTTTATAAAATGACGACCTCCGGTTTCGACCGGTCTGAACCCAATCCGTCGGTATTTGAACTTCCCGACGGGTCAAATCCCGTCAGCGATCCTTAAACATACTGTAGACGATAATCCCCAGGATGATGATGAATTCTTCATCTCCGCTTTCAATAAAGAAGAAAAAAAGTAAAAGAAAAAGAAGGATGTCGCCGAAGTCCAATCCAAACGGCATATGGTCAAACATACCCTTGACACTGCTTGTCAAGCCGCCAAGCCCGCCGCCCCGTCCGCCGAACAGGCTGCTTAAACCGCTGCCGAGCCCGCCGAAGAGCGATTTGCTTTTTACATCTGTGCGGTGCGGAGGAGCAACGGTTTCATTTTCAATCGGATTTTGCGACTCGGCGATGTCGGTCGGCGGCGATATTGCCGCCGACCTTCCGGCGCTGCGCGTGTTTACCCGGGGCTGATCCTCCACGCGAACGAACTTACCGGTGTTGCCGATATATTTGTTATACATCCTGGTCACCCCCGGTGAATTCAGCCAGTGCGAGCTTTGCCAGCTTGGCGATTTTCGCATACTCGGCAGCTTTATCGACTTTGGCGCGCCGGTCCTCCTTGAGGTATGGCTTTATGGCGTTCAGCAGTGCGGTTTTGTCGTTTTTCCCGGAAGTATATTCGTCGGCGAGGCGCGTTACAAGCCGAATAATCTTCGGATCAATATCCTTCAGCGACGAGGTGATTGCCGAGAGATCGGGAGCAGCCGCACCCTCCGCGACCCCACCCGCAGAAGACTGCGAGCCGAGAGAACCGGACAGGGATTTGGCAATACCCATGATTTTTTCCATATCCGCAGGAGATGACAGAATTTTATTCAATTTATTTTCGAACTCGCTCATGCTGCACCTCCGTTTTTAATTACTTGATTCAGTTCATCATTTTGAGAAGCTGTTCAGCCAGACGCGAGCCCTCCTCTGTCTTCAGTATGTTTGACAGTGTTTTCTGCAGCGCAGCCGTATCGCCGTTTTCGATGGCGGCCATGACGTTTTTTTCATCGCCGCTCAGCAGGTCTTTTACTTTGCGTCCTTCCGGTGAGTCGATCAGCCTGCCCAACTCCTCTTTTTTCTCCGCCAGCTTCGCCCCTGCGGGTGTATTCATCAGATCACCGGACATCTTATTGAAATCTATTGCCATGAGCATGATCATCCTTTCATTACACTGCCTGTCTGCAGACTGCCATTTTGTACTCTAAATCAGTATATTCAGAAGGCGAATACTGGTGACTTCTGATGCTGCCGTTGTGGAGATGTCTATGAAAATAATCGTTATGTCCGATTCCCACGGGAATACACAGGCGCTGATTGATGCCGTTTTTGATGAACAGCCGCAGCTGATCCTCCATCTGGGGGATTATGAGAGAGATTGCGGCAAGGTCCGCGAAGCTTATCCGATGATCGACCTCCGCGCTGTCAGAGGCAACTGCGATTTTCGAGCCCGGGAGCCGGAATATGACGAGTTCGTTGTTCAGGACAAGCGGATTTTTATGACCCACGGCCACCAATACGGCGTGAAGACAGGACTCAACTCGGTTATGAACTCGGGATTTGCCCGACGTGCCGACATTCTGCTTTTCGGCCATACGCATATACCATACTATGATGTTGTTGAGGGAATGTACATTGTCAATCCCGGAAGCATTGCGTTTAGGGAACAAACATACGCCGTGCTCGAAATCGAGCACGGCGTAATAAAATGCCGTATTACTGGTCTGGAATAATAAATCCAATGGTTAGATCGCGAAGTCTTCTTCGCACATTTCCTTTGAGAGCTTTTTTACCAATACCGGGGGGCGCTCAGGCTCGCGCTTGAGCGGGTCGTAGACAAACCGCCTGCAGGCTCCGCCGGCGGTTGTGATCCCGCGCCTTATGCAGGCGATCTCACCGCTGCCGATGCTGCTGCCGAAACGGCAGTACGAACAGGACGGCTCAATGTTGCGGCTGAACAGCATATAATGACCTCCCGGCTGAGATTACCGTAACAGTTTTGTTCCGGCAGACTTACTGCGGATATTATACAACTTCTTACATTGACTTTCAACCGATTAAGATGCATTGTAAAGAATAAAAATCATAGGAGGCCTTATGTTCGAAGAACTCAATGCTCCGCTGCCGGATCAGTCGCTTTTCCTCGAGAGAATGGGACTACCGGAGGTCGGGAAGCCCGATTTGGAGACGCTCAACCGTCTTATACATGCACATAAGATGACTGTTCCCTTTGAAAATCTCAGCGTTTATGACGCCGGGACGGAAATCCTGCTGGATACCGTATCACTCTTTGAAAAAATCGTTGTCCAACGCCGCGGCGGTTATTGCTTTGAACTCAATGGGTTATTCATGAGTCTGTTAAAAAGCGTGGGCTATGACTGTTATCCCGTCCTTGTGCGGGTCGTATGGATGATTGAGACATACATGCCTGCTACGCACCGGGCGACGATTGTCACGATTGACGGCGTCCGATATTTTGTCGACGTGGGCTTTGGCGGCCCGTCCCCCAGCACGGCAGTCCGGCTTGACGATACGAAACCGCAGAAATCAGGGGCGAATGACTTTGTGTTTGACAAAGCGACCGACGGTGACTTTATCATCTACAGGCTGACAGGTGGGGGCAGGGAACAGCTTCTCAAATTTTCGGACAGGCGCTGTGAAAATGTGGATTTTCTGGCACCCAACGAGTATCAGTCGAGAAACAAAAACTCCGGCTTCAAGAAAGTGCGCATGATCAACATCTCCCGGGAAAACGGCAGCGCCGCCATCACGGGAAACATTCTCCGCATACATAAGGACGGTGCTGTTGAGGAGACGGTCCTCGATACGGAGGAAAAACTGAGGCAGACGCTGAAGGATATTTTCGGCATTATTTATGATTATCCGCTGAAAATGGAATAGTAACCTGCATCGGGCGGCCCCACAAGGCCGCCCGATGGTATTAAAAAGTTTGAACCGGTAAAGTTGACGCGTTTTCTTTTGTTGTATATAATGCAGACATAATTTCAAGGAGTGTGATTACATATGCAGGAAACTGCGGTAAAAAACAGAAAAAGAGTCGTAGGGCTTGTTATCGCGGGCATCGTTGTCCTGTTTCTCATCATTGTGGCTACATCGAGCTTTGCGGTCATCGAGTCCGGCACCGTCGGCGTTGTCTCGGTATTCGGCGCCGTCAAGGATGAGCCGCTGGACGAGGGCTTGCATTTTGTTACTCCATTTATCACATCAGTTACAAAAATGGATACAAAAACCCAGAAGGTTGAAGCCATCAGCGCTGCCGCCTCAAAGGACCTGCAAACGATCAGCACGACGATTGTTGTCAATTACAATGTCAACGAACTGACGGCGCCCTGGTTGTATGCCAATACCGGACGTGACTATGAAAACAAAGTCATAGTTCCGGCAATCCAGGAATCTGTTAAGGCCGTCGTCGCACAATACAGCGCGGAGGAACTCATCACCAAACGCCAGCTTGTCAGCGACGGCATCAAGGAAAAACTGTCTGAGAAAATTAACTCGTACGGTCTGATCATTGAAATATTCAATATCACGAATCTCGAGTTCTCCGATGCTTTCAACGCGGCCATCGAAGCCAAGCAGACGGCCCAGCAGGAAGCACTGAAAGCGCAGCAGGATTTGAGCCGCATCAGGATCGAGGCCGAGCAGAAGGTGGTCAACGCTCAGGCGGTAGCCGACGCGACAAAAGCCCAGGCCGAAGCCGAAGCCTACGCCATCGAGATCATCCAGAAGCAGCTGGCCCAGGCCGAAGCATATCTGGAATACCAGAAAATCCAGAAATGGGACGGTCAGCTCCCGCAGGTCCAGGGCGAAAGCAGCCCCATCATCGATATGCGCGATTATACCGCCACCACAGCACCGTAATACCTGCAACATAATATCTTAGGGGACGCCGCCCTCTGCGTCCCCGAGCAAAAGCCGCCCGTATCCGGGCGGCTTTTGTAATAAGACAAAGAGACGATTCATCTGTCTTGTTTTGAAGGTTCGAGGCAGCGCCTGCCCGAGCGTCGTCTCAACTCATGGGCGGATATGGAATCCGCCCCTACAAACAACCCCATTCATTCTCGAGAATTAACGTCTCGCGTCGCGAACCGTACGGAATCCGAGCAAAAGGCTCCCTCTGGAGGGAGGCGGCACGAGACTGTTTATAAGTCTCGGGACTGAGGGAGTAAAATGGTGTCGTTCTATCTCCGCCCCCCTCACCGGGGTGCTTTCTTTTTTACTGTGTATTTCCCCCTTCGTATCATCGCTTTTCTCGCACCGACAATAAACAGAATCATCAGTAAAAATGCGGAGAGGCAGGAGATAAGGGCTGCGGAGGTGAAGCTGACGGAGGCCAGAGCAGTAACCTGGCGGGCAAGGTAAGCGGCGGCGGGGAGGTCGAAGACGAAGATCCGGGAGATGATATAGGCGAAGAAGGCGGCGATAATGCCCTGAAGGGTTTTTCCGTAGATGTAGGTGCGCACGGACAGACCGCTGTCGCCGATGAAGGAGAGGACCTGGCAGTGTATGGACAGGCCGGCCCAGCCCAGCATGAAGGCGGCCATGGCCATGGAGCGGGACAGCTCACCGGCAGCGCCCTGAAGCGTCCAGACGCCGCTGGTCAGCTCAATGAAGCCGGTTAGAAGCCGTTCCGCCCATGCCTTGTCAAATCCAAAGGGGGCGAATATGGCGCCGATGCCTGAAGCTAAGAGCGGAAGGAGACCGGAGAGAAACAGAAGCTTGATGAAAATCGTGAAGAAGATGACGAAACCGCAGATGTTGATAGTTGTCTGAAAGGCTGATTTCACGGAATCGATGAATGCGGGCGCGAACCGCCGGACAGCAGTCTCCGGCAGACGTGAAGCGCCGGCTTTTTTTTTATCCTTCCTCCAATACCGGAAAATCAGGCCCACACAGACGGAGGCCAGCGTGTGGGTCAGGTACAGCAGGAGACCGACGGCGCTGCTGGAGAAGACACCGGCCCCAACGACGCCAAGGATGAATGCCGGGCCCGAGTTGTTGCAGAAGGATAAAAGGCGCTCGGCCTCTACCTTGCTGCAGCTGCCGCTTTCATAAAGGGAAATAACCGTTTTGGCGCCCACGGGATACCCGCCGATAAAGCCCATGACAAACGCCGTAGAGCACGCGCCGCCCACATTGAAAAGGGGGCGCATAACAGGCTCCAGTACTCTGCCGAAATAGCGGGCGATTCCCAGCTGGACAATGAGCGTCGACAGGACAAAGAAGGGAAACAGAGACGGTATGATGACGTTCAGACAGAGGGTCAGGCCGTTAGAAGCCGCCCCTATGGATTCTTTGGGGAACAGAATCAGCGCGGCAACGGCGGCGAGCAGCGACAGGCAAATGAGCGCATCAAATATTCTTTTGTGGAATCTGAGTTTGCGCATGAAATCCTCCAGCAGCTCGGAAAATTGATATCAAATCATCATCTGTGAAAGCATATGCGCCGGGGGGCGTATTTTTTCCTTTACGCGCATAAATATAGCTTATCAGGGGAGGCGATTGCATGAATACGGACAGCAGTAAAAAAAGCATACTGGACCGCGCCGTCGATATATTTGACCTGCCGGGAGAGGTGCTGGCCGGTATGCCGAAGCTGACGGTCACTGGTAACAGGAGGCTGCATATTGAATGCCACAAGGGCATATTGGAATACGACGGCAGCCTCATTACGGTCAACGGCGGCGCCGTTATTATCAAAATCCGTGGCGAAGGGCTGGACATTATTTCAATGAGCGCGGATGAGGTACTGATCAGGGGCTATTTTTCAGGCGTTGATTTTGAATAATTAATGGTTTTACGCGTAAGAGGAGGGACGGAGTGAAGAAGGCGGTCAACTATTTTCGCGGCAGTGTCCGTGTCCGGGTGGAATGTCCATACCCCGAAAGGCTCGTCAACATCTGCGCGCAGAACGACATTGAGTTTTGGGATCTGAAGCGGTTTTCTTCCACGACGGTACATATTTCCATGCACCTCGGAGGGTACAGAAAGCTCAGGTCTCTGACCGACAGAGCCGGGTTTGAGATCAGCCAGGTGAAGAAGACTGGAGTCCCGTTCTTTCTCTGGAAGCTCAGAAAGCGCTATATCCTGCTCTTTGGCATGCTGCTGATGCTGCTGGTAGTCTGGGCACTGTCGCTGTTCGTCTGGGAATTCGATGTGTACGGGAATGAAACGGTACCGCAGCATGAGATTATGGAAGTGCTTGAGGAACTGGGAATCGGTATCGGCTCTTTCGGGCCGTCAATAAAGTCCGAGGCCATCTCCAACGACCTTCTGCTCAAAATTCCGGAGCTCTCGTGGATTGCAATAAATATCAGCGGCAGCCATGCCGATATACTCGTACGGGAACGTATTCCAAAGCCGGAAATCGTCGATGAAAACGCGCCGACGATGGTGTATGCCCTGAAATCGGGTATAATAGCCAGGATGAGCGTACTGGAGGGTGCACGGGTTTTTACTGAGGGCGATACGGTTCAGGCCGGCGACATCATCGTCACGGGAATTATGGATTCCGTCGCGTCCGGTAAGCGGATGGTCCACGCCATGGCGGAAGTCAAAGCCAGGACATGGTATGAATTATCCGCCCAGACAGTGCTGGATACGATGAAAAAGGAATACACCGGCGATACAAAAACGAAAACCGCGGTCATTATTGCCGGAATCAGGATAAATTTCTATTTTAATGGTGGAATTTCGTTTAAGAATTATGATAAAATTACTATGGAAAAATTTTTGGTGCTGCCGACGGGTAATGTACTGCCCATTACTCTTGTCAGAGAAAAATATGACGAGTATACGGTAAGTGACGCGAGTCTCAGCATTTTAACGGCGCAGGAGCTGCTGCAGACACGCCTGATGGAGCGGTTGGAGCTGAAGATCGGAGACGGTGAAATCGTCAGTACAACGTTTGAAACATCACTTGAAGACGGCGTGCTGAAGGTGACGCTCACAGCGGAATGCCTGGAGCAGATCGCTGCGGAGCGCCCCTTTACACAGGAGGAGATTCAACAGGCGACTTTACCTCCTCCCGACGAAAAAAACAATGAAACGGGGAACTAAATATGGCAGAAAAAACTATGAGTGTTGACAGGCTCGAGAATATCATCAGCGTATTCGGCTCTTTTGACGAGAACCTGCGCCTCATAGAAAGCGAGCTCGGCGTCACGATCACGGACAGGAATTCGGAGCTTAACCTGTCGGGTGACGACGAGAACATCATGTATGCTGAGAGAGCGATTGCCGGTCTTTTGACGCTGGCGGCCAAGGGGGAGACCATCGATTCCAGAAGTGTCCGGTATATCATCGGTCTCGTCAAAGAAGGCAGTGACGACAAGATCGGCGAGCTGGCCCGTGATGTTATCTGTATTACGGCCAAGGGCAAGCCTGTAAAGGCAAAGACACTGGGGCAGAAGACGTATGTGGAAGCCATCAGTAAAAATACAATTACGCTGGGCATCGGTCCGGCCGGCACCGGCAAGACTTATCTGGCAGTGGCCGCCGCCGTGGCGGCGTTTCGGGACAAGTCCGTCAACAGGATCATCCTGACACGCCCCGCCGTGGAGGCAGGGGAGCGCCTGGGCTTTCTGCCCGGCGACCTGCAGAGCAAGGTCGACCCGTATCTGCGCCCGCTGTACGACGCGCTGTTTGAGATGCTGGGTGCTGAGACTTACCAGAAATACCTGGAGCGCGGCAATATCGAAGTCGCACCGCTGGCTTACATGCGCGGCCGGACACTGGACGATTCGTTTATCATATTGGACGAGGCGCAGAACACGTCCCGGGAGCAGATGAAAATGTTTTTAACGCGCCTGGGCTTCGGCTCGAAGATCGTCATCACTGGAGATATCACCCAGATCGACCTGCCCCCCGACAAGACAAGCGGACTGAAGGAGGCTATGCGGGTGCTGGAGGGTGTGGAGGATGTCGCCCAATGCCGTCTGACGGGAGCCGATGTTGTCCGCCACGTTTTGGTTCAGAGAATCATATCGGCGTATGAGCGGTTTGAGAAGAGTAAACCTGAGCAGTCTGCCGCGCCGAAATACAGGAGAAAAA
>CAZVLO010000003.1:8439-29752 GCA_964628265.1 uncultured Papillibacter sp.
GTGGGAAAGCATAAAATCGACGTCAGAAGCACTCTGCCCTTTATTGGCAGGACGCTGGATATCGCGCTGCTGCGCCGCAGCATCCGGACAGCCCTCCGCGCCGAGGGCGCGGACAGGCCCTGTGAGGTCAGCGTCCTCATCACCGACGACGCCGGTATCCGGGCACTGAACAGGGATTACCGGAAAACAGACGCGCCGACGGACGTGCTGTCATTCCCGCTGCAGACGCTTTCCCCGGGAAATTTCAAGCCCGACATTTCTGAGATAAACCGTGACACAGGCTGCCTGCCCCTGGGGGATATTGTACTGTCGGCGGAGAGAATCGCAGCGCAGGCTGCCGAATACGGACAAAGCGTTAACAGGGAGATGGCGTATCTGGCCATCCATTCCGTGCTGCATCTTCTGGGATATGACCATATGGATGAGGGCACTGAGAAACGCCGGATGCGTGGCCGGGAAGAGGCTGTTCTTAAACTGATGGGGTTAACGGTATGAGAAAGAGCTTTTCATTTGCTTTCAAGGGCATTCTGACATGCGCCAGAACGGAGCGGAACTTCAGATTTCATATTGCCGTGGCGTTTTACGTGCTTATCGCCTCGATGATAGTGCGCCTGACAGCCGCCGAGTGGACGCTTGTCCTTATCTGTATCGGTGTCGTCCTGATGGCCGAGCTTTTCAACACGGCTGTTGAAAAGCTGTGTGACGAGGTCCACCCGGGGTGGAATAAAGGCGTCGGCAGTGTGAAGGATATGACGGCGGCGGCTGTCCTTGTTTCTGCCATCATGAGCGCCGTTATCGGCGGTATGATATTCTTCAGAGCTCAGAAGATGGCGAGGGTGGCCGAATTTTTAAATAGCCATATCCCGCTGTCCGTACTTATCGCGGTTTCGCTGCCGGTGGCGGCATATTTAGTATTCAGGAGATATAATAATGATAACAAAATCAGCCATGATAACGATAGCAGGACGTCCCAACGTCGGTAAATCGACACTTGTAAACGCCCTGACGGGAGAAAAGGTCGCCATTGTGTCACCGAAGCCCCAAACGACCCGCAGCCGCATCTTCGCCGTTATAAACCGGGACGACACGCAGTTTGTCCTGCTGGATACGCCAGGCTTCCACAAGGCGCGGACACGACTTGGCGAGTATATGGTCAATGTGGTCAGGGAAAGCGTTGCCGACGTGGATGCCGTAGCCCTTGTCGTGGAGCCTGTTGACAATATCGGCACCCAGGAGCAGCTGCTTATTGAGCAGATTAAAAGCAGCGGCGTGCCGGCAATTCTGGTGATAAACAAAATCGATACGGTAAAAAAAGAAGAGCTGCTCAGAATCATCGCTCAGTATGCGGGGGCCTTTGATTTTACGGCTATTGTGCCGATATCGGCACAACAGGGCGACGGCATCGGCGAGCTCATGAAAGAGTTTGAAAAATTCGCGTCCGAAGGGCCGCAGCTTTTCCCCGACGGCATGGTCACCGACCAGCCGGAAAAGCAGATTGTCGCCGAGCTTGTGCGGGAAAAGCTCCTGATGTGTCTAGACCGGGAGGTACCCCACGGGACGGCTATCGAAGTGACGAAGTTCTCCGAGCGGGATGACGGGATTATCGATCTGGACGTGACAATCTACTGTGAAAAGAAGAGCCACAAGGGCATGATCATCGGCAAAAACGGTGAAATGCTTAAAAAAATCGGACAGCTGGCCCGGACTGACATTGAGCGCTTCATGGGGACGAAGGTCTTTCTACAGACATGGGTGAAGGTTAAGGAAAACTGGCGCGACAGCCAGTCGGCCATGAGAAATTTCGGTTTCACCTGTTAAACAAAAAATTACCGCTGATAATATGCCCCCGATAGAAAAAACTAAAATCATCGGAGGGATGAATATGTTTTCAGATAATTTTTGGGAGCTGTTCACCGAGACCGGTGATATTCGTTTTTATCTTTTATATCGCGAATCAGATGACAATAATATGTCTAAGGGAACAAGCGATACGGGCAGTATACAATCGTTGAAAACGTAGGGCGGGAGCGGCAATGTCTCGCATAAGCGAGACATTTTCCCGCCGCGTTACAAGAGTACGGACAGGATGATACGCAGCTATGTACATAAACACCACCGGCCTTGTCCTGCGGGTGACGGATTACAAGGACTCCAGCAGAATACTGACCGTTTTGACATCGACGGAAGGTAAACTCACCGTTTCGGCGCGGGGCGCACGGCGCCGCGGGAGCCGTCTGGCCGCCGCGGCCCAGCCGTTCGCCTATTCACATATGACACTGTACCACAGCCGTGGCCGATGGACGATGACGGAAGCGCAGCCCATTGAGCTTTTCCCGGGCCTCAGCGGGGAGCTGGAGCTACTGGCGCTGGGCTCCTATTTCGCGGAGCTGCTGGAGGCTGTCTCGGACGAGGATAGCCCGAATCCGGAGGTTTTGTCCCTGGGGCTCAACGCGCTGTTCGCACTGAGCAATAACGACAAGAATCCGCGGCTCGTTAAAGCCGCCTTTGAAATGCGCCTCATGTGCCTGGCGGGCTTTGAGCCGCTGACGTCAAGCTGCGCCGTCTGCGGCAGCACCGAGCTCCACGAGCCACGGCTGGATATCGCGGGCGGTACCGTTCGGTGCAGGAGCTGCCGTTCCGACGGCAGCCGTTGGGAAGACGCCGGCGAGACGGCGGTGCTGTGCGGCAGTTCGCTGGAGGCGATGCGGTACTTGGCGGCCTGCGACGCAAAAAAAATATTTTCCTTCAAGCTACCGGATGACGCGCTTAAACGTCTGTCCCAAGCCTCGGAAGCCTTTGTCGGGGCACAGCTTGACAGAAGCTTTAAAACACTGGATTATTATAAGAGCATAAAATGAGCAGTACAAAGCAGGTCTGCAGAATCGAGGTCAGAAATTATGCCGGTGAGAAATTTGCTCTATTTGTATTCAAATAAAGCTGAAAAACACGTCGTCTGCCACGGCGTCGATTTCAAGTGCTTTCTCCAATGCCTTGAAAAGCCGCTGAGCAATATCCTGCTCATCAAGCACGGGTACGACGGTGAAAACTTTAATAGCCGCAGTGGATTTACCTATGTTACCGGAGGGGAAATCGGAAAACTGGCTGAAGAAGATATCGATAAATACGGCGATTTTTGCTGGGTCGATTTTGAAGACGAGTTTGCACCGGACCAGCTGACACGCCTGGATATCGCGGAGCTTTTGTATTTCGGCCATAAGCATCGGCCATTCAGTTCGCCGGCCTTTGCACGGCTCCGGAACAGGTTTGCCTACTGGACCCATGACGACGGCTGGTATACGAGCCTGTATTTTACCGACAGCGGTGAGATGCAGTCGTTTATGTCCCGGGCTGTATCGATGGTGGCGCGGTCGAAACATCTGACCGCCGGCAATATCCCGACTGAAACCGCAAAAGAGATATTAAGCATGTCGGAACAGGGCTTGCTTCTGGACACGGGTGAGCTCAGGGAAGCAGACGATATGATTGTGCTGCCGTTTTATGTGACGGGCAAGATTACGGATATGGATGACGCTATCAACAATATCGCCGGATACAAGGAGAACGCCGTAAAGAAAGGGTCGCTTCGCTTCAAAAAGAAAACCGTGGAGAAACGTGCGGTGCCCTTTTGGAGACACAGACATAAGAAGAGTTAGGAAACACTATGACACTATACGAAAAATCACTTAAAACACTTGAGCTTCCCGCAGTGTTGAATATGCTTGCCGCCGAAGCGGTCAGCGAGGACGCAAAGGCGGCGGCACTGGCGCTGACGCCGGGCGACGATATCCATGAGGTACGATACCGCCTGTCCGAGACGACGGCGGCAAGGAATATGATGACGCTGAAGGGGAGTCCGTCCTTTTCCGGCGTTAAGGATATCAGGAGCGCCATCCGCCGGGCGGACATGGGCGGTATGCTCAACACCTCCGAGCTTCTGGACATCGCGGCACTCCTGCGGGGGGTGGCCGGCGCCGTCGCTTACGCGTCAGGCGAGAGAACGGAAAAGACAGCCATTGACCACCTGTTCGATGCGCTTGCGCCGAACAAATTCCTGGAGGGGAAAATATCGACATCCATCATCGGTGTCGATGAAATTGCCGATGCCGCCAGCTCGGAGCTTGCCGATATCCGGCGTCATATGCGCGTGGCGGGGGATAAGATTCGCCAGTCACTGAATAAGATCATCTCGTCGCCGACCTATCAAAAGGCGCTGCAGGAGCCAATCATCACCGTCAAAAACGACCGGTATGTGGTGCCTGTTAAGGCGGAGCAAAAGGGAGCCGTACCGGGGCTTGTTCATGATGTGTCCGCCTCGGGGGCGACGTTTTTCATTGAGCCGATGGCTGTGGTTCAGCTGAATAATCAGATACGGGAGCTGCTGTCAAAAGAGAAGAAGGAGATCGAGCGCATACTCAAGGAGCTGTCCGCCGACGCGGCAGCTCACGGGGAGGACATCATTACGGATTTCACCGTCCTGTCCGCGCTGGATCTGGTTTTCGCCAAGGCGAAGCTGTCGTATAAGCTGAACGCTACGGAGCCGGAGCTATCCGAAAACGTCCGCCTGACGTTAAGGCACGCCCGCCATCCGCTGTTAAATCCCAAAACCGCCGTGCCCATCGATATCCGGCTGGGTGGTGATTTTGATACGCTCATCATCACGGGGCCCAATACAGGCGGGAAAACGGTGACGCTGAAAACGCTGGGACTCCTGTCGGCGATGGTTTACTGCGGGCTCCATGTGCCCGTCGACGACGGGAGTACTGTACCTGTTTATAAAAAAATACTGGCCGATATCGGCGATGAGCAGTCTATCGAGCAATCACTGTCCACGTTTTCATCGCATATGACGAATATTGTAAAAATACTTGAAGAAAGTGCCGATGACACGTTGCTGTTGTTCGACGAGCTGGGCGCGGGTACGGACCCTGTGGAGGGCGCGGCGCTGGCCATGGCCATCATCGAGTACGCCCGCCGCACAGGGGCAAAAATCGCCGCGACGACGCATTATTCGGAGTTGAAGGTCTTCGCGCTGTCGACGGACAATGTGATGAACGCCTCCTGCGAGTTTGACGTGGAGACCCTGAAGCCCACTTACAGGCTTTTGATTGGCGTCCCGGGCAAATCCAATGCCTTCGCCATATCTTCCCGCCTGGGGCTGCCGGAGACGGTGATTACCGACGCGAAGCGCCGGGTCAATGAGGAGAGCGCGTCTTTTGAGGAGGTATTGGGAAATCTGGAGAAGACGCGCCGTGAGATGGAAAACCAACAGCTGGAGACGCAAAGGCTTTTAAAGGACGCCGAGGAAAAGACCCGCCTTGCGGAGGAAAACAGAAGCCAGACCCAGAGGGAGCGGGAAAAGGCCGCACAGCTTGCCAAACGTGAGGCGGACAGAATCCTGGCAGAGGCCAGAAGCACGGCGGACGCCGTTATGGAGGAGCTGCGCCGGCTGCGCACCCAGGCGACAGCCGAGGCCGACTGGCAGAGCATCAACGCTGCGAAGTCGGAGATATTCAGAAAGCTCAACGCGGCAGAGGAGAATATGAACGAGCCGGGTGAGGAGGAGGACGCGACGCCGCTGAGGCCTGCCGGGCCGGGCGACAGAGTCAGGCTTTTGGGATTGGGGACGACAGCCGATGTCATATCCGTCAGCGCCGACGGCGTATTGAACCTGCAGGCCGGAATGATGAAAATCACGGCGAGGCAGGAGGAGGTGCGCCTGGTTGAAGGAGAGACGCAGTCGGAGATTAAAAAATATCTGGTCAAATCGGCGGAAAAGCTCAGCCGGATGGCAGCGAGTCCTGAGCTTGACCTGCGGGGTATGATGACGGACGAAGCGATCCCCATTCTGGAGCGCTATCTGGACAACGCGCGCATGGGGAAGCTGAATGTGGTGACGGTCATCCACGGCAAGGGTACCGGAGCGCTTCGCAAGGCCGTACACCAGAACCTGAAGCGAGACGCCAATGTCAAGACCTACCGGCTCGGGCGCTACGGAGAGGGTGAAACCGGCGTCACCATAGTGGAGCTCAATCAGTAAATAAAGATTTTGAGATTCGTTGTTGTCACCAAAGGAGGCTCACCCCTGTTTTTGTAAAATGTAAAGATTTTATGCAAAATCGTCTTGACGTTGTGTCAGTGGTTTGATAAAGTATTGTGTATAAAGGTATGAAAAATGCGACAACTAAATAATCCACCCGGATTTCTATAAGGAGGAACGCACATGTATACTAAAAAAGCGACAATCATGAATCAGGTAGGGCTGCATGCCAGACCGGCCACCTTCTTAATACAGAAAGCGAACGAGTTCAAGAGCAGCATCTGGATAGAAAAGGATGAGAGAAAGGTCAACGCAAAAAGTCTCCTGGGCGTCCTCTCCCTCGGCGTCGCCAAAGGAGCTACGATTAACATCGTCGCCGACGGCACCGATGAAGTTCAGGCTGTCGATACACTGTGCGCGCTGATTGACTCCGATTTCGCCGAGTAAAAAAATAGAACCATTACCAAAAGAGACCTGCATCAAGCAGGTCTCTTATCTTTTTAGGCTCCCGTGATAACCCAGGCTCCTTTTGAAAGGAGCTGTCACCCGAAGGGTGACTGAGGATTGCTTCACCCGCACCCAATGTCATTCTTGCGAAATAATGTCTCGCGTAGCGAGCCATGCGGAATCCTCGCCCTAGGCTCCCTCTAGAGGGAGCTGGCACGAGACTTTTCAAAGTCACGGGACTGAGGGAGTTTCTTCGCCGCGCACCACCACACAAAAAAACGAACTCAGTTTGCCGCTGCTGAACAAAAACACCTCTGTCCAGAAGTCTGCCTATCACCCAAACTGTGATATAATACCCTTGGCAAACCCATCAGGATCTCTGTAACGCGCAAAAAAAATATAAATAGCACGTGTAATATTGCACAAAAAAATCAAAAGCCAAGTGATTGCAACGGCTGGTGGGATTCGCAAATTAGAAATGTTAACACTTTCGTAAAAGATCTGTAATAAATGCCGGCAAATACACATTCAAAAACGTCCGATATGACGCTTTTTTCCATTGACATCATGTTTTTGACGAATAAAACAGGTTTATTTAGGTTCTCTTTACGTTTGAAATCATTTATGCCATAATGGTCAACATAAATCATGCGAATAATCGGGGTGAGACGGGGATGACGTTTGAGGAGTTGCGGAGCAAGGCCAACGGGCTGCCCTTAAAGCCGGGCGTTTATATAATGATTGACAAAACGGGGAAAGTTATATATGTCGGCAAGGCGAAGCTTCTAAAAAACAGGGTGAGCAGCTATTTTCACGGGGAGCATGAGCCAAAGACGGAGCTGATGGTGTCGAAAATCGATACGTTTGACGTCATCATTGCCAATACGGAATTCGAGGCGCTTGTGCTTGAGAGCCAGCTCATCAAGCACCACGCGCCGCAGTATAATATCAAACTCAAGGACGATAAGGGATATCCCTTCATACGCGTCGATTTGAAAAGCGAATACCCGGAATTTTCTGTTGTGACACGGATTGAGAAGGACGGAGCCCGGTATCTGGGGCCATACGCCAGCCGCGGGAATACAAAAAGCGCGCTGGAGGCCGTAAAAAAAGCGCTGAAGCTGCCCACCTGCAGCAGGAGATTTCCGCGGGATATCGGGAAGGAAAGGCCGTGCCTCAACTACCATATGGGGGCGTGCAGAGCTTACTGCCTGAAGGATACGGACAGTCAGGAATACAGGGAATCTGTCGAGGCGGCGGTGGCGGTCTTCGAGGGGAAGACCGCGGAGCTGGTGAAAAGGCTGACGGCTGAGATGGAAACGCTGGCGGAAAATCTTCAGTTCGAAGCAGCGGCGGATAAGCGCGACAGGTTAAAGGCTATCGGGCATCTGGAGGAACGGCAGTTTGTGATTGCCGGCAGCATAGCGGATATGGATGCGATCGGCTATTACAGAGGCCCGGCGAAAACCTGTTTCACGGCGCTGCACTATATCGGCGGGACGCTCCTGGACAAGGACTTTGAGCTGTTCGACACACTCTTTGAGGAGGACGGGGAAACCGTATCGGAAATTCTGCGCCTGTATTACGAGCGGCGCGGTGTGTGGCCGAAAACCATTTGTCTGCCGTTTAGCCTGACAGATAAGGAGGCCTTGGAGCAGCTGTTTACGGATAAAGCGGGGCACAGGGTCTATATCGAGATACCGCAGCGGGGCGATAAGGCCAAGCTGGTGGAAACGGCGAATATCAACGCTCGGGAGGAGACGGAACGGGCGGTGACCCGCGAGGAGAAGACCTCAAAAACGCTTGAATGGCTCCAGAAGGCGCTGGGGATGGCGGTGCCGCCCCGGCGGATTGAGGCCTTCGATATCTCCAATACGGGCGGGGAGGACATTGTTGCGTCCATGACGGTGTTCGTGGACGGCAAGCCGCTGAAGCGGGATTACAGGAAATTCAAAATTAAAACGCTTGCGAATCAGGACGATTACCACAGTATGGAGGAGGTCGTTTCCAGGCGCATAGAAAGATATAAGAGCGCGGATGAAAAGTTCTCCGATTTATCGGATTTGATGCTCATCGACGGCGGCGCGACACATGCCAAGGCGGCACTGAATGTCCTTCGGAAAGCCGGCATCACCATCCCGGTCTTCGGTATGGTCAAGGACGACCGGCACCGGACGCGAGCCCTCGTATCCCCGGATGGGGAGGAGATCGGCATCCAGAGCCAGCCCGCTGCCTTTGCCTTCATCGGTAAAATCCAGGAGGAAACACACCGCTTCGCCGTGGAATTCCACCGGAGCCTCCGGTCGAAAAATACCTATACGTCCAAGCTGGATGCCATCCCCGGTATCGGGGAAAAGCGCCGGAACGCACTGTTAAAGTCATTCGGCAGTCTAAAGGCGGTAAAAGCCGCCACGGAAGATGAATTAACCAAGGTGGTCCCAAAGGACGCCGCAAAGCGTATATACGCGCATTTTCACAGCAACAGTGGGGAAGAAGTGCGGCCTGGGAGCGGCGGAAACCCTGAAAATGGTGGAGGAAATGAAGAATCTTTGTAGGGGGCGATGCCTACATCGCCCCGTCGATCCTGTGATACATCCGGCGATATTGGGGTTGCCTGAGAAGGAAGCCGGCGGGATGTGGGCATCCCGCCCTACGGACTAAAAATATATAGAGAGGATAACACATGAGAGTGATCAGTGGAACGGCGAAAGGGCGCAGGCTGAAGGAGCCGGAGGGGTATGCCATAAGACCCACCACGGACAAGGTGAAGGAGTCCGTTTTCAATATTATTCAGTTTGATATCGAGGGCCGGCGGGTTCTTGACCTTTTCGCAGGGACGGGGCAGATGGGGATAGAGGCGCTCTCCCGCGGGGCTGCTTATGCTGTTTTTGTGGACGAGTCCAACGAAGCCCTGCGGCTCGTTCGGGAGAACATCAAGCGTTCCGGCTTTGAGGACAGGGTTGCTGTTACAAAGGGCGATGCCATCTCTTTTTTGAAGCGCGGAGATAAATTTGATATGATTTTTGTAGACCCGCCTTATGACGCGCGGCTCATGGAAAAATCACTGGACAGCATATTTGAGTTTGACATGCTGAAAGATAATGGTATAATTATTTGCGAAACAAATGTCGAAAGACTGATGCCGGAACCGGACTGCCCTTATAAAAAGGGCAGAGAATACAATTACGGGAGAAAAAAGATCGTCCTTTACAGCAGAGATGCTCAGACGGTGCCGGCAGCAGGGATGGAGTAATCAGTATATGAAAACAGCCGTTTATCCCGGCAGTTTTGACCCGATAACACTCGGTCATCTCAATATCATCAAGCGTACGGCGCGGGTGTTTGACAAGGTCTATGTCTGTGTCATGAAAAACTCGGACAAGAACCCGCTGTTTACGCGGGAGGAGCGCGTGGAGCTCATCTGGCGCACCGTGAAACATTTGGGCAACGTGGAGGTAGAAACAGCGGACGGACTTCTGGTCGATTATGCCAAAAGCAAGGGGGCAAGCGTCGTCGTCAAAGGGCTGCGCGCCGTGTCTGATTTTGACTGGGAATTCCAAATGGCGCTGGCTAACAGAAAGATCAATCCGGCTATTGACACGCTCTTTATGGCCGCCAGCGAAAAGTACACATTCCTCAGTTCTACTGTTGTAAAGGAGATGGCTAAATACGGTGCCGACCTCCGGGATTTTGTTCCGAGGGAAATTATTGATGACATCGTTAAAAAGATGGAAAGCAGGAGGTGAGCCAAAATGGGCAGCAGAGTACAGGAACTACTGGAGATGCTTTATTCCATGGTAAGCGAAGCGTGGGGCATCCCGCTGGGCGCGGAGAAATGCGTCATTGAACGGGATAAGGCGCTGGATTTGATAGATGAAATAAAAGCGCATTTTCCGAATGAGCTGGCTGAGGCGAAACGCTTGGTGGACGCCCGGGCCGAGTTTATAACAAGTGCAAAAAAAGAAGCCGAATCCATTCGGAAATCCGCGGAGGAGCGCGCCAGGCAACTGGTGGATGAACAGGAAATCATTCGGGTCGCAAAAGCCCGCGGCAACGAGATCGTGTCGAATGCAGAAGCAACGGCGAGCGAGCTTAAGCGCGCGGCCAATGAATATGTTGATGACGCCATGCTCAGGACAGAGGAAGCGCTGGCGGCCGCTCTTGAGGAGATGCGCCAGACAAGAGGCCGCTTCAGGAGCGCCGCGGGTGCGCAGGGTAAGCAGCGTACCGGGCGCGACTATGACACCGGACGGATTGATATTGACGTAAATCATTAAGGGCTTAAAGGGAGGTGTTGCTTACCTCACCTGATTTTTGCATGCCCGGACTTTAAAAAACTAAAAATACAGTTTTCCATAACCGCTTTCAGTTTTGAAGGCGGTTTTCCTTTTTTTCTGTGTTTTCCTGTCAAAACACCGATTTTGCATTTTTATCGCTGTTTTTTTACGTCCTCCTTTTCGACGAAAACGCTTCCGAACTGTAAAAAATATGATATTTTGGCTGAAAACGTTGAGAAAAAGGGAAAATTCTTTCAAATACCTCTTGCAATTTCAATATAGTGCCATTATAATTGGGCATATAAGTGGGGCAAAGTGGAGCGTAGTGTACTAAAATCCCACGATTAGACGAAAGGTGGGGAAACGATGACCGGTATTTACGAACATAGTCTTGATGCCAAAGGGCGTCTGTTTATCCCTGCCAAGCTAAGAGATGATCTGGGTGAAGTATTTTACGTGACACTGTCCTCCGAGCCTTGTCTGTCCGCTTATTCTTCGGAGACATGGGAAAGAATGAAGGAAAAGGTCAGCGCAATGAACAGGATCGACCAGAAAAAAGCGCGTCCCATTTTCGCGCACGCCGCGAGATGTGAGCTGGACGGGCAGGGGCGTATCCTGCTCCCGCAGAACCTGAGAGATTTCGCAAAACTGACGAAGGATATCACCGTAGTCGGCATCGGAAACAGCGTTGAGATCTGGGATAAAGAAACCTGGGCTGCCGTTGATACCGCCGAGACGACGCCGGAGAATATCGAACAAGTGTTTATGGAGCTCGACTTCTGATGGATCACATACCGGTACTCCTGAAAGAATGTATAGAAGGATTGAATATCAAGCCGGACGGTATTTACGTCGACGGCACGCTGGGCCGGGCAGGACACGCTCTGGAGATAACGAGGAGACTCGATAAGGGGCGGCTCATCGGTATTGACAGGGACGCTGCCGCCATTGAAGCGTCGGGAAAGCTCCTGAGCGGACTCGGCGATATAGTGACCCTGGTCAGGGGGGATTTCGGGGAACTTGGGTTCATACTCGATAGCCTGAATATTCCGAAGGTGGACGGGATGCTGTTTGATCTCGGCGTCTCTTCACCTCAGCTGGATGATGTTTCACGGGGCTTTTCCTACATGACGGACGCGCCCCTGGATATGAGAATGGATCAAAACGCGAAGCTGAGTGCTTATGACATCGTTAACGAATGGCCGGAAAGCCAGCTCAAAAGAATCCTGTATGAATACGGTGAAGAGCGTTACGCGCCGCGTATCGCGGCACTTATTGCAAAAAAGCGCGGCGAGAAAAAAATCGAGTCTACACTTGAACTGACTGATATTATCCGGTCCGCCATGCCGGCCAAGGCGCTCCGGGAAAAGCAGCATCCGGCGAAAAGAAGCTTTCAGGCCATACGCATCGCCGTGAACGATGAGCTGGGCTCCGTCGAGAGAATGCTGGAAACGGCGCCGGAAAGGCTTAATCGAAACGGGCGGCTGTGCGTTATCAGCTTTCATTCACTCGAGGACAAGCTTGTGAAAAATGCAATTGCAAAAAGGGAAAAGGGCTGTACATGCCCGTCAGATCTGCCAATCTGCAGCTGCGGTTTTGTCCCGACACTGCGGTCGGTAACAAAGAAACCAATCATACCCGGGCAGGCCGAAACGGAAACGAACCCCAGGTCAAGAAGCGCAAAGCTCCGCATTGCGGAGAGAATCTAGAAAGGATAAAAGAAATGGCTACACGCTCAGCGACAGTCAAATATGCCTCGCGCAGCGCCGTTTCAGGCAGCAACGCATATGACCTGAGCCGGATTAGAGAGTATGCCCATGAGCCCATGAGGAAACCCGGTGCGGCACCAGTCAGGCAGCCGGCTGAAAAGATCGAGCCGAGGACTGTTAAAAAGCCTGTCAGGAACGCAGCGCGGCAGACGCACAGGGCAAATGGCATTTCGTTGTTTGCCGTGACTGGCTTTATTGTCGTTGCGGTCATGATGGTTTTTGTGCTTTTGGCGAATGTTAGATATAATGAAATTGCAGGAGAGACCGTCCGGCTTCAGGAGAGGTTCGATGAGCTGACCGAGCAGGAACGAAAGCTGAAGATTGCTTACGAGGAGGCTTTCGACGTTAATGCCGTGGAGCAGTACGCCACAAGCGTGCTGGGTATGACGAAACCCGATGAGAGCCAGATGGGCACCGTGCAGACAACAGCTCCTGACAAAGCTGTCATTGTCACACCGGAAAAAGAGGATGCGCCCATATCGGAGAGCATGGTGGCGTTTCTGGCATCCCTTGTGTCATATTTCAAATGAAAGCCTTAATATAATGCATCGTGGTTCATAATGCAGGCGGGAGCACCCGCATATTAAGGGAATATCAAAGGGGATCGCTATGTCTGATAAGCAGTACAGAAAAAAGAAGGATAAAAACGCAGTCCAGAGACCGAACAAAATGATTCTCAGCCGCACACTCATTCTCATGACCGTGTGCGGTATCGTTGCATTTGTTGTCCTGGCTGTAAAGCTGTATCAGATACAGATAATTGATCACGATAAATACGAGAGGTTAGCCGTTGAACAGCAGACGCGGGAGTCAAAGGTAACAGCCGCCCGTGGCACGATTTTTGACGCAAACGGAAGGCCGCTGGCCATGAGCGCATCTGTGGAAACGGTTTATATCAGCCCTTACGAGATAGATTTATACAATGAGGATAAGGAACTGATTGCCGGTAATCTGGCTGCGCTCCTTGACGTTGATAAGGATAAAGTCCTGGCAAATATGGAGGATACGAAATCCCAGTATAAAACGATCAAAACGAAAATCGAACAAGAGCTGGCGGATCAGGTCCGTCAGTTCATCAAAGACAATAAGCTGAAGAGTATTCATCTTGAGCCGGATTCAAAAAGGTATTACCCGAACAGCACATTAGCGTCCCATGTGCTCGGTTTTGTCGGCAGTGAGAATCAGGGGCTGAATGGGCTGGAGATCCAGTATAATTCCTATTTGCAGGGTACGGACGGCAGAATCGTGCGGCTGAAAAACGCCCGGGGCACAGATATGCTGTTTACGGATTTTGAAAATTACTACGATGCTAAAAACGGCAACGACGTGACCCTGACCATCGATTCCACCATACAGCATTATGTTGAGAAGTATCTGGCCCAGGCCATACAGGACTACGATGTCCAAAACGGCGGGATTTGTTTGGCGATGAATCCGAAGACCGGTGAACTCTACGCACTGGCCAGCTTTGGAGATTACGGCAGCTTTGATCCGAACAATTACGCGTTGCTAAACCCCGATTTAATGGATGAGCTCAGACAAATAACAGATGAGGATGCGCGCAAACAGGCTGTATCGGACGCTCGGAATGCGATGTGGAGAGATAAGGCCATCTCCGATACATATGAGCCGGGCTCGGTTTTTAAAATAGTCACCTGCGCAACGGCGCTGGAGGAGAATGTCGTCGATCTTAACAATACATTTTACTGTGGTGGTTCCGTGGAAGTTCTGGGCCGTACAAAACCGGTAAAATGCTGGAAGCCCCAAGGCCACGGCTCCCAGACGCTCACACAGGCGATGCAGCATTCGTGCAACGTAGCCCTTGTGAATATCGGGTTGAAAATCGGCGGCGACAGGTTTTATGATTACTTGGAAGCGTTCGGATTTTTCGATAAAACGGGTATAGACCTGCCAGGCGAAAGCAAGCCGCTATGGTGGACCCGGAAGGACTTTGCCAATCCGAAAAATCAGTCATCCCTAGCTGCCACAGCCTTCGGGCAGACGTTTACGATTACACCCATTCAACTTGTTACGGCCATATCCGCTGTCGTCAACGGTGGAAATCTGATGGAGCCCTATGTGGTCAGGCAGATTTCCGATGCCGACGGGAATGTTGTTCTGGCAAATGAACCGACAGTCGTCCGTCAGGTCATCAGCGCGCAGACGTCAGAAACGATGTGTGAGATTCTCGAGCAGATCGTCGGCGGCAAAGAGGGCACGGGCAAAAATGCCGCGGTGCCGGGCTACAAGGTGGGCGGCAAAACGGGTACATCGGTTGACACGACGCAGGAGGCAACGACGGGGACGAAGCGTTACGCCGTCTCATTCTGCGGCATCGCGCCAATGGACGACCCGCAGATTGTTATCCTTTTGATTCTCGATAATCCCACCAACAAATCAGGCGTGTTTATCAGCGGCGGCAATATGGCGGCCCCTGTTGTGGGACGAATTCTGTCGGAAGTGCTTCCTTACCTCGGCGTACAGCCGGTCTATACCGACGAAGAAAAAGCTAATCTTGACGTTCCGGTTCCTAAGCTCATAGACAAAAGCGTTGAGGAGGCGAAACAGCTGCTGAAAAAGCAGGGCTTTGCCGTAAGGCTCGTGGGAGACGGCGACACTGTGACAGCCCAGTTGCCGTCGTCAAACATCGCTGTCGCACCCGGGAGCCAGATCATACTGTATGCCGGTACAGAAAGGCCGTCTCATACGGTCACGGTGCCTGAGCTCTACGGAAAGAGTTTTCAGGACGCCAAAAAAGCGCTGGAAGACGCGGGGCTGTTCTTGAAATCGGGCGGAACACTGTCTTCAACGGCGACGGCTGCGGTTTCAACCCAGTCGGTAAAAAAAGGTGAAGAGGTACCGGCTGGTTCGGTTATTGAAGTCGTACTTGTGGACAAAAGCATTATCGGACTTTATTAGGATTTACATACACGGAATGGGGAATATGCCATGAAACTTATCCATTTACTCAAGGGGATAATGGTCAGGGATACTCAGGCAGACATGGCGCTTGAGATTACCGGTGTCAGTTATGATTCGCGCACGACCAGAAAAGGTGACATATTCGTAGCCGTGAGGGGATACGAAAGCGACGGTCACGAATATATTAAAGCAGCCGCCCTTAAGGGGGCGGCATGCGTGCTGTGCGAAGAGAAGCCGGATATCGATATCCCATATGTCATTATGGATAATACGCGCCGCGGGCTTGCTGTCGCGGCTTCCAACTGGTATAATAACCCTTCGTCGGAACTGAAGGTTATCGGCGTTACGGGTACCAACGGTAAGACAACGACAACAAACCTGATTAAAACGATGATTGAAAAATGCTCGGGTGCCAAGGTCGGCCTGATCGGGACAAACCACAACATGATCGGAGACACCGTCATTGAAACGGAGCATACGACGCCCGAGTCCCTGGAGCTTCAGAGGCTTTTCAGGGAAATGGCGGACAGCGGCTGTGAATATGTTGTAATGGAGGTTTCGTCCCACGCACTGTATCTGGATCGTGTGTACGGCGTCCGGTTCCAGGTGGGCGTATTTCTGAATCTGACTCATGAACATCTGGATTTTCATAAAACGATGGACGAGTATGCCAAGGCCAAAGCGCTTTTATTCAAGCAGTCGGAGAATGCAATTATCAACTTGGATGACGAATACGCGCCGCTGATATCGGAGGGCGCGTCCTGCCCGGTCATGACGTATTCGAGGGACAACGACACCGCGGACCTCGTTGCAAAACGGGTAAAGCTGTCAGCGGAGAATGTGGAGTTCTGCGCGCTGACTTTAGAAAAGCTGGTGAAGGTAGAATTGGGAATCCCGGCCGGCTTTACTGTTTATAACGCGCTGGCTGCCATCGCTGTGGGGTTGACGCTGGGATTTGAGTTGGAGGATATAGCAGAAGCGCTTAAAGCAAGCCCCGGCGTCAAGGGACGCATGGAGGTCGTGCCGACGGGACGGGATTTTACTGTTGTCATTGATTACGCCCATAAGCCGTACGCGCTGGAGAATATCATCAGCACCTTTAAAGAGTCCGCGGAGGGGCGCGTTGTGACGCTGTTTGGCTGCGGTGGTGACAGGGATAAAACAAAACGCCCGCTGATGGGTGAAATCGCCGCTCGGTTATCCGATTTTGTCATTGTGACGACGGATAACCCCAGGACTGAAGTGCCGGGAAAAATTATCGATGATATACTTGTCGGCATGAAAAGTACAAAGACGCCGTATATTGTAATTGAAAACCGGCGGGAGGCCATTGGATGGGCGCTTTCAAACGCTGAGCCCAAGGATATCATTATTCTGGCAGGGAAAGGCCATGAAACATATCAGATTATCGGCAATGAAAAATTCCATTTCGACGAAAGAGAGATTGTCACTGATTTTCTGCGCAGTCACTGAAATCCCAAATTGAGGAGTAACACATATGATTCTGAAGCTTCTGACCGCATTTGCCGTGTCATTGGGCACGACGATTGTCGTTGGGCTGATCCTGGTGCCGTTTCTTAGGCGTAAAAAGGCCGGGCAGTCGATTAAAGAATGCGGACCGGTGTGGCACCGAAGCAAGCAGGGTACCCCGACGATGGGCGGGCTTATGTTTATCATCGGAATCACCGTCGCCTGTCTTATTGCGGGTTACGATGAAATGCGCAGCGGCCAGTACGGGCATATGTTTATCCTTTTGTTTTCGCTGATTTACGCCGCCATCGGTTTTTTAGACGATTACGAAAAGCTGGTTAAGAAGCAGAATCTTGGGTTGACGGCCCTTCAGAAATTTCTGTTGCAGCTTATGGCTGCCGTTGTTTTTGTCCTGTTGATGCGCTTTTTACGTTATCTCCCGCCTAATCTCTCTATACCGTTTATTCACGTGGTGGTACCGATACCTGAGCCCGTCTATTTCATCTTCGCAGCGTTTGCTATTGTTGCGACCGTTAACGCGGTCAATGTCACCGACGGTGTCGACGGACTTGTAACAGGTGTGTCTATCCCTGTCGCCGTCTGTTTCGCGGCTATTGCCTTCACGTGGAGCAGCATGTACCTGGGTGTTTTTGCCGCGGCTCTGTGCGGTGGGCTGGTGGGTTTTCTGCTGTTTAACTTCCATCCGGCGCGGGTGTTCATGGGCGATACGGGTTCGCTTTTTTTGGGAGGCGCCATCTGCGCCATGGCCTTTGCCATCGACGCGCCGCTGATTATCCTGCCGCTCGGGATTATATATGTTATTGAAATACTGTCCGATGTTATCCAGATCACGTACTTCAAGCTGACGAAGGGCAAAAGAATATTCAAGATGGCGCCGCTTCATCACCACCTGGAGATGAACGGCTGGAGCGAATATAAGCTGTTTTTCGTATTCTCACTGATTTCAGCGGTTTTTGCTGTCCTGACGTTTTTCGGTGTCAGCGCACGGTATACCGGTTGACAACAGGAAAACAAAGCAGCGCAAGGAGGGTGAGTTGTGAAAACAAATCAAGCCGGTCTGTCCGGGGCTGAAGTCCTTACCATGCCGCAAGTGCCCAGCAGAAGGCAGCTTGCAGATTACCGGACAGAAACCGCGGTCAGAAGAGGCAGTTTAGACCTGCCGTTTCTTGTGCTGACGCTCGTGATTCTCACCATAGGCGTTGTTATGGTGCTTTCAGCAAGCTTCGCCCGCGCGTATTATACCGCCAACAATCCGCTGTATTTCTTCTCAAGACAGGTGATCTTTGCCGTCAGCGGTGTTTTACTGATGCTTTTCGTCTCACGCTGGAGAGTATCAACATTCCGCCGGCTGGCGCTCCCGCTTATGATTGCCGCCGTACTGCTGCTGGCTGCCGTGCCGGTCATCGGTACAGTACAAAACGGCGCAAGGCGCTGGATTAATCTCGGATTTACGACATTTCAGCCTTCGGAAATCGCAAAGCTCGCCGAGGTCCTGATGTTTGCTGTCATGATTTGTACATATAAAGATAAAATGAAAACCTTTAAATACGGCGTTGCCCCCTTCGCCATAGTTGTCGTTGTTCTTGTGGGACTGCTGTTTCTGGAGCCGCATCTCTCGGCGTCCGTCATCATTGTCCTCATCGCGACGATTATGATGTTTGCCGGAGGGACAAAGGCAAAATGGTTTATAATGGCAGGTCTCATTCTGGTGGCTGTGGCTTATCTCACGGCAACAAAGCTGGATTACGCCTCGGACAGAATTACAGCCTGGCTGCATCCGGAAGAGGATCCCAGGGGGAAATCCTATCAGATTATGCAATCCCTTTATGCCATCGGCTCCGGTGGGCTCCTGGGCCTGGGTGTCGGACAGGGACGTCAAAAGTATTTGTATCTGCCCGAGGAGCATAACGATTATATATTTTCCGTTATTTGCGAAGAGCTGGGCTTCGTCGGCGCGATATTGATACTTCTTCTGTTTGTGCTGCTGGTGGTGCGCGGCTTCTGGCTGGCGCTGCATGCCAGGGACCGCTTCGGTTCGCTGGTGGTGACGGGACTCACGAGCCTCCTGGCCATCCAGGTATTTCTGAATGTGGCCGTTGTGACGAATTTGCTGCCCAGTACGGGTATATCGCTGCCGTTTTTCAGCTCGGGAGGCACAGCCTTGTGGATTCAGCTGATAGAGATGGGGATAATTCTGGCGGTTTCCAGGGAAATACCTATCGTAAAAGCCGGATAGCGGTCGGAGGAAAAGATGATATTTCTGTTTACTTGCGGAGGGACGGCCGGACACATCAATCCGGCCATCGCACTGGCTGACGAAATGCGGCGTACTGTGCCCGATTCACGGGTTCTTTTTGTCGGGTCGGGAAGACACCTTGAAAACAAGCTGATTCCCGAGGCGGGTTATGATATCAAAAATATAAAGATCAGCGGCTTTGAAAGGGGACTCTCTCCAAACAAGCTTATCCGAAACGTAAAGACGTTCAGAAATCTGGCCGCCGCCGCCGCTCAGTCGGAGGAGATAATCAACCGGTTCAAACCGGATGCTGTCATCGGAACGGGCGGATACGTCTGTTATCCGGTATTGAGAAAAGCAGCGCGGATGAAGATACCCACTTTCATCCATGAATCAAACGCGGTGCCGGGACTCACAACAAAGATGCTCTCAGGAATCGTCGATAAGGTACTTGTGGCATTTCCTGATGTGGCGCATCTCTATAAACGACCCGACAAGGTTGTGTTCACGGGAACACCGGTCAGGGCGGCCTTTTCTCCGAAGATCAAAAACGACGCACGGCTGCTGCTGGGTATTGACGGCAGGCCGCTGGTCGTCTCTTTCTGGGGGTCCCTCGGGGCGGAGAAAATGAACGAGATCATCGCGGATTTTGCGGCGCTTAATGTCGAGAGCAGGCTTTTTAATCATATCCACGCCTCAGGCGGAAGTGAAGCCGTCACGAAAGAGCTGGTCAGGCGCGTGAAGGAAAAATCGCCCGGTATGTATATCCCGCCGTGGGTGGATATACGGACATATATATACAACATGCCGTCTGTTATGGCGGCCGCGGACCTTGTCCTTTGCAGGGGCGGGGCGTCCACAATTGCTGAGTTGACATATATGGGGAAACCGGCTATCATCGTGCCTTCGCCTTACGTGACGAACAACCACCAGGAAAAAAATGCGCTGCTGCTGGAAAAAAAAGGCGGTGCTGTCGTCGTCAGCGAAAGGGAATGCACCGGTGAGCTTTTGTATAAAATGGCGGAAGACCTACTGAAGGATAAGAACAAATTATCAACCATGGCTGAAGCGATGAAAGGAGCAGGTGTTCCGGATTCGGCGAAAAAAATCGCAGAACTGATAATTTCAATGTGCTGATTAACGAAAGACAGCCTCTGGACATAGTATACGGCGTACAGATATTTATATGCTGTTTTCGGGGGTTGACTATGAGTATTATACGTATTGACGGCGGCAGACGGCTGTACGGCACAGTCTCTGTGCACGGAGCAAAAAACAGCGTGCTGCCCATTATGGCCGCAGCTCTTCTCGCATGCGGTGAAACAGTGATACATGATTGTCCGAACCTGGGCGATGTTGACGCAGCCACCAGAATTCTTGCCCATTTGGGGTGTACGGTCAATCGCGAGGGGGAAAAGGTATATGTCGATTCAAAAACGCTGACGCGGAGTGACATTCCGCATGAGCTCATGAGGGAAATGCGGTCATCGGTCATATTTTTGGGTGCTATATTGGCACGGCTCGGTGAAGCCGTTCTCTCTCTGCCGGGCGGTTGCGAGCTGGGCCCCAGGCCCATCGACCTGCATCTTTCGGCGCTGCGTGCCATGGGTGCGGAGATAGACGAAGAGGGCGGGAATATCGTCTGCAAGGCCAAAAGCCTGAAGGGCTGCCGGATCAACCTCGCGTTCCCCAGTGTCGGCGCCACGGAGAACGTCATGCTGGCCGCTGCTAAGTGTGCCGGTACGACAATCATTACAAACGCAGCCTGCGAACCCGAAATATGGGACCTGCAGAGCTATTTGAGGCGACTCGGGATTAAAGTGCACGGCGCCGGGACCTCGACTATTACAATAGAAGGCTGCGGGCAGAAGGGCAATACGGAGCATTGGGTCATTCCGGACCGCATCGTAGCAGCCACATACATGGCCTGCGCCGCGTCGTCCGGCGGCATGATCGAACTGACAAATGTGTACCCCGGGCATATACTCACAGTGACGGAAACGCTGGCGGAGATGGGCTGCGAAATAAAAACGGGCAGCGATACAATTCTGATAAATGCTGAAAAGCCAAGAAAGGCCGTTAAGCCCATCATCACCAAACCGTACCCGGGCTTTCCCACGGATGCACAGCCGCC
>CAZVLO010000003.1:29762-30161 GCA_964628265.1 uncultured Papillibacter sp.
GTCATGGCGGCCAGTCTGACGGCGGAGGGGACGACGGTTTTTGTGGAGAATATATTCGAGAACAGATACCGGCACGTTGCGGAGCTCCGGCGGATGGGTGCCGACATCAAGACAGAAGGCCGTGTGGCCATCGTTAGCGGCGTAAAAAAGCTGCACGGTGCGCCAATTACATCCACCGATCTGCGCGGCGGTGCATCGCTGCTTGTGGCGGCGCTGGGCGCGGAGGGGATCACCGAAATATCCGGGGTCGCGCATATCGACAGGGGGTATGACGATATTACCGGTGTCTTGGAGTCGTTGGGGGCGGATATATTGAAGTTTGACTAAAACTTGTCATGCCTCAGCCCTGACGCTGAGATAAACACACGATATACGGAAGATAACAGGAGGTACGGTATG
>CAZVLO010000003.1:30176-38506 GCA_964628265.1 uncultured Papillibacter sp.
CGCAGCAGGCGCGGCACGGTTTTCTATACGCCGGTGGCCGTACTCCTGTGCATCATCATCCTGATTTTCGGAATAAGCGTGTTTTTTCGGGTTACCTATATCGAAGTAAAAGGCGTAAAAAAATACACGGCAGAGCAGATATTGTCTGCTTCGTGCATAGAAAAAGGTGATAACCTCCTTTTCGTCGACGCAGAGGACGCCGAAAAAAATATCGGTCTCAATCTGCCGTACCTCAATGAGGTCGTTGTTGAAAAGATTATACCCGACAGGGTCATTATAAGCGTGACGGAAAGTCAGCCACTTGCCGTCATCGGCTACGGCGGCAGCTGGTGGATAATTGATCAGAAAGCCAAAGTCCTCGAAAAAACAAGCGGTGATGATATCGAGGGGAAAATAGTAATTAATGGACTTGAGCCTGTTTCCCTTGTGGAGGGACGGAAAATTATCGTTGACAAGGACAACGATACGCAGCTTCGATACTTGACCGACATTCTAAGCGCCGCATACAGCGCCGGACTGTCGGGGCAGATGAGGACGCTGGATGTTTCGAATATAGGCAATATCAGCTTCACTTACACGGACCGCTTTACAGTAATCATGGGCAGCGGCCAGGACGCTGTATATAAGCTCACCGTACTGCAGGACGTCATTTTGCAGCTGGAACCGGACGACAAAGGAAAGATAGATTTGACGAGAGAAGGTAAACCGCGTTTTATACCTTACTGACAGTTTATAGGCGTGTAATTAGTAAAAAAACATATATAAATAGGCGCTATAATGAAATTATATTATGTGAACTATTGACCTGAACCAAAAATAGTTATAAAATACTCAATATTATTGAAATATTATATAAATTAGCGAACTATCGGTAATTATTCTGGAAATGCTATATTATTAAGAAAGAATATCGTCTGCAAAAGATATCAGATACGGGAGGATTTAATATGTCGTTTTCACTCGAGAGTGGTCCGGACAACGTCGTAGTGATTAAAGTCGCCGGAGTCGGCGGCGCGGGGAACAACGTTGTCAATAGAATGGTACAGGCCGGAACTCAGGGTGTCGAGTTTATAGCGATTAATACGGACAAGCCTGCTCTCGGCGCTTCAAACGCAGATCAGAAAATCCAAATAGGCGAAAAGCTGACCCACGGACAAGGAGCCGGATCAAATCCGGAAGTGGGTAAGAAGGCTGCGGAGGAGAGCCGAAACAATATCGCAAAGGCACTGGAAAATGCGGATATGGTATTTATCGCAGGCGGAATGGGCGGCGGTACGGGCACGGGCGCGTCTCCTGTCGTGGCGGATATCGCCAGAGAAGCGGGCTTGCTGACCGTCGGTGTAATGACGAAACCGTTCAGCTTCGAAGGTAAACGCCGTATGCAGCAGGCTGAAGAAGGCATCAAAAACCTTTTGGGCAAGGTGGATTCACTGCTGATTATTCCGAACGACCGACTGAAACACGCAACCGACCAGAAGCTGACCTTCGCAAATGCTTTTGCCATAGCGGACGATGTACTGCGTCAAGCTGTTGTCAGTATATCGGAGCTTATAAAAAACACCGGTTTTATAAACCTTGACTTCGCGGATGTCACGTCTATTATGAAGGATGCCGGCTGCGCGCATATGGGCGTTGGACATGCCGCAGGGAAAAACAAGGCGGAGGACGCTGCTAAGCAGGCTGTTTCCAGCCCGCTGATGGAGACGTCCATTGACGGCGCCAGAGGCGTACTTGTGAACATCACCGGTTCTCTGGACATCGGCCTTGAGGATGTTGAGACTGCCGCGAACCTTGTACAGCAGGCGGCGCATCCCGATGCAAACATTATATTCGGCGCCACATTTGATGAGACGATGGAGGATGAAATCCGCGTCACTGTCATTGCCACTCGTTTTGAAGATAAGCCATATGCTTCAAAAACAGCCACACCGGCCGAACGCCCGACTCCTGTAGGGTTATTTACGGAGGCTACAGAGAAAAAAGAAGCGAAGGAACCAAAACCGGAGACGGAACCTGCACAGGAAGAAGACCCCTTCGACACAATTTTTAAGATTTTTAATTCGAAATAATAGTACATGATCGATAAGGCATCTAAGTTCAGCTAAAAATAGGGACGGGCGGGTATGACTGCTCGTCCCGTGTTTATTAACGGATATAACACGTGTGAAGCGAGCTTCAACACTTGGCAGACTGGAAGGAGAATATGGAAGGTATAAAACGCTCCGCAAAGAATATGTTCATCATATTTAATAAGCAGCGTGTCACTCGAAGCGCGGCCGCAATGTCCTATTATATCACCATATCGATATTTCCGCTTTTAATCGTTGTATACGCCATACTGGCCAGCCTGAATATCACCGAAGCAAACATATCCCATGTGCTGGAGGAGGTCATTCCGGCTGATGCGCTGAAAGTGATTCTTGAGCATCTGAACTATGTGGGCGGCAATGAGTCGCGCATCATGCTTTTGGTCGGCATTACGGTGACGCTGTCGTCCTCGGCCACGGCATTCGGGACGCTGATGAAGATTATGGAGGATATACAGGGCAAGCCGAGATTCAAAGGCTTCTGGGCGGGAATATACAATATCATCATCTCAGTTGGCTTTCTGGCTGTCATTTACGTCTCAGCACTGGTGATCGTCTCGGGAGAGTGGCTGCTGGAATTTTTACAGAGAAAGTTCGGGTACGAGCCGCTGTTGGATTTGTGGCAGTGGGTTCGGTTTGCGCTGCTGTTATTCCTGCTGTTTGTAATTATTTATTTGATTTATAAGGCGACAGCGCCCAGGGAAAAAACTAAAGTGCGGAGGATGCCCGGCGCAGTAATCGCATCGGTGCTGCTTGTGGCAGTGAGCATTGCTTTTTCGCGGCTTATCGGCATGGCTGTCAATTACCCGATCGTATACGGTTCTTTGGCGTCATTTATCATCCTGATGTTCTGGGTCTATATCTGCAGCATCATACTCATAATGGGGAATGTTTTCAATGTTGTCGTCTTCAGTAAAACGACCAAAATAAGTGGTAACGACGAATACAAATAGGACGGAGTTGGTATCTATTGACGGACCTGCTTGCTCTCAGGCTCTCTGAGGACGAAATTCAAAATATATCGGCGCTGGGACTGGCACATCTGGGTGACGCCGTCCTTGAGCTGATGGTCAGGTCGTGGCTCATTATGAGCGGCCGGGCTACGGCAAGAGGACTGCATAAGGCAGCTGTCGGTTATGTTTCGGCGCCCGCCCAGGCAAAGGCTGCGGCCGGGCTGATGCCGTTTCTCACTGATAACGAACTGGCTGTGTTCAGGCGGGGACGCAACACGCGGGTCAATTCCGTCCCGCGCAACGCAACGCTGAACGAATACCATACCTCGACGGCGCTCGAAACGCTGTTCGGATACTTATATGTCAACGAGCTGTTTGATATTGTAATGAATGAACATGCTCATTCTTAGGGGCCACAGCCTTCGGCGGTCCGCTCAAATGACGCATTAACATTGGGTCGCCGTGGGCGGCGAGCTCTGCGGGGCGTTAATCGACTCCTGAAAGGATAATGAAATGCCGCTTGATGCGATTTTTCTGACAGCTTTGAAAAATGAGCTGGCCAGGCAGATTACAGGACTGAAAATAGACAAAATCCAACAACCGGAGCAGGATCAGATTATTCTATCGCTCCGGGGCTTCGGCGCGGCGCCGCGTCTTCTGATATCGGCAGGCACCGGGGACGCCCGTGTGCATGTTACGGATGCGGTTTTTGAAAATCCGCAGAATCCGCCGATGTTCTGTATGCTGCTGCGCAAGCATCTGACAGGCGCCATAATCAAATCCGTCATCCAGCCAACCCTGGAGAGAGCTGTCGATATCACCTTAGACTGCTATGATGCTTTTGGTGAACCCTGCCAAAGATATTTGATCATAGAGCTGATGGGGCGGTATTCGAATATTATCCTCACGGAACAGGACGGTATGATTATCGATTGCCTGCGGCGGGTAGACACCCTTATGTCCGAGCTTCGGCAGGTGCTGCCGGGGCTGTTTTACCGCTTGCCGCCTAAGCAGAACAAGCATGACCCGCTGGATGTGACGAGCGAGGTTTTTATTTCCCTTTTGACAGGCACAGGAAATGACAGGGCCGCTGATAAATGGCTGCTTGATACATTTAACGGCTTATCACCGCTTATCTGCAGAGAGCTGGTATACAGGGCGTACGGCGACACCGGGATGCGTCTGGCGGAGGCAATTCGGAAGGACGGCGGCAGAGCGCTGGGAGATACTTTTTTCAGCCTTGTCAGCGATATCGGGGCAGGGCGCTTTCGGGCAATCCTGTTATCAGATGGTGAGGGCAGGCCGAAGGATTTTTCATATTCGGAGATAACGCAGTACGGAAATCTGTATAAGTCTGAACAGAGCGTCAGCTTTTCTGGGTTGCTGGATGCGTTTTATACGCGGCGCTCCGCCGCCGAACGGATGCGTCAGCGATCCCACGCATTGATTAATACAATCAAAAACGCCCATGACCGTGTCCGGCGTAAGATTGAAATACAGCGGGTGGAGCTTGAAAAGACATCGGACCGGGAGCGCTTACGCCAGATGGGCGATATCATCACCGCTAATATGCACACCATCAAAAAGGGCATGGCGGTATTCAGGACGGTCGATTATTATTCCGAGGACGGGCGGGAAGTCGATATCTGGCTTGACCCGCTGAAAACGCCTCAGCAAAATGCGGCAAAATACTTTAAGGATTATTCCAAGGCGAAGAAGGCCAAAGTTGTTTTAAAAGAACAAATAGAACTTGGCGAGAGCGAGCTGGCATATTTAAGAAGCGTCCTGGACGAGATTTCCCGGGCAGAGAGTGAGCGCGACCTCGTCGAGATTCGTCAGGAACTGAAGCAGACCGGTTATATCAAAGCGCAAAAAACGGGTAAGAAGGAAAAGCCGGTGCCGGCGCAGCCAGGGCGATATGAATCCAGCACGGGCTTTTTGATCCATGTGGGAAAAAACAATGTCCAGAATGAGGCGTTGACACATAAACAAGCGTTTAAAACAGACGTATGGCTTCACGCGCAGAAAATCCCCGGCTCCCACGTTATCATTTCGACGAACGGCCAGACGCCCGACGATACGACGCTCAGTGAAGCGGCGGTTCTGGCGGCCTATTACTCGCAAGCCCGGGAGAGCAAAAAGGTCCCCGTGGATTATACCCTTATCAAATACGTCAAAAAAATCCCTGGCGGAAGGCCGGGAATGGTGATATATACAGACTATAAAACGATCATCGCCGAACCTGACGAAGCGCTTATCAAAAAGCTGAAAGGGAAGTGACGTGTATGATCAATCACAAGGGGACGCAGGAAATAAGAACAGAGCGGCTGCTTCTTCGTAAAATCCTCCCCGAGGACGCCGAAGCTGTTTATAAATGGATGAGCGACCCGGAGGTGTGCCGGTACGAATGTTTTAAGCCGCATCCGTCAGTCGGCTGGTCCCACGGCTATATCCTTGAAGTATTTGGCGATTATAAGTCGGACAAGCTGTATTGGTGGGGTATTCAGCTTGGGGATGAGCTCATTGGCTCCGTCTGTGTCGTCGACGTGGACGACCATGACAGAAGGGCGCTTTTGGGCTATGCCCTGCGGCGGGACTGCTGGTCGAAGGGTTACACGACGGAAGCCGTCAAAGCTGTCTTGCACTATATGTTCAACGAGATAGGCCTCAACAGAATCGAGGCGACACATTCGGTCAACAATCCGGCCTCCGGTCGTGTGCTCCAAAAAGCCGGCTTCATCCTGGAGGGCTGCGCAAAGGAATATCACCTGTGCAATTCCGGCCTTGAGGACAACGATTTATATGGGCTGACGAGAAGTACATATATGCAAGCAGGCAATTGAATTATTCTTCGTAGGGGCAGACCTTGTGTCTGCCCTCTTCCGTTATGTGCCTCATGGAGTATGCCTGCTTTTGTTATGCTTATACGATCCGCTGTTATTTCAACTCTTTTCTCATAACAACATTTTTCTCCTGAACGGCTGCTTTGACAAATCCCACCTTCTCATACAGCCGAACAAGGCCGGTGCTGTCCCATTCAAATCGCTCGTCGCGCACAACGGGGAAGCCCTCGACGGCGCGATAGCCTTCGGCTCTGGCGTCGTCAATCACGCGCTGTAAAAGGGCGGTGGCGATTCCTTTCCCTCGATAGTCGGGGGCAATCTCAAAACAAACCGCAGCCTTTTCCTGCTTTTCAGCCGGTGCGTAAAAATGATCACCAGTACACGACTCGGCGGGGAAGTCTGCTTTGTCGTTTGCGTTGCACCAGCCAACAGCAACGCCGTCGACAAAAGCCAGGTATCCCCGCAGGGCACCCGAATCAATCTGCTGCTCGGCGACATTTCGTGACACGCAACCCATATCAGCCCCGTCTGCTGCCTTTTTCAACTCGGCTTTCTGCTGCGCCCTTGTCATTTGATAGAGCTGACAATAACACCGATATGGGGAATTACCAGTGAACGCCCGGTTTTCGAAGAAGTCAAAGTCATCCTCAGAAAGCCCCGGTGTGAGCGGCTTAATTGTAATAGTCATGTCTGCCCTCCGTATAAATATAGGCTGTTGTTAAGTCGATAGACTCAAATTACGCCCGCCTGTCTTCTATTTCGATATTTGGCCGGCAGGTCAGGCAAAGGTTGCATGGACTTCCGCAACGGGGATATCTTTCATTCAGAATCCTTGTATAACCTCCATCATACGCTGTATATCGTCCGCAATCGTATCGCGCTTGAACGGTTCGATCAGAAGATTCTTTCCGGTCATGATATAAGAGGGCATAACACGGATGCCGCCCCAATAATATTCATTGCCGTGGATTCTGCCTGTGGGCTGTGATGGGATTATATTCTTCTTCGTCTTTGCCTTAGCGATCATATTGACTGCTTTTTTTGCCACATCGCCCATGAGCATGATCACTTTCAGGTTCGGAAAAAGCGACAATTCAGCTTCGAGGAGCGGAAGCTGCGCTTCTATAACAGACGGGTCTACGGTATACTCGGTTTTCGGCGACTTCACAGCGGTGGTGATGTAGATACCCATGTTGAGGATTTCATTGATATTGCTGACTTGCACACCGCCGGCCGCGAACAGGCCGAGCGTCGATTTCATGTAATCCGGGTCGGCGGCTGTACTGTAAAAGCCGTCGTCCGGGTTTTTCGGCGGGACTTCGCTGATCATGATGACCTTTATTGTCGCGGGGTCAAGTTCGCAGTCGGGGAATTGCATGGATTCCACGGCGAGACCGTTTTGCATAGCAATTGCAGTTAAGTGATTTTTAATGTTCACGTTTTACACCTCCTGTTTTTAATTGCCGTATTGGCCATGGATGTACGTATAGGAATAAAGACATGTGCAGATGTGATTATTACACGTCCCGGTGCATGCCTGGCAGTATGTATTGTACCAGTTGTCACCTGGAAAGGGAAAGCAAAATATAACATTAACAGGAAAAATCGTAACTGATGGATGGGTAACGCGCTGCCTGACCCATTACATATTATATACTGATCATCAAAATACAGGAGATATCAGTATCATGAAAACTATGAAATGCAGTCGTTTAACCTCTACATATCCGGCATGTCCGCCGTCATACGTCCGAATCCTCAATGCGTTTACCGATTATCCGGCAGTGGATGTCACCGTCAATGGGAATATGGTCGCTGAAAATTTGGCTTACGGGCAATTTACCGGCTACTTTACCGTTGCGCCCTGCCTGTATCATATTAAGATCTACCCCGCAGGGAAGCGAGGAAAGGAACCGATTGCCGAAGCATGTTTACAAATAAGTCCCAAATGCGCCATGACCATTGCCGTTGTCGGCGGCTGCACCGGGCTTTTGGGGATTGCAGAGGCTTATGAACCATGCCGCAGTATGCGTGACCGGTGCAAGGCGTATGTCCGGTTTGTGAACCTTTCTGCTGACTCACCGCCACTGGATGTGACGTTGGCCGGCGGGACACGGCTTTTTGAAAATGTGCCATATATGGCGCACACGAGATATATACCGATTGATCCGGGTACATATCAGCTGCAGCTGAAACCGGCCGGATCGAATCAGGCGGGAATTACCACTCAGCCAATTGAGCTATTGCAGTGTGCTGCTGTAACGGTCTACGCCATAGGTACGCCGGGCGGAGAACCGCCGCTGGCAGCCGTTACCTCCGTCGACGGGAATTACTAGCAGCGAAAGCAGAAAGGACGGCCAATGGCCGCCCTGCTGTAGGGGACGCCGTCTTCGGCGTCCTACTTTTACGTCGCTTGATTCTGGCAAGCCTTGTTATAATCGCAATAC
>CAZVLO010000003.1:38516-50554 GCA_964628265.1 uncultured Papillibacter sp.
CCCTGATACTGCATTCGCCGCATTTCGGGGTTCTAGCCGGGCAGATAGCGCGGCCGTGGAGGACAAGCCGATGGCAGAAATCATTGGATTTTTCAGGCGGCAGTATCTCCCGGAGCACTGCTTCGATTTTGACGGGGTCTTTCGTATTAACGAGACCGATCCGGTTTGTGAGCCGGATGCAGTGGGTATCCACCACGACTGCGGGCTTTCCATGAACATCACCCAGGATGAGATTGGCCGTTTTCCGACCGACGCCGGGCAGCTTTAACAGGTTCTCCAGCGTATCGGGGACGCGCCCGCCGAAGTCACTGAGCAGCATCTGCGCCGCGGCAACGATATCGCGGGCTTTGGCATGATAAAACCCGCTGGAGTGGATATACTTTTCCACATCGGCGATGTCTGCGGCCGCGATGTCCTGCAGGGTCGGGTAAGCCGCGTAAAATGCCGGTGTGATTTTATTGACGCGTGCGTCCGTGCACTGGGCGGCCAGCCGGGTAGCGAACAGCAGCTCATAATCCTTCATATAATCGAGGGAGCAATGCGCTTCCGGGTAATCCTTTTCCAGCAGGCGGATAATTTGATTGATTCTGTTCTGATCCTGCATCATAATACTCCAGATAACGATGATATATGCATTATGATACCATGACAGTTGTTTGATTACCACTTTTTTTGCTCTTTACCCGTTGAAAATGTCGGATGACTCGGATATAATACATTAGCACTTTATATAATGGAGGAGAACCCGTGATTAAAGATATGATGGCGTCTATCACCGGCTACGATCCCGAGGTCGGCGCGGCAATCGAGAAGGAATATGTCAGGCAGCGCAGAAACATTGAGCTGATCGCATCCGAAAACTGCGTGAGCGAAGCGGTTTTACTTGCTGCAGGCACCGTGCTGACAAATAAATATGCCGAGGGCTATCCAGGACATCGTTATTACGGCGGCTGCGAGGAAGTCGATGTGGTTGAGACAATCGCAATCGAACGGGCGAAGAAGCTGTTCGGCGCGAAATACGTAAACGTGCAGCCCCATTCCGGCGTTTCAGCCAACTATGCCGCGTACATGTCCCTGACAAAGCCCGGCGACACCGTCCTGGGAATGAATCTGGATCACGGCGGCCATCTCTCTCACGGCAGCCCGGCCAACTTTTCGGGCAAATATTACAACATCGTTTCCTACGGCGTCACGGCCGATACAAACGTCATTGATTACGACCAGCTGCGGGATCTGGCAAAGAAGCATAAACCCCGGATGATCGTGGCCGGCGCGTCCGCGTATCCGCGTGTCATCGATTTCAAGGCCTTCTCGGACATCGCCAAGGAAGTCGGCGCGTATCTTATGGTCGATATCGCCCATATCGCGGGGCTCGTTGCCGCGGGTGAGCATCCGTCGCCCGTCCCGTACGCCGATATCGTTACCACGACGACTCATAAGACGATGCGCGGCCCAAGAGGCGGCTTGCTGATGACGAACGACGAAGCCCTGGCCAAAAAAATAAACAGCGCCGTATTCCCGGGTGCACAGGGCGGCCCGTTGATGCACATCATCGCTGCCAAGGCTGTTGCCCTCGGCGAAGCGCTCAAGCCGGAATTTAAAGTCTATCAGCAGCAGATCCGTAAAAACGCCAAAACGCTGGCAGAGGAGCTCCTGAAATACGGCTTCGATCTAGTCTCCGGCGGCACGGATAACCATCTGATGCTCGTTGATTTACGGAAGTTCAAGACGACAGGGCGCGATATGGAAAAGCTACTGGATACTGTCTACATCACAGCTAACAAAAACAAGATCCCCAACGACCCCGAAAACGCGTCGCTGACCAGCGGCATCCGCCTGGGGACGCCGGCCGTCACAAGCCGCGGCTTCAAGGAGGAGGATATGAAGAAGGTCGCCGAGCTGATTTATCTGACGGCGTCGGATTATAAGAACAAGGCGGATTACATCCGCAGCGAAGTGGGTAAACTCACAGCGAAGTATCCTCTTTACGAATAATAGGAATAATATTCGAAAACGAGCGGACACCATCCGCTCGTTTTTTTGGTGAACGGCACACCATACGGAAGCAAAAAGTTGTAGTGGGAGGTGCAGATATGACATATAATTCTGATAATCATCACAGGCGCTCCATCCGGCTAAAAGGGTTCGTACGGAAATCCGGACAGACACGATGTCTGCCCCTGCGTTTGCAACATGGAAAAGAACTTATCATTGATATTTTGGTAAATTTCAGGTAGATTTGTACGTAAAGGTGGTGATATCATGTACCGTCCGCTTGCTGACGAGATAAGGCCGACATCTTTAGACGAAGTGGTGGGGCAGGAGCATATTTTAGGTAATAAAGGGCTCTTAAGACGTATAATAGAAAGCGGCAACATCCCGAATATGATCTTTTACGGCCCTTCGGGTTCGGGTAAAACGACGGTGGCCAACATTATAGCGCTCCAGTCGGGTCGCATGCTCCACAATCTCAACGCCACAACAGCGAGTACGGCGGATATTAAGAGCATCATCGCCGACCTGGACACCCTGCTCACACCCAACGGGGTGCTCCTGTATCTCGACGAAATTCAATATTTCAATAAAAAGCAGCAGCAGTCGCTGCTGGAATTTATTGAAAACGGAAAAATCACACTTATCGCGTCTACGACGGAAAATCCTTATTTTTATGTATATAATGCGATATTGAGCCGCAGCACCGTATTTGAATTTAAGGCGCTGACGGCGAAAAGTGTCGGACCGGCTATTACGCGCGCCTTCGCCCTCATGGAACAGAGGGAGAGCAAAAAAGCAGCAGTTGAGGACGGCGTTGTGGAGCACATCGCGTCATCCTGCGGCGGTGATGTGCGGAAGGCAGTCAATTCTGTCGAGCTTCTGTTCGCCTCTTCCGAAAGAACGGAAGATACAGTCAGCATCAAGCTTGAGGATGCCATGGTTCTATCCCAGCGGAGCGCCATGCGATACGACAGGGACGGCGACAGCCATTACGATATTCTCTCGGCGCTGCAGAAGTCAATCCGGGGCAGCGACCCGGACGCGGCGGTGCATTATCTGGGGCGGCTGTTAGAAGCGGGAGATATTATTTCGGCATGCCGGCGGCTTTTAGTCATTGCCGCCGAGGATATCGGGCTTGCGCACCCGCAGGCGATTGCTATTGTCAAGGCCTGCATCGACAGCGCTTTCCAGCTGGGGCTGCCCGAGGCGCAGCTGCCGCTGGCCGAAGCCGCGATTCTTTTAGCGACAGCGCCGAAATCAAATTCGGCCTGCATGGCCATCAGTGCCGCCAGGGCAGATATACAAAACGGGAAAAGCGGCGATATCCCCCGGGAGCTCCAGAACGTCCATGCAGACTCAGCAGGGATGGAACGGGATCAAAATTATAAATATCCCCACGATTACCCCAATCACTGGGTGAAGCAACAGTATCTGCCCGACGGGATAAAAAACGCGAAATACTACGAGTACGGCGATAATAAAGTCGAACAGGCTGCGAAGAAGTATTGGGACACTATAAAAGAGAGTGAAGGATGAGGAGTGGAGTGTGGAGTTAGATGGATGTTCGGGTGGGCGATATACTGGCGATGAAAAAAAAGCACCCGTGCGGGTCAATGACCTGGCAGGTGCTGCGCATAGGGGCGGATTTTAAGCTCAGGTGTACGGGCTGCGGCCATGAAATCATGAGCCCCAGAAGCAATATCGAGAAGAATATCAGGAGGATTTCTCGATAATATTATCGATGATGTCGGCTGCGTGGGGGTAGAATATAAACGCGTCCCCAATTCCCAGCTTCCTGCCGACGGAGAGCTTGCGCCTTATACTCGCGCCGTTGTCATATAAAACAAAATGGATGCCTTTTTTATCACGGTATGTAAAATAATACGCACATAGGTCTTTTGATAAAAACGACTGCGGGTGGTGCTCATCGATGAGCGACCGGAGTTCTTCGTCTGTGAGCGCGCGGCCTGTTCCCTGAGTCGCCGGCAGGGAAAAGTCCATCCTGATCCGCTCGATTTCCAAAGCGACTCGGCCGTGCCCGTATTTTTCAATGGCATCACCGAGGTAGCCGGACAGCGTCCCGCCCGAGAGCGCAGTCGGGACCAGCACGACCACATGGGGACTGGCGTTTGAAAGAATTTCATGGACATAGACTTTCAGCCCGCGGTTTTTTGCTTCCGATGCCAAATGCCCAATAAGCAGCATCAGCTGCGACGTCAGTTTTCCACCGGTATCCAGGACAATACCGCTGAACTCGTTTTTTTCGCACTCACCCAGGATTTCGAGGATGAGTGTGGCGGAAGGCCCGCCGCCGACATAACCGCCCGTATCGAGTACCATAACACCGCCGCTGACGAACTTGACACCCTGTGCCCGGAACAGGTGATGACCGCGCCCGATCCTGTAGACCATATAGGCCAGTGGATACCCTGTATGAGATGCGGCCTCCAAAAATTCCGGCGGCGCGGCGACAATTATATTTGTTATATCATCCAATTGTATATCCCTCCCGATACGTGGTAATATCAATCGGCCCTGACGCCGTTTTGCAAAACACTGCTGACGGGTGACGCATAGGATGAAGAGCACAGCAATGTGCTTTCAACAGTATAAAATATGATGCAAAGGTGTCTTTTATGAGCTTTTCTCCGATACCGGATTTTTCTTTTCCCAGCTTATGTGCGATCACACCCGAATTATTGAAAGGTCGCGGCATAAGCCTGCTGCTGCTTGATCTGGACAACACGATGGCGCCCTACGGCACTGTGCTTCCACCGGAGGATATTGCATCCTGGGCAAAAAATATGAAGGCCATGGGTATTGACCTTTTTATCATTACAAACAACCACGGCTCGAAGCGCGTCGAAAGTCTCGCCGCGGCTTTTGATGTCGGCTTTATCATGAGCGCAAAAAAACCATTCGCCACAGGTATCAACAAAGCGCTCAGACAGCTTGGCAGACAGCCCTCTGAGACAGCGCTGGCCGGTGACCAGATTTATACGGATATTATCGCCGCCAACAGCGCAGGTGTCCTCTCTATTGTTGTGGAACCTCTGAAGCTCAGAAATCCGCTGTTAAATCTGCGTTACTGGCTGGAAGCGCCCTTCCGGGCGCTGTGCAGAAACAAGATGGGGTGACAGGCAATGAACAATATCGACAAGATTAAAGCAGCAGTAAAAAACAGCGAAGCGGATGCATTGATGATCACCAGTGAACCGAACAGGCTGTATGCGACAGGATTTCACTCGACAGCTGGCGTTGCTGTTGTGACAGCCGATAAGGCCTGGTTTTTTACCGACTCACGGTACATCGAGGCGGCAGCCCAACAGATACGGGGCGCCCAGGTTATGAGCGTTGACAGGGAAGAGACGTACAGTAAGCGTATAAACAAAATCATTCTGGATTATGATATCACCACACTGGGCTTTGAGGACGAGCAGCTCACTTATTCCGAATTTACCGAGTGGAGCACCAGATTGACAGCCAGATTGCTGCCGTCCCAGAAACTCCTTACGAATCTGCGCGCTGTCAAAACCCGCCAAGAGCTTGATGGTATGATTAAAGCACAGCGGATCGCAGAAAAATCATATGAAGAGATATTGCCGCTTATATCAGATAAAATCACGGAAAGGGAGCTGGCGGCAGAGCTGATATGCCGTTTTTTGAAAAATGGTGCGGATGACAAAGCCTTTGACCCTATCGTCGTGTCGGGCATCCGCTCCAGTATGCCCCACGGTGTCCCGACGGACGCATATATACAGAAAGGGTTTCTGACCATCGATTTCGGTGTGAAAATTGATGGGTGGTGTTCTGATACGACGCGAACGATTTGCATTGGGAAGCCCGGTGATGAAATGATACGGATTTACGAGACTGTTTTGAAAGCACAGTTGGCGGGTATCGCGGCTGCCAAAGCGGGCGTCAAAGGCAGTGAGATCGACGGCGCCGCGCGCAGTGTCATCAGCACCGCAAAGTACGGCGAGTATTTTGGCCACGGCTTCGGTCACGGCCTTGGACTGGAGGTTCATGAGCCGCCCAACGCCGCCCCCTCCAACGACGGTGAGATACCGGAAGGTGCCGTTATTTCAGCCGAGCCGGGCATCTATATTCCCGGGCAGTGGGGCGTCCGTATAGCGGATGTTGTTTACATTACGAAAGACGGATGCGAAAACATAACGAATCTGCAAAAGAAGCTGTTAATTGTATAAATTGTCCTTGCAAACAGCCTGAATATAGGATAAAATCACTCACATAGAAGACAATATAGTGGAGGATAAAATATGATCTCTGCCAGCGAGTTCAGAAACGGCGTGACATTTGAGATGGACGGAAAGGTCATGCAGGTTGTTGAGTTTCAGCATGTGAAGCCGGGTAAAGGCGCTGCATTTGTCCGCGCTAAAATAAAAAATGTCATCACGGGTGCTGTTATTGAAACATCGTTTAACCCGACGGACAAGTTTGACAACGCGTATATCGAACGCCGCGACATGGAATACAGCTATAATGACGGTGCGCTCTATTATTTTATGGATATGGAGTCCTATGAGCTTGAGCCGATTGAAAGCAGCCTCCTTGGTGACAGCTTCAAATTTGTCAAGGAAAACATGGTATGCACGGTTTATTCGCATAAGGGTAAGGTATTCAATGTAGATCCGCCCAACTTCGTCGATCTTGTTGTCACAAAGACAGACCCCGGTTTCAAGGGTGACACGGCCACCAACGTGACAAAACCGGCCATTGTGGAAACAGGCGCGGAAGTCAAGGTGCCGCTCTTTATCAGTGAAGGAGAGAAAATCCGGATCGATACCAGGACCGGAGAGTATCTGGAGCGTGCGAAGGGCTGAATGTTCAATATTTATATACCAAACTGCATCAAATATCTGAAGGAGGTATCATTATGACAGTATCGGAAAAGGTTGCATATTTAAAGGGTCTGGCAGAAGGATCGGGGCTTGACACAGAGACTAAGGAAGGTAAGCTCATATCAGCTATCATAGATACTCTTGCGGATATTGCTGACGAGATAGAGGAACTCAATGAAAACGCGCTGGACCTGGGCGAGGAGATCGATGCGATTTCCGACGATCTGGCCGATGTGGAAGAATTGATTTTCGGTGACGACGATGACGACGATGATGACGATGACGACGATGACGACGATGAGTATGACGATTGCTGCTGTGATGACGGCGACTGCTGCGATGACGATAGTTGCTGCGGTGACGAGGTGGCCTATGAGGTCACATGCCCTTCCTGCGGTGAGGATATTGTCATTGACGAAACGGACCTTGAAAGTGGTGTTATTGTCTGTCCAAAATGCAGCGAAAAGCTGGAGTTTGAGTTCGACGAAGATGACGGCGAAGATGACGACGAAGATAATGATGAAGACGACTGAATAATACAGCGCATAATGACGACGCCTCCGGCAAATTGCCTGAGGCGCCTGATTATTTCCGGGCTGTTTTTCAGGTAAATGAAACTGTTGTCGGGTAAAAGGCTTGACATCAGGAAGAAAAAGGATGTATGTTATAGTTATGACTGAGTGTTTATTCAACTATTGTCACTGAAACGCAGCTCCTTGAGACAGCGTTGAGGCTCGTTTGAGGTATAAAGGAGCGTAAATTGATAAGAGAAAGACTGAGAAAATCGATATTCAGACTGCCGCCGTATTTGCTCGAGGTCATATGCGTCGTTGCATCAGCGCTTCTTTTTGCATCAGGCTTGTTCATTCCGGCGGCTCCCTGGCTGAAAAACTTCATCTTTATTTCCTGCGTCATTTTGACAGGTTACGATATTGTGATCGATACTGCCACAAAGCTGATAAGAGAATCCGAGTTTAATGCAGACTTTCTGGTCGTCCTTGCTGCGGCCGGAGCTTTTGGTATTAATAAAGGCGCAGAAGGCGCTGCTGTGCTGCTGATTTTCAAAATCGGTGAGCTGACGCACACTATGCTGGTCAAACGGTCGGCAAATGCCGTAGAGAGTTTTGTGGATCTGCGGCCGGAGACTGTCAACGCTGTAATCAACGGTGCGATTGTGCAGATGGCATCCGGGAAAATTAATGTCGGAGATATAATATCCGTATCACCCGGCGAGCATGTCGCCCTTGACGGCATTGTTGTCAGCGGCGATTCACAGATAAACACTTTGGCGCTGTACGGTGATACAGAGCCGCTGCAGGTCGCGGACGGCAGCGAGGTCCTTTCAGGCAGTGTTAATCTGACGGGTGTACTTAATTTAAAAGTGACGGCGGATTTTGACCATTCAACGGTATCGCGCATTCTGCAGCTTCTGGTAGAGTCTGAAAACAGAAAAGCCGAGCCTGAGAAAAAAATCAGAAAAATCGCACGTATTTATGCGCCGGCGGCAGCCGCGGCAGCCCTGATTCTCGGCATACTGGTTCCGCTGTTCGGCGGTCTACCCCTGAGTCCTTGGCTGAACAGAGCGCTCGGCATCCTGGTTGTCACCAGCCCCGCCGCGTTCTTGGCTTCGGTGAGCCTGACATATTTTGCGGGAACAGGCGGCGCGGCGAAAAACGGCATTATTTTTAAAGGTGCCGATGTCATCGATACGATTTCTCATACCACTTCTGTAATATTTGATAAAACCGGGACGCTGACGGATGCGATGTTACGCGTGGTTGGTATACACGCCTACGGCATATCGGAAAACCGGCTGCTGATGCTGGCTGCTTACGCAGAGCTGTTTTCGGCGCATCCGATTGCGCGCGCCATCGTTGAGGCTGCCGGTATCAAACCGGATTTCGCCAAAGTAACCGATTATCGCGAGTTCACTGGAAAAGGTACGGAAATTATAATAGACGGCAACACCATTACAGCAGGCAGCGCGCTGCTGATGAAGGAACTGGGAGTCAAATACGATATTTCAAAGGACGATTTCAGCGTTGTTTACATCGCCGTCAACGGACGGTATGCCGGGCGTATATTACTCAGTGATAATATCAGACTTGATTCAAAGAAAGCTGTTCGGGATCTGCGGACCATCGGTATCGATAGGATTGCCATTTTTACCGGGGATAAAAAAGAAGCCGCCGCAGATATCGCCGGACAGTTGGGCATAAAGGAGTATTACGCCGAATGTTTACCGGAGGACAAGATTTCAAGATTGAAAGGACTCCTGGATATGCAGCTGAAGGGCGATAAGCTGATATACGTCGGCGGCAGTATTGACGACGCGCCGATCTTGAAAATGGCTGATGTGGGTATCGCCATCGGCGGTCTCATCTCAGATGAAACGACGGATGCAGCCGATATGGTCATCATGTCTGACGAGCCTTCAAAAATCGCCGCAGCCATAACGCTTGCGCGAAATACAGATAAGATTGTCCGGCAGAATGTTGTACTGGCGCTGGCGTGGAAGGGGTTTCTTCTGTTGCTGACTGCACTGGGTATTGTGCCTTTATGGGTCGCAGCGCTTGCTGATGCCGCTTTTGCTGTTGTTTTCATTTTAAATGCTGGGAAGGCATTCAGAATAAAAGAACCGTTAAGAAAACATAAGAGATAATGAATTCAGCCTAAACGAATAAACAGAAACGGTCTTTTGACCGTTTCTATACGTAATTTCACTTTCCGCTGTTGTTCTTCTTTTGCTGCTGCTGCTGGTTGATTGCCGACTGGTTTTGAGCCTGATTGAGATTTCTGCTTTGCTGGTTCTGCTGCGTCACATCCGGCTGCTTGTTTTTTCTTTTGGGCATCACATACACCCCCTTTACATTGGTTTACAGATATTCTGGACAGCTGCCAGAGGGTTTAAACAATAAAATGTTCATTTTTATCCGGATGACAGAGAGACTTGCCACATAAGCAAAAATATGTTAACATTTCTAATGTTCTGAAACATGATATTCGGCAGCAAGGAGAGGTTTATATGTCAGGGCATTCCAAATGGCACAATATTCAAAGAGCAAAAGGCGCGGTTGACGCGAAAAGAGCGCAGGCATTTACAAAGATCGCCCGCGAGATGATTGTAGCGGTTAAGGAAGGCGGAAGCGGAGACCCGAACAACAATTCCCGCCTGGCCTCTGTTATCGCGAAGGCAAAAGCGGCGAACATGCCCAATGACAACATCAAACGCACCATAGAAAAAGCACTGGGCAGCGGCAGCGTCGATAACTACGAAAGTGTCACCTATGAGGGCTACGGCCCGGCCGGCGTGGCTGTCATTGTCGAGGCTATGACAGATAATCGCAACAGGACAGCGTCGGAAGTGCGCCACAACTTTGACAAATACGGCGGCAACATGGGCGCTACGGGTTGTGTCGCCTGGTCCTTCGACAGAAAAGGTGTTATTATCATCGATAACGAGGACGGTGATTTAAACGAGGATACCGTCCTGTCTGACGTGTTGGAAGCGGGAGCCGACGATCTGGTGACGGATGAGAGCGTTTTTGAAGTATACACATCTGCCGAGAGCTTCAATGGGGTCAGCGACGCCATGGAAAAGAAACAGTACAAATTCCTCTCGGCTCAGCTGGAAATGGTTCCGCAGAATTACATCAAGCTCACAGACCCCGATGACATCAAGAACATGGAAAAGATGCTGGAACTCATGGAGGACAACGACGACGTCCAGAACGTCTGGCACAATTGGGAGCAGGAATAAGAAGTTTAAACAAAAGCCCTCCGGGCATGTATTTGATGACATGCTGGGAGGGTTTATGTATAATAGAATTACTGTTATAATATGTGGAGGTTCACACCCATACTCAGGGAGGCCGAAATGCAAAACACAGAGAAACAGTTTCAGAGTAACAACGGGATAAACTCCGATACGGAGAGAGAAAAATATCTGAGGTCGATTCTCGATATTACGCAGGACGCCATTATGGTTATTACCGAAGGTGGCGTGATAACGGATGTAAACGAGGCCTTTTACAAAATGACTGGCTACACAAAAGACGACATGGCATCAGTCAGCTTGGACGACCTGCTCATATACGAAGATCCTGAGGCAACACAAGAACACTTGAAGCAGGTCAGTGAAAAGGGCAGTTATCTGTTTGAAACGAAGCACAGGAGAAAGGACGGCAGCCTTATCCATGTGGAAGCTTCGGTTGCGCTCCTAAACAGGAAGCCGCTGACGACAGTCTGTTTCCTCCGTAATATAACAAAACGAAAAGATGCCGAGACAGCCCTTGTTCAGTCCCGCGATATGATGCGTTACATTATCGAGCACAACAGAAACGCCGTGGGCATATTCGATAAGAATCTGCGTTTTATGTATGTAAGCAGGCAGTATTTGGATATATACGGAGTGGATGACGAGGATATCATCGGTAAGAATATGTACGATATTTTTCCGACAATGCCACAGCAGGTGAGAGAGATTCACAATAGAGCGCTCAAAGGCGAAGTCGTGATTCGGGAAGAAGATCATTACACCACCAAAAACGGCAGGATGAATTGGGTTTGCTGGGAATGCAGGCCGTGGTATGAAAGCGGCGGCGCAATCGGAGGCCTTGTATTCTACGCGGAGAATATTACGGAGAGGGTAAACAAGCAAAGGGAGATCGAATATTAAGCTATCATGATTACCTGTCCGGGCTGCATAACCGGAGATATATCGAAGAGTCGCTGGACAGGCTGGATACAGAAGATAACCTGCCCATATCGATAATCATGGCCGATGTAAACAGCTTGAAGCTCACTAATGACGCCTTCGGGCATGAAGCCGGTGACAGACTGATTAAAGCTGCTGCCGAAATTCTGGGAAGGGTATGCCGACCGGGCGATGTTATCGGCAGGATGGGGGGAGATGAATTCTGCATTATCATGCCACGCACCAATAAGTCGCAGGCAGAGGAAGTGAGGCAGCGAATTGTAGCGGAAACCACTGCGCTGAAGCTTGATCCCCTTGTTGTATCTTTGACTGTCGGGTACGCATCAAAGGTATCGGCGGAGCAGGATATCAGAGCGGTTATGACGGCTGCCGACAATGAAATGTACAAAGTTAAGCTGAAACACGGAAGAATTATGCGCAGCCAGATGCTTGATATGGTTTTGTACTGTTTCAATATAAACTAC
>CAZVLO010000003.1:50564-51475 GCA_964628265.1 uncultured Papillibacter sp.
AGTTTCACATTATTGCAAACGTTTCGCCGCGGTTATGAACTTGAGTAAAAAAGAAACACAAGACTTGATTACTGCCGGAGAGCTGCATGATATCGGTAAAATCATGGTACCGCCATCACTGCTGAACAAACCCGATAAGCTGACAAGTGATGAATTTGAGGTCATTAAAAGACACCCGGGAATCGGATATCAGATTATCAAGTCCGTTGATGAATACGTCCATCTGGCTGATCTTGTCCTGCATCATCATGAGAGATGGGACGGCAGCGGATATCCTGAAGGCCTGAGCGGTAAAAGCATCCCTTTGTTTTCTAGAATTATTGCCGTGGCTGACGCCTTCGAGGCCATGACGGCAGTCAGGCCTTACCAGGAGACTAAAACAAACGAGGAAGCCATTAAGGAACTAAGGAGATGCTCCGGAACACAGTTTGATCCTAAAATCGTGGAGATATTTATAAATAAGGTGCTGTAAATACAAGGCCGCTCATCCCATGAGCGGCCTTGTTGATATTTTAGCAGATTCAATGTGTCCAGGTCTCGCCCACGTCCAACCCCCATTTTTCGCTGAGCCTGTTATAAAACTCGGCGCGGGGGTAATCCAGATTCATATCGTATTTCAGGTGGGTGTACCCAAAATGCATATTGTCAAGACCTTTCAGACCCTCCATGAGGTTTCCGAAGGCGTCGCCGCGGGAGGAGAAGATAATCTCATCCTCGTCCACAAGGCTCCGCTCGTATTCTCCGGGGTCCGGAACGGCAATGTTATATTTCTTGCCGTTGAGAAGCGGTATTGTGGCATAACAGCAGGAGACGATGGTGTCGGGCATGATGTCGAAGACGTCGCCGTCCTGCAGCTTCGTTGCCATGATGAGAGAGCGCATCTGGCTGATCCGGCAGTAGATCACGACAAC
>CAZVLO010000003.1:51485-51830 GCA_964628265.1 uncultured Papillibacter sp.
GAAATTGCATGTGTCCAGTGGCGCCACCGTATAGCCGATGGGTTTTTTTTCATATTTGTCCGTATCCAGCCACGGGTATTTTTCTTTGAAGAATTTGAGGCTCTTTTCCTGATCTTTCATGAAGAGCATCCGACCCACGTAATTGACGTCGTCCTCGTCAAGAGGACAGAACTTAAAGCATGCATTGGGCCAGACACACCAGTTGTCCTCTTTAAAAAGCGTCAGTGTACTGCGATTACGCCGGGCCATAGCAAAAGCCTGACACATGGCCACGTGCTTACCGGTGTCCCGCAGTGGGACGATGGCGCCTTCGGGTATCTCATCTTCACTGAATATGAGCTTGAA
>CAZVLO010000003.1:51840-55503 GCA_964628265.1 uncultured Papillibacter sp.
GGGGAAGCGGAGCAGCAGCAGCTCACTGAGGTCTCTTCCCGCTTGATTGAACGCTTCTATGGTTTTCATGCCGGGGCCTCCTCTATGTATTGATTTCTATTTATCATAAGCTAATATCATAAAGAGGTCAAGCAAACAGGAGATAATGCGAAAGGACTGAAATTCGTGAGAGGGAATTCCAGTCCTGCAAGTAATGACATTATGATTTCAGTTTTATCCAAAGCTCGTCGTACAGCTTGAGAGTCTCGGGAGGCAGGTTGATATATATCTGGCTCTTTGCGAGGATCTCCCGGGAGGGGAACATGATAGCGGCGGATTCCGCGTCGAGGGTTTCCGCGTATTGCTGCGCGGCTTCGCCGTTGGCTGTTGTATACCAGATCATATCGGTGTTTTTGACCGCCGCATCTGTCGAGCACATGAAATTGATGAAGAGCTCGGCGTTTTTCTTGTTTGCGGCGCCTTTGGGTATACACATGGCGTCCACGAACTGGTTGGTGCCCTCCTCCGGAACAACGAACCTGAGGGCCGGGTTGTTTTCCACCATTGTGAGATAATCGCCTGCGTAATAGGGTCCGATGGCAGCTTCACCGCTCTCCAGCTTATCGAAAATCTGGTCCATGACGTAAGCCTGTACAAAGGGCTTTTGCTGCTCCAGCAATTCGTAAGCGGCGTTCAGTTCATCCGCGCTGGTTGTGTTGACGTCATATCCCAGATCCAGCAGCGCGATGGCCATGGCGTCACGGGAGTTGTCGAACATCAGGATCTGTCCGGCGTATTTACTGTCGAACAGGGCGTCCCAGCTGGTGATCTCGTCGCTGATTATGGCAGTGTTATAGATGATGCCGATAGTACCGGACATGTACGCAACGGAATACTCTCCATTGGGGTCGTAATCGAGGTTTTTGTATGCATCGTCGATCAGGCTGTAATTCGGGATATTCGAAAAATCAATTTTTTCAAGCATACCCTCGCTGATCAGGCGCGAGATCATATAGTCGGACGGGATAATCACATCATAATTAGACCCTCCGGTTTTCAGAACAGAGTACATGGTTTCATTACTTGAATATGTCGTGTAATTGACCTTGATGCCGGCTTCTTTCTCAAAATCGGCGAAAATACTCTCGTCGATATATTCGCCCCAGTTGTAGACATTGACGACGGCCTTCTGTTTCGCTCCGCCGGTGCAACCCGCGGCTACAAGTAGGATGAGCAGGACAGCGGCAACGGCCGTAAGCAATCTTTTCATAGTCAGGCACCCCCGAAAGATATTATTTGCTTGTTAGTATTGTTTTTTCAATTGTTTTTCCTGCCGGATTTCCCTGATGTTGATAATGAGGAGCATAATAAGGACAAAAACGAACAGGAGCGTGGAGACGGCGTTTATCTTCGGGCTGACACGCTTGCGCGTCATAGCGTAGATTGTCATGGACAATGTCTGCACTTGGGAGCCCGCTGTAAAATAGCTGATGACGAAATCGTCGATGGACATGGTAAACGCGATGATCATGCCGTTGATGATACCGGGCATGATCTCGGGGATGATAACCTTGTAAAACGCTTGCATCCACGTACAGCCCAGATCCTGGGCCGCGTCAACCAGGTTTTTATCCAGCTGATAGAGCTTCGGCATGACGGAGAGGATCACATAAGGGATGTTGAAGGTGATGTGCGCGATGAGAAGCGTCCCGAAGCCAAGTTCGAATTTTAAGACTGACCCCAACGATACGAACAGAAGGCATAGGGATACGCCTGTCACGATGTCGGCATTGATGACTGGGATGTTATTGATCGCCAGCAGGGGATTTCTCCATCGCTTTTTCATATTATAAAAACCGATGGCAGCAAATGTTCCGGCGATTGTGGCGATGAGCGCCGCAAAGACGGACACAAGGATGGTCGTCGTCAGCGACGTCATGATAGTGCTGTCCTGAAACAGCTGCGTATACCAGTCGAAGGTGAAGCCGGACCAGACTGTGCGGCTTTTTGTTGAGTTAAAGGAAAACGCGATGAGCAAAAAAATGGGCGCGTAGAGAAAAATGAAAATGATGCCCATAAAGATGCGGCTTGTAAAAAGCGGACGTCTTTTCACATCAGCACCGCCCGTTCCTCGCCGGCGCCGAACCTGTTCATCAGCAACATGCAGAGCATGACAACGACCATCATCACGAGTGCGATTGCACTGCCGAGGTGCGGGTTATAGGACGAGCCAAGAAACTGCATTTCGATCAGGTCGCCCAAAAGCATATCCATACCGCCGCCCAGGAGCTGCGAGATGACAAATGTCGAAACCGCTGGGACGAAAACCATGGTAATGCCCGACAGGATACCCGGCAGGCTCAGAGGAAAGATGACCTTTCGGAATACGGAAGCGGAGCCGGCCCCCAGATCCTGCGCCGCCTCAATGAGGCTCCTGTCAATTTTCACAATGACGGAATAAACCGGCAGGATCATAAAGGGGAGAAAGTTATACACCATGCCGATGACGACGGCTGACGGCGTGTTGATGATGTTTAATATCGGCAGGCCCACGGCTGATAACAGCTGATTCAGAAGTCCCGTTTTCTCAAGAATCGACATCCATGCGTAGGTACGCAGCAAAAAGTTCATCCACATGGGGAGCATGATGAGCATCAGCAGAATGCGCTGGATGCGCGGGCGCTCCTTTGAGAGAATATATGCAACCGGGTAGCCGATCAAAAGACAGATAAAAGTCGATATCAGAGCCAGCCAGAATGACCGGATAAAAACAGAAATATAGTTCCCCATGGAGGAGAAGTTCTCCAGCGTAAATCCGCCCGCGGCATTCGTCAGCGCGTAGACAACGATGATGACGACGGGCGCAACCACGAAAAGGGCCATCCAGCCCACATACGGAATTGCGGCCGATCTAAGTTTCATAGATCTCCTCCTCCGTCGGTTCCTCCTCCGGCTCGTATTCGACGTCGCTGATATCATCATATTCGGCGCTGTAGGAGCTGTAATCACCGAACATGCCGGAATACTGGCTCTTCTTCATTACGTGTATACCGTCGGGATCGATCTTGATACCGATGCGGGAGTCGACGGGACAGAAATCCGTCGTCTGTATAAGCCACTTAAAGCCCTTGAAGTCGACGATCACATCGTAATGGACGCCCTTAAAGGTGATGTTTGTGACTGTACCGGTGAGCATGCCGTCTTTAACGTCGACAATGTCCACATCCTCGGGGCGGATGACGACGTCAACCGGTTCGTTGGTGTCAAACCCGGTGTCCAGGCACTTGAATTTACGGCCGAAAATTTCCACGAGGCCGTCGGAGATCATCGTCCCGTCTACGATGTTGCTCTCTCCGATAAAGTCGGCCACAAAAGCGTTGACCGGTTCGTTGTAAATGGCCTCAGGCGTCCCGATCTGCTGGATCTCACCTTTGTCCATGACGACGACCGTGTCGCTCATGGCGAGGGCTTCCTCCTGATCGTGGGTCACATAAATAAAGGTGATGTCCATGGCTTCGTGAATACGTTTCAGTTCGTTCTGCATGTCCTTGCGCAGCCGCATGTCCAGCGCGCCCAGCGGCTCATCCAAAAGCAGCACCTTGGGACGGTTCACGAGAGCACGGGCAATGGCAACGCGCTGCTGCTGGCCGCCGGACAGGGAAGTGACGTCCCTGTGCTCGAAGC
>CAZVLO010000003.1:55513-76329 GCA_964628265.1 uncultured Papillibacter sp.
CGGACTCTGTTGGCTCCGTGCAGGGCGGGAAGCAGATCGACTTCGAGGTCCGACGCCAGACACGGCCGGAGTCTTCCGTCAGGCGTAAGCCTCAGGCGATTGCATGAGGAGCAGAATGGGTGGGACAGAGGCGTAATGAAGCCCAGAGTCCCACTGGCTCCCTTGAGACTCACGACCTCCAGCATCTCCATGACGCGTGCGTCGAGTTCTTCCTTTGAGATCTTTGTCTGTTTGCCGCGGGTAATGCGCAGGCCGAACGCGACGTTTTCATAAACGTTGAGATGCGGGAACAGGGCGTATTTCTGGAATACTGTATTGACAGCCCGCTTGTATGGCGGAGCATCATTAATCCTCACACCGTCAAAATAGACGTCTCCGGACGTGGGTGTCACGAAGCCGCCGATAATCCGCAGCGTTGTGGTTTTACCGCAGCCGCTGGGTCCGAGCAGTGTGAGGAATTCCTTATCATTTATGACGAGATCTATGCTGTTTAAAACAACTTCACCGTCAAACGCCATCGTACAGTCTTTCAGGCGTATCAACTCTTTGGACATCTATCGGCCCCCTATCTCAGGAAAACTTTGCCTGTGGCGAATATTTTCAAAATAAACAGCATTAATATACATTTAATATACGGGAATGTCAATTGATATAAAGGGTTTATTCGACAAAATACCTGAAGTATTTTTCGACGAAATCAACTTTCGTTATTTTGAATTCCCGACCCCGGAGATAGGACAGGATTCCGTCATCCGATTTGAAGCTGAAAACGAGCCTGTACGAGCAGAGAGCCTGCCCTGTTTCACCATAGGGACGATTCATTTTATCGAGCCCGTATTTACCGTCTCCAAGCAGCGGATGGCCCGCGTGACTGAGCTGTGCCCTGATCTGATGGGTGCGTCCGGTGATGAGACGGCACTCCAGCAGCGTGAGACCATCTTTTGAGGCGAGAGTTCTGTATTCGGTAATGGCCTTTTTCGAGCCGACGGCGCTTTTTTCCGATACGAACACCTGGTTTTTTACCGCGTCTTTAAATAAATACCCTTCAAGCCGCCCACTTTTCGGCCTGATCTCGCCATGGATGACGGCAAGATAGTATTTTTCCAGCTCGCGGTTTTTAATCTTGTCGTTCATGATCCGCAGCGCCTCGGCGTTTTTCGCCGCGATGACGATGCCGGAGGTATTGCGGTCGATGCGGTTGCAAAGGGCGGGCGCAAAGGCGTTTTCTTCCCGGGGCTGCCATTCATGCCTTAAATACAGGTACGCCTGGATATGCGCGATCAGCGTATTATATGATACTGTGTCGTCGGAATGGCACAAAACCCCCGCTTTTTTATTGACCAGCAGGATATTTTCGTCTTCATAGATGATATCAAGCTGTGGGTTCGTGATTCTGAGATATGCGTTTTCCTCTGTGGGCGCTTCGAAAAACTCGTCGTTGATATACAATTCGATAGCATCGCCCAACGAGAGCTGCGTATCCTGCCTGGCACCCTTGCCGTTAATTTTGATGCGTTTGAGGCGGATATATTTCTGCGTCAGAGACAAGGGGAGAAGCGGCACCGCTTTCGCCACAAACCGGTCCAGCCGCTGCCCCGCGTCATTTTTTTGTATGATGAATTGTTTCAAAACGCACCGCCTTTTGCGATTTATGCTGCATATTTCGGTAGAAACCCATTGAAATGCGGTCATATCGAGCGAAAATAGCGCGATAAAAACGGCAAAATATTATGAAATTATTAATAAAATATTACGATAGTATTAAACTATCGACGCGTGATTGGGCTCAAACCATTGCGATTACTGGATTAGTAAATTCATTGTGCAATTTGACATGTAGTGTATATATATATTATTTCGGCGGAATTCCGTGCTTCTTACTGTTTTGACATACAGTATTATACCACAGTCCGGCAGGGATTTGGTTGATGCGCAGCCGTCTGTACAGCCGTTTTTGCGAATAATGTCTGCAGTCTTGAAAGGGAAATGAATTTCTCACCGCGGACGGGGCACTGCTTGTCTGCGAGTACCGGTCGTCCAAAAGCGATGGGAATGAGCCGTGGGTCGATGACAGCCTATGGTTTTGATTTAAATGAGTGTAAATCGGCGTTTGATGGAGGAGAAGAACTGACAAGGGCAGTATTGCTGAAATAGGATTGAGTAAAATCGATAGTTGCACAATCGTGATGTTTGTGTTATTACCTTAGGGGCACGCATGGCGCGCTCGAGGGTTATGCGGTTGTGCGCGGCGAAGGAACTCCCTCAGCCGCTTCGCGGCAGCTCCCTCAGGAGGGAGCCTTTATGTGGGTTCCGCACGGCTCGCTGTGCGAGACGTTATTTCGCGGGAATGACAAGGGTGCGGGAATGGAAAGACGGGGAGACAATCCTCAGTCACCCTGCGGGTGACAGCTCCTTTCAAAAGGAGCCTGAGTTCCATGCGGGGAACAGCTCCTTTCAAAAGGAGCCTGAGTCCAGTGCGGTGCGAATGGGATAAGATGAATCCGTTGAAATATAATAATACAATACAAAAATATGTTTGACAACATTTGCATTATCAATTATAATGTCAAAGCGAATGTGCGAGGTGTGATATGCGTCTTGATCTTCGTGAAATCATAAATATACCGGGAAGCGGCGTTTCGTTTGATTACGAGCCGGACCTGTCCGATGCGCTGAAGGGGACTGCCGCCGATATCAAACCGCCGGCGAGAGCCGCCGGAAGTGTCCGGAATATTGCGGGAGTTCTCAAATTCGACGCGGAGGTCAACGCCTTTCTGATGTGCTCCTGCGCAAGATGTCTGAATACTTTTGAGTATCCCGTGCATCTGACGATTGCTACGACGCTGAAGGAATCGGACGAGGACGAGGAAGACCCGGATATGTTTTCTCTTGAGGGAGACTTCATTGACGTAGACGAGATTATCACCACAGAATTCATTCTAAACATGGATCAGCGGTTTTTATGCAGAGAGGACTGCAAGGGACTCTGTGAAAGATGCGGCGCCAACTTAAACGAGGGGCCGTGTAAATGCAAGCTGGATACAGACCCCAGGCTTGCTGCTCTTGGGCAGCTCCTGGAAAATGAATAACAGGAGGTGTCACCATGGCAGTACCAAAGAGTAAAGTATCGAGGGCGAGAAGAGACAAGCGGCGCAGCTCCCACTGGAAGCTTGAAACACCGAATCTTGTCAAATGCACCAAATGCGGCGAGTTACGTCTTCCGCTCAGAGTATGTAAAGCCTGCGGCACATATAACGGACGCGAAGTCATAAAGGTGTAAACAAAATAAACAGACGGCGGGGGATCACCCCCGCCGCGTTTTATGCAGGGCACGATGGACACTTTAACAGCGACATAATTAGTGGCGTTAAGTGGAAATATATGATATATATGTCATGTCGGACGATGCCGGAATGGAGCTAAAGATGGGGTCCCTGATCACTCATATAGATAAAAACAGCCCGGTGGACGGAAAAAACATCAGAGCCGGTGATATACTGGTTCGAATCAACGGGCATAAAATCAGAGATGTGCTTGATTACAAGTACTATTCCTACGATGCGCGGCTGCTGCTGGAAATCCACGACCCGGGCGGGAAAATCAAGCTTCTGCGGGTCAGCAAGCCTGAAGGGGCGGATTTGGGACTCAGTTTTGAGACATATCTGATGGACAGGCCGCGCTCCTGCGCCAACAAGTGCGTCTTCTGCTTTGTCGACCAGCTGCCGAAAGGCCTCAGAGAGACGCTCTATTTTAAGGACGACGACAACAGGCTGAGCTTTCTGCAGGGGAATTACGTGACGCTGACGAATCTTGCTGACAGTGAGATTCAGCGGATGATCGATATGCGCATTGGTCCTTTGAATATATCGGTCCATTCGACCGAGCCGGAGTTGCACAGCCTGCTTCTGGGCAACAGGAAAAGCGCCAGAGCATTGGATGCGCTGCGTCGGTTTAAGGAAGCCGGCATGACGATGAACTGCCAGATCGTCGTCTGCCCCGGCCTCAACGACGGGGAACACCTGGAGCGCACGATGTGCGACCTTATGGCTATGTATCCTGCCGTACGCAGCGTTTCGGTGGTGCCTGTGGGCCTGACGGGATACAGGGAGGGACTGCACCAGCTGAAGCCCTTTGATAAGGCACTGGCGTCGGGAACAATCCGGCAGGTTGAGCGGCTGGGGGACAAATGCCTTGAAAAGTACGGCAGCAGGCTCTTTTATCCGGCGGACGAGCTGTACCTGAAGGCAGGTCGGGATATCCCGGAGGACGGCTTTTATGAGGATTATCCGCAGCTGGAAAACGGCGTCGGTATGCTCCGGCTTCTGTTGACTCAGACGGAAAAAGCGCTGCGCACGCAGCAGACAGCACCGAAAATACCATTTTCTATTGCTACAGGTGAGGCAGCGGCGAATTGTTTACAAAAAGTTTTGGATTCTGCTGCGGAAATATGTGCTAATATAAGTGGCACTGTTCTGACGGTGAAAAACGAATTTTTCGGCGGTCAGGTGGACGTGGCCGGACTCCTGACCGGCGGGGATCTGATCAGGCAGCTGAAGGGGCGTGACCTTGGCAACCGCCTGTTGATTACAAAGAACATGCTCAGACATGGGGAGAATGTCTTTCTGGACGATGTGACGCTGCAGGAGGTTGCCGCAGAACTGGGCGTTGATATCCGGGTCGTCGGTCAGGAAGGCGCGGATTTGGTAAAGGCAATATTTGGGGATTAGCACGGGGGTGACTCATATGGCGAAGCCGTTAATAGCAATAGTCGGGCGGCCGAATGTCGGCAAATCGATGCTCTTTAACAGAATAGCGGGCAGTCGACTCTCTATCGTTGAGGATACTCCGGGTGTGACGAGGGACAGACTGTATGCGGACAGTGACTGGGCAGGCCGGGAGTTTTCAATCGTCGATACAGGGGGTATCGAGCCGACCACCGACAATGAAATTTTAATTTTTATGCGCGAACAGGCGCTGCTGGCAATAGAGATGGCGGATGTCATTCTTTTTGTGACGGATATTACCACAGGTGTGACAGCGGCCGACCAGGAAATTGCAGCTATGCTGCTGCGCTCAAGAAAGCCGGTCGTTTTAGCTGTTAACAAAATGGATTCCACGGGACCGACGAACCCCGATATATATGAGTTTTACTCGCTGGGCCTCGGAGACCCCATTGCCTTGTCGGCAGTTCACGGGCACGGTACGAGCGATGCGCTGGACGCCTGCATCAAACATTTTCCCGCCGATACGGACGAGGGAGAAGAAGATGATGTCATAAAAGTGGCTGTTATCGGCAAGCCCAACGTGGGGAAATCCTCCCTCATTAACTATATTCTCGGTGAAACCCGTGTCATCGTCAGCGATGTGGCCGGGACGACAAGAGACGCCGTCGACACGCCTTTTGAAAATGAAACGGGCCGTTATGTTTTTATCGACACGGCGGGAATCCGCCGTCGGTCCAGAATCGACGACAGGATTGAAAAATTCAGCGTTCTGCGCTCGGAAATGGCCATTGAGCGCGCAGACGTCTGCCTGATAATGATCGATGCCCGTGAGGGAGTGACGGATCAGGATACGAAAATCGCAGGCCTGGCGCACGAAGCGGGCAAGGCCAGTATTATTATTGTAAACAAATGGGATCTCGTTGAAAAAGAAAGCAACACAATGGACCGCATGCGTCAGGAGATTCAGAAGGCACTCAGCTATATGACATACGCGCCTATCCTCTTTATTTCAGCCGTGAGCGGACGGCGCGTCGAACGTCTTTTTGAGCTCATAAAATACGTTGACAACCAGTCCGCCATGCGCATCACGACAGGTATGCTCAACAATGTGCTGTCGGACGCGACCTCAAGAGTCCAGCCGCCGACGGACAGAGGGAGGCGGCTGAAGATATACTACATGACGCAGGTCAGTGTGCGCCCGCCGACATTTGTATGCTTCTGCAACGACGCGTCGCTTTTCCATTTCTCCTACCAGCGGTATCTGGAGAACCAGATCAGGAGTGTCTTCGGGCTTGAGGGCACGCCGATCCGCCTGTTTGTACGTCAAAAGGGTGACGAGGACAAGTAACAATCAAAGTATTGTAACCATATAATAGACACTCGGGAGAATCACGGAGGAATACGAACGTGTTGATATTATTATTGATTATAACGGCGATACAGGCCTATGTGATCGGCAGCATTAACGGCGCCATTATCACATCCAAGTATTTTTACAAAAAGGACATCCGCAAATACGGCAGCGGCAACGCGGGACTGACGAATTTCTACCGCGTTTTCGGTAAAGGCGGCGCTATGGTCGTCGTCCTTATCGATGTGGTGAAGACGGTTGCGCCGGTTATCATCGGCGGTATCCTTTTCGCACGTTTTCTGGACGCGGATTATTTTATTGATGTCGGGTTTTTAAATCTGAGCCTGTTCGGCAGCGAGCTCGCCGGTTTCTTCGTCATACTGGGCCATTGCTATCCGCTGTTTTACGGATTCAAGGGCGGCAAGGGCGTCATGGCTATGGGTACGATCCTGTTCTTTGTGGACTGGCGTATCGCACTTTTTGGCTGGGGGACCTTTATCCTGCTGACCCTGTTGACGCGATATGTCTCGTTGGGCTCTATTATCGGCGTGACGGCTTATCCGGTCTCACAGGCAATTATGGGGCTCAGTGGGGCATGGGAGCTCGTCGTCGCCATCGCAAGCGCGGCGCTTCTGATTTTTCGGCATAAGGATAACATCAAACGTCTTATTGAAGGTGTTGAATCTAAGCTGAGCTTCAAAAGAAAAAAGGAAGAATAAAACTACGAGCTAAGTGGAGAACGGAATTATGAAAATATCAGTGTTGGGCAGCGGCGGCTGGGGCACGGCTGTCGCCAAGGTACTTAATGAAAACGGCCATGATGTCACGCTGTGGTCCAAATTTGAAAAAGAAGCGGAAATGCTCCGCAGCACCCGGGAAAACCCGTTTTTAGAGGGTGTTGCCATACCCGAGAGTATAAAAATAACAGCATCGGCCGACGACGCGGCCGCCGGTATTAATATTGCGGTGATCGCAACACCTTCCTTTGCCGTTTCTGAAACCGCGCTGTTATTCAAGGATAAGCTGCCGAAGGACTGCATCATCGTCTGTATTTCAAAAGGTATCGAGAAGGATACGATGCGTCTGTTTTCCCGGATACTCCGGGAGACCTTCGGCGCAGACGCCAGAATCGCCTCACTCTCCGGCCCGACGCACGCGGAGGAGGTGGGCAGGCAGATCCCCTCGGCCTGCGTCGTCGCTTCTGAGGATATCGGAATCGCCGAGACGGTTCAGGATATTTTTATGAACGACTATCTGCGCGTCTACACCACCACCGATGTGATCGGCGTTGAGCTGGGTGCGGCGCTGAAAAACGTCATTGCGCTGTGTGCAGGCGTCAGCGACGGACTTGGCTTCGGTGACAACACCATCGCTATGCTGATGACCCGCGGGCTTGCCGAGATGGCGGAACTGTGCGTTGCTCTCGGCGGCAAAAAATCGACGCTGGCAGGTCTTGCCGGCCTCGGAGACCTGATTGTCACATGTACCTCCAAGCACTCAAGAAACCGCCGGGCCGGTGTTCTAATCGGCAAGGGTATGCCGGTTGAAGAAGCCATGAAGAAGGTCGGCTCTGTTGTGGAAGGTTATTACGCGGCAAAAGCAGCTCATGAGCTTGCGGCGAAGAACGGCATCGATATGCCGATTTGCGAGGAAGCGTATAAGGTCCTGTACGAGGGAAAATCGCATTTGGAAGCCATGAGAGACCTGATGGCAAGGAATAAAAGGCCGGAGGACACCACCGGAGAAGAAAATTGGGTTGGTTAGATTTTTAGGGGGAACATTTGCTCCCCTTTGGTTTTATTATTTACTTTAACGCCCAATATGGTAAAATAATGGCAGATTGGGGTTTGTTATGGAGATTAAAGACTATACAATAACCGACGACGAGCAGCTGTTTGACATGATGCGCGGGGAGGGGGAGGACTGGTCGTGCTATTACGGCGGATCCGGCCTCGGCAAGTATAAAAAGGCGCTGCGGAATTCCCGGGTTTATGTCGCGTATGAGGGTGATATCCTTTGCGGTTATGTCCGATGCAGAGAGGATGACGGCTTTGGCGTGTATATTTACGATCTTCTAGTCAGTAAAGCGTACCGCGGACGTGAAATCGGCCGGAAGCTGATGGAGAGAGTTTGCGACGACTATCCGGGCGAAGTTGTGTATGTGATGAGCGGCGTTGACGGGTATTATGAAAAGCTGGGTTATACCCGCGAGGGCTCGATTTTTGTTGTTTCAAAGTAATATGGCAGATTATTTATATTTATTGAATTGGAGGCTGAAGCATGGAAAACAATCGGGATGAGCTGGTTCAGATCATGGAGAAATTTGCCGGGTCGGGTTGGGATTTGATTGACGGGCCGTCCCGGGCGTGGCTGTATGGAAGCGTCGACAAGAACGAGCTGATTGCCGCCATCGAAGAGGCGGACAAGGTCTGCGGCAGCTGCGGCTGCGAGTTTGACCCGCTGTATAAGCGGGCGCTGGAACTGAAAGCGCTCATTTAAGGATTACACGGAATCAGCAAAAAGCCGATTGGATGCGCAATTGGCTTTTTTGCATATAAAAAGGCGGGATGAAATCATCCCGCCCCGCGCATTTTATGAGACCTATTTCATTCTGTCGTATGCCTTTTGCACCGCTTCGGCCATGATATCGTATATGTTGGACGCGTCCATGTGCAAAACCCCCTGTTCGGTGGCGCCGCCTTTGGTAGCCACGGCCTTGACGGTGTTTTTGTAATCACTGCGTTCGATGGCATTTTTGAAGGTCTGGGCGGCAATTTTTTCACAAATATCAGGAGCGAAACCCATTTTTTCGCCGGCGGCGGCAAATGCGTCGATGAGATACGCGGCAAAACCCAGACCGCAGGAGGAGAAGGCCATGACCTTCTCGATATCATTGGCGTCGACCTCAAAGGCGTAACCCAGCCTGTTAAAAATATCAGCCACTTTCTGCGGCGCTTTTGTGTAGGCAACGACACCGTCACAGACAGAGATGGCCAGAGACGGCATGCCGCGGACGAGTTCAACGCTGCCGATTAGAGAATAAATCTTGTCAAACGTAACGCCCGCCATAAAGCTGACGACTGTTTTACCCTTCAGCAAATCCCTGTCAATGCCCGGCGCCAACTCTTCAAAGACGTAGCTTTTGACGACAAGAAAAATGACCTGGGCACTGCCGACGGCATGATTGATGTTGTCGGTGACAATGAGGCCGTATTTGTCAGCCGCCAGTGCGCGGGCTTCCGGCGCTTTATCACAGACGCAGATATCTCCGCCGGATGCTGTGCCGGATTTCAGTAATCCCTCGGCTAAAGAGCGGCCGAGGTTGCCAAAGCCGATGATGGCGATTTTCAAAATATAACCTCCAATAAAAAATCATGCTCACAGCGGCCGCTGTGAGCACTCAGACTTTATTTACACTGCACGCGTAACCTTGCCGCTGCGGAGGCACCGGGTACAAACGTAAACATGGCGCGGGGTACCCTTGACGATAGCCGATACTCTCTTGACATTCGGTTTCCATGTTCTGTTTGTGCGTCTGTGGGAGTGACTCACCCGAATACCGAAAGAAACGCCCTTATCACAATATTCGCACTTAGCCATCTGCTGCACCTCCTTGCGTATACGTATTGCTCATGGTAGATTGCTTAATATATTGTTTTTGAACAGCTTTATTATATTAGCAGATAGACTGCTAAAATGCAAGCATTAATTTACACCGTGTGCTGTGTTTATGCGATGTAGGCGGCAGCGGACGGGTTCTGTCGATACAATATAAAATTCCTTGCAAAAGAAAGCGGTTTTGTATACAATTTGTTCAGTGGCACATAAAGTGACAGATAACGGTTAACCCGGGAGGACATTATGAATCAGGAGTACAGCTATAAACTGAAAACCCTGGTGGACAATATGAAGCTCAATATTGTGTATCCTTCGACAGATTATGAGAAGGTGAACATACTGACGGGGGATGTCCACCGTCCCGGTCTGCAGCTGGCCGGGTATTACGACTACTTTGACCCGACACGCATTGAGTTGATCGGCCAGATGGAAACGGCGTTTCTCAACAAGTTTGATGAGGAGGAACGGCAGGAAAAGGTCGATGTTCTGATGTCCAAAAATATACCGGCGCTTATCATCTGCCATGACGCAGAGGTGATGCCGGCGTATATCAAAGCGGCGGAAAAATTCGACGTCTCCGTGTTCTCCACCAGCCAGAATACCTCCAACGTCATGTCGGAGATCATAAGGATCATTAAATCCGCGCTGGCTCCGCGCGTCACGCGTCACGGCGTGCTGGTCGAGGTTTACGGTATCGGACTTCTGTTGCTGGGAGAGAGCGGCGTCGGCACCAGCGAAGCCGCCATTGAGCTTTTGAAGCGCGGACACAGGCTGATCGCCGACGACGCTGTTGAAATCAAAGCCATCGCCAATACGCTGGAGGGGACGGCGCCGGAACTCATCCGCCATTATGTGGAGCTCCGCGGCATTGGTGTCATCGATGTCCGCCAGATTTTTGGCGTCGGTGCCGTCAAGGCTCGGCAGAACATCCACCTGATTGTCAATCTTGAGCCCTGGCGCGAGGGGATGCTGTATGACAGGCTCGGTATCAATGAGCAGCAAATGACAATTTTGGGAGTTGACGTAGCCTCTGTGACAATTCCCGTCAAGCCCGGCCGGAACCTGGCGATTATCCTTGAGGTAGCGGCTATGAACCAGCGCCAGAAATTTATGGGCTACAACGCCGCGCTGGAATTTACGCGCCAGATCAACAAGCATTTCGATGAAAAATTATCATAATAGCTGAGGTATTGTATGAATCATATTTCCGCAATGTTTGACGCCATACGAGTTCAGTTGCCGGAGATAGAATACCGCACGGACGAGCCGATGCAAAAGCACACCTCGTTTAAAATTGGCGGAAGTGCTGCCGTGATGTTTTTCCCCGGGAAGCAAAGTGATGTCACGACGCTCAGCGGTATTATGCACGGGTTCGGCATAACGCCGCTGATTATCGGCAACGGGACAAATCTCCTCGTTGAGGACAACCCGCTTGATATCGCAGTGATCAAAACATTCGGCTGCCTGAATGAAATCAGGCTGAGCGGTGATACCGAGATAACGGCGGACAGCGGAGTCCTGCTCTCAAGGCTCGCGGTTTTTGCTTTGGAGCATGGCCTGACAGGTCTTGAATTCGCCCACGGCATACCGGGTACGCTGGGAGGCGCTGTTTTGATGAACGCGGGGGCGTACGGCGGCGAAATGAAAAATGCCGTGATAAAAACGACGGCGCTGACGCCAGGCTCGGCTGTGTATGACATTACCGGCGACGCGCATGAGTTTTCATACAGATACAGCTGTTTTTCCGACTCAGACGAAGTCATATTGTCCTCCGTGCTGAAGCTGAACAGGGGAGAGCCGGAAGAAATAAAGAGCCGAATGGATACGCTGGCGAAAAAGCGCCGGGAGAGCCAGCCGCTTAATATTCCCAGCGCGGGGAGCACGTTCAAAAGGCCGAAGGAAGGATATGCCGCAGCGCTCATAGAGCAGGCCGGTCTGAAGGGTTTCACCGTCGGAGGCGCGATGGTTTCAGAGAAGCACGCCGGGTTTGTTGTCAACCGGGGCAACGCGACATTTAAGGATGTTATGTCGGTGATGGATCACATCAGGGATACGGTCATGGGCCGATTCGGAATCGAGCTTGAGCCGGAGGTCAGAATTATCAGGAGCAGACATCCGTAAAGAGAAAGGTGCGCTATGGAGATACTCATAATTTCAGGGCTTTCAGGCGCGGGGAAAAGCCGCGTCGCCGCAGTATTGGAGGACATGGATTTTTATTGTGTGGACAATATGCCGGTCGCTCTGATGCCTAAATTTGCCGAGCTCTGCCTTGCCACGCGGGGGAGATACGAGCGTGTGGCGCTTGTCACAGATGTGCGCGCCATGGAGGATTTTAACGAGCTTTTCGTCGCGCTCGACGTCATGCGTGACATGGGCTGCGATCACCGGATTCTGTTTGTGGAAGCCAGCTTTGAAACAATTGTGAAACGGTACAAGGAGACGCGGCGCCGGCATCCTCTGGATCCAGACGGCGGCGACCTTGAAAAGGCTGTCTGCCGTGAAATAGAAATACTGGCGCCGGTACGGGAACAGGCGGACATCATCATCGATACGACGGATCTGACACTGGGAAGGCTTCAGCGCCGCCTGTTTGCGATTTTCAGCATGAATACGGATGAGAAACCGATGAGTGTCAATGTTATCTCATTCGGTTACAAATACGGTATCCCAATCGAGTCGGACCTGGTGTTTGACGTCCGATTTCTGCCCAACCCGTTTTATGTCAGTGAGCTCCGGGAGCAGAGCGGACTTGACGAGCCGGTAAAGCAGTATATATTCGGCTACGAACAAACGCAGGAGTTTTATAACAAGCTTCTGGATTTAATGGAGTTTTTACTGCCCTGTTACGTTGAAGAGGGGAAACGCCACATTGTCATCAGCATTGGCTGCACCGGCGGCCATCACAGGTCGGTGGCTATCGCGCGCGCCCTCTCGGATTTCCTGATGACGAAGGGATACCCCGTAGATTGTATTCATCGGGACCTTGACAAGTAACTTGTGGGGGGTTGACAACTCATGGAAGGAGGCATGGCATGTCGTTTTCAAACAGGACAAAGGCAGAGCTTTGCAGAGACACAATAAACCGGGAATGCTGCGCGCTGGCAGAAAGCTACGGCCTCCTTTTGTATTGCAATACATTTACCGCTCGGGAAATCAAAATCATAACAGAGAGCCGCGAGCTGGCGCAGAGGCTGCCGAAGCTGTTCAAGCGCGCTTTCGGCTTGTCTTTTGACGTGCTGCCGCAGTCGGGTTCCGCTCCCGATTCAAAGGTTAAAGCCGGAAAGCAGATGTTTATCATCAGCGATCCCGAGAAGCTCCATGCCATTTTAGATGCCTTCGGATTTGTAGGAAGCAAGCTGCTGGCGCTCCATATTAACCTGGGTGCACTGGAGGACGAATGCTGCCGGATGAGCTTTTTAAGAGGCGCTTTCCTGGCGGGGGGGTCGGTGACGGACCCCGCCAAGCGGTATCATCTTGAACTGGTAACCGATCATTATAACGTCAGCAGGGAGACATACTCGCTGCTTTTGGATATGGGCTTTGAACCTAAAGAGGCAGAGCGAAAAGGCAATTTTGTCAATTATTTTAAGCAGAGCACGGCTATTGAGGATTTTCTGACGACCATCGGCGCACCGCTGTCGGCGATGGAGCTCATGTCGCAGAAGATTGAGAAGGATATGCGCAACAGCATCAACAGAAAAGTTAACTGTGATACGGCCAATGTCTCAAAAACAGTCGACGCCGCGCTTCAGCAGATCGCAGCCATTGAGAAAATCGACGCTGATACAGGGCTTGACCGCCTTCCGGAAAAGCTCCGGGAGACGGCAGATATGCGGCGCAGATACCCGGAGCTGAGCTTAACGGAGCTGGCTGAAATGATGGCGGTCACGAAATCATGCCTTAACCACCGGCTGAGGAAGCTGGTTGAACTGGGCGGGACAGCAAAGCAATAGAAGAGGCGCCAGGGGAAAGCCGGCGAAAACAGTTCGCCGCTGCGGGGTGCAATAACCGTCAGGCTTAATAAGACAAGAGGCTGCCGTTATTCGGCAGCCTCTGTTATGTATGTGCTGAGATATTCTATTGCTTCCCTGTATCCCCTGAAGCCTTTACCTGCGATTGTTTTGAGGCAGGCGGCTGAAATATAGGAATGACGCCGAAATGCTTCACGGCTGTTAATGTCTGACAAATGCACCTCAATGGTGGGGATTGCCACGGCCTTCAGGGCATCAAGAATGGCGATGCTTGTATGGGTATAAGCGGCAGGATTGATGACGATACCGTCAAATTTGCCGTAGGCGCATTGAATAATGTCAATGATGGCGCTTTCACTGTTAGACTGAAACAGCTCGACGTCAACGCCGGCGTCCGATGCTGCTTCTCTGATATAATCCAGGAGGTCTGAATAGCTTTTTTTGCCGTAGACGTCGGGCTCCCGGATACCCAGCATATTGAGATTCGGACCGTTGATGACCAGAAATTTCATAATTCGAGTATCTCCATCATTTCGTTCACAGTTTCGCTGACACCATTTGCGGTCACTTTGAAATCACACCAGCTGTTATACAGGGGGAGGCGTTCCTTTGCCAGATCTTCGATGCCGTTTGTCTGGGAAAGCGGGCGACCATCAATGGGCAGGGACGTGATATCGCGGTGGAGAAAGACACAGGTGCTGTTCTGACGGATCAGACCGCGGTTTTCCGGCCGTTTGACGATGCCGCCGCCGGTGGCGATAACGCACCCGCTTTCTTTGGAAGCTTCCCGCAGGGCACCTGTCTCCAGCTGCCGGAAAACGGTCTCGCCCGATTCCGCAAAAATCTCCGGGATGCTCTTTCCGGCTTTTTGCGCGACCAAATGGTCTGTGTCGATAAATCTCCGTCCCGTTTCTTTTGCCAGTGCCGCTCCTGTTGTGGATTTGCCGCTGCCGGGCATACCGATGAGGATGATATTCATAACCCGGCGCCGGATATTCTCTGTAATCTCGTCAATTAAAAAGTCGTCAATAGTGGAATCCGTAAAAATTTCGGCGGCGCGTTTCGCTTGCGCCACCAGCATGGGCAGGCCGTTGATACAGGGGATGCACCGGTCTTCCGCGTCCAGCAGCAGCGCCGTCCTGTGGGGGTTGTAGATGATGTCGATAACAGCTTCGCAGACGGGGAAGCTTGCGAGGGAGACGGGGATACTGCCGTTGTTCGGGTACATACCGACGGGTGTCGTATTGACGATCAGCGCAGCGTCCCGGTGGCGGTGAAGATTCATATAGTTATGTTCACCGGTGCGTGAGACAATAATAGTTTCGGCGGCGTTCAGATCCTCCAAAACGGCGCGGACGGCTCGGGAAGAGCCGCCGCTGCCCAGTATGAGGGCTTTTTTTTCGGAAATATCGATAGCCAGTTTTTTGATCAGGCGCAGGAAACCGTCATAATCTGTGTTGTCGGCGAAAAGGCGGCCGTCTTTTTGCCGGAGAATGGTATTGACACTACCGATCCGCGATGCGCGGTCCGACAACGCGTCGCAATAGGGGATTACTGTTTTTTTATAAGGAATCGTCACGTTAAGTCCGTCAAAATTGCCGTGTTTGAGGAAATCTTCGACTTCTTCCGGTTTTTTTTCGATGAGGTGATAGTCGTAATCACCCAGCATGGAATGGATTAGCGGTGAAAAGCTATGGGATAGATGCTCCCCTAAAAGATAAAAGCGCTGCATATTCTCTCCTGTATTTATCTGCCGATGGCGGCAACCGGAATCCAGACCGGCCCTTCCCGCCGGCGCTGTATATAATAATTTTCAGCTGCTGACGCTGGTGAGGTATCAAAGAGATAAATAGTGTCACTGCCCGGAGCGGCATGAAAGCCGTAGAGCCTCCAAATCGGACTGTCATATCGTTGGCGTATGTAATAGAGCACTGCGGCCGCATAATTGTCGACGCGCTGCTGTACATCATAACAAGAATTATACGCTGCCGGGGTCGGAACACGGTCTGTAGCTGAAAATGACAGCCCGACCGGACGATTTGACAAGATTCTACCACCTCCGGCAGCTGCTCCTGTTAAAGAGCTTAAGAGCTTAAAATTCTGAGTCGAATTTAATTCTATAGAATTTAAGTGGCAAAGTCAACCATATTTATACAAATAATCTGCCAGACAATTTGTGCAAATAATCAGCTAAACAATCTCAGAATAGCTGCCCAGGTAACGGAATTCCTCGCAGACACCGTCGAGTTCATTTATGAGCCGGATGAATTCCGGCGAATACACAGGCGTTTCCAGGTCGAAGTAGAACATGAACTCAAAATCCCGGTCCGGAATGGGGCGGCTCTCCAGCTTAATGAGGTTGATGCCCAGCGCGTAAAAGCGGGAAAGAACCCGGTACAGCGAGCCGGGCTTATGGGGGATGGAGAGCATAATGCTGGTTTTATCAGCGCCGGGGTAAATTTCAAGGTCTTTTGATATGGTGATAAAGCGCGTGTAGTTATTGCCCTTATCCTGAACGGAGTCGGACAGGCAGTCCAGACCGTAGAGCTCGGCGCAGTATCGGGAGGAGAGGGCGGCAACATCCTGCCGGGGCGAGTCGGCGACAAGCTGCGCGGCAATGGCCGTGTTCTCACAGGCGGTTAACTTAATGCTGCCCAGTGATTTCAAGAAGACACCACACTGGTTAAGCGCCTGCTCGTGGGAATAGATTTCCTTAATATCTTTTAAAGAAGCGCCCTTTTTCGCCAGCAGGTTGTGGTCGATTTTCAGCCGGGTGCTGCGCACGATATAGAAACGATACCTCGTCATCAGGTCGTAGATCATGTTGATCGAGCCGGCTGTACTGTTCTCAAGCGGCAGGACACCGTATTTGCAGAGGCCCGAGTCGATGGCCGAAAAGACGCTCTCAAATGTATTGCAGTACATGATGTTCGGGAGTGCAAACAGCTTCTCGCTGGCCAGTTGTGAGTATGCGCCTTCGATGCCCTGGCAGGCGACAACGGCTTCCCGGGGGAAGAGTTTCGCGGTATTCTCAATGGCGCTTGTGATTTCTTTAATGAGCGGGGCTTCGGGATTGAAAATCTTTTCCTGATATGACCGGCTGAGATCAAACAGCAGGGAATAGAGCGCCGAGGCGTATGTCCGCAGCTCCGCCGGTGTTTCGGACACGACGGCACTCAGCTTCTGACGTTCTCTGGCCGGGTCATAGACGGGAATGCCGTTTTCTTTTTTATATACCGCCAGCTGCGCGGAGACATCCATGCGCCGGCGGAAAGCGTCCAGCAGAGCACTGTCCGCTGAATCGATTTGTGTACGCAATTCACTGATATCCATAAAATACTCCTTAATTGTACTTTTTATTGTCAAGCCATGCGTCATATATTGCGATGGCTGCCGCAGCTTCCACGCAGGGGACAGCCCTGGGGACGATACAGGGGTCGTGGCGGCCCCGAACAGTCAGGGCTGCGTCAACGCCCCTTGACAGGCTGACGCTCTGCTGGGGCTTTGGGATGGACGGCGTGGGCTTGAATGATGCCCGGAATATAACCGGCATCCCGGAGGTGATGCCGCCCAGAATACCGCCGTGATTATTGGTACGGGTTTTGACAGCGCCGGTATGATTTGTTCCAAAGCTATATTTATCGAAATAATAACTGTCGTTGTTTTCAGAGCCGCGCAGTTCGGCGCTTCTGAAGCCATTGCCGAACTCGATGCCCTTGACGGCGGGAATGGCGAAGACAATCGCCGCGATGCGGTTTTCCATCCCGTCGAAGATTGGGTCACCCAATCCGCCCGGGACGTCGATGGCGGCGCATTCGATGATGCCGCCCAGGGAGTCGCCGTCAAGCCGTGCTTCTTCAATGGCCTTGACCATCAAAGCGCTTTTGACTTTATCTATAGCCGGAAAATCGGCGTTTTTAACGGTGCTGAGGGTATCGGCGTCAACGCGGACAGGGTCAAACAGCGCGTCCTTGACGCTGCCGACGGACGCGATATGGGCGCCGATTTCAACACCGAGCTCCCTTAAAAGCTGAAGGCAGATGCCACCCGCGATACACAGGGGTGCGGTCAGCCGCCCGGAGAAATGGCCGCCGCCCGCCACATCCTGCGCACCGTTGTATTTGAGCTGAGCGGTGAAATCGGCGTGGCCGGGGCGGGGAATATCCCTGAGCTCGTCATAATCCGCTGAGCGCGTGTCCGTGTTTCGGATGACGGCGCAGAGGGGCGCGCCGCAGGTAACGCCGCCTGCAAGACCCGAGAGGAATTCGGGCATATCGGCTTCGCGGCGCGGCGTCGAAAGGCTGTTATGCCCCGGCGCCCGCCGCTGCATAAATCGGTGAAGCTCCTCGAAGTCAATCCGGAAACCCGAGGGTAGTCCGTCGATGACAACACCGACGGCGTCGCTGTGGGATTGCCCGAAAATCGAGATTCTTATATTTTGGCCGTACATTGAGGACATTATATTACCTCCTCTGTTTTACCGCCCAGGGCGGCGAAATCTTTGAAAAATCCCGGATAGGATTTATTAACGGCTTCTGCGTTTTCGATAACCACAGGGCCGGTACATACAGAGGAGACAACGGCAGCCATCATTGCGATTCTATGGTCCCCGTGAGCGCTGACGGTGCCGCCGGTGAGCCGGTCCCTGCCGACAATGACAAGGCCGTCATGGGTTTCGGCGATATCGGCACCCAGCGTACGAAGAGTCTCCGTCACTGTCCGGAGCCGGTCGCTTTCCTTGATGCGGAGCCGCCCGGCGTTATAGATCGTTGTTTTACCTTCGGCAACAGACGCCACGGCAGCCAGAACGGGGACCAGATCGGGGATATTGCCGGCGTCGATATCGAAGCCCTTCAAAGAGCCGCGGCTGATTGATGCGCGGTCTTTGCCAATGCTAACCTGAGCGCCGAAGCGACCCAATATAGATAAGATACCTTTATCTCCCTGCAGAGAATCGGGATTCAGGTTTGTGACGGTTACGTTGTTGTTTAACGCTCCAGCACAGAGCCAGAAGGCGGCGTTGGACCAATCACCTTCCACAGTGATGGCCTCCCGCGGCGCGTACCGCTGCGCTCCTTTGACGATATAACCGTTTTGACCCGGCTTGACGACAACGCCGAATTCCTTCAGCGCTGCTATTGTCATATCCACATAGGGCTTTGATTCAATATCGCCGGTTATCTTAATAAGGCTGTCACCGTCAAGTATCGGCAGGGCGAACATGAGACCGCTGATGAATTGGGACGTGATGTTTCCCGGCATGGCGTATCTGCCGCTGATCAGATGGCCGCTGACATGGATGGGGTTCATTCCCAATGGCGTCAGGGCGCAGCCGTGAGCCATCAGTTCCTCGTAGAGGGGAGACAGGGGCCGCGATGGCAGACGCCCCCGCATAATAAACCGGGTATCAGCCCCCAGGGCGCAGGCCACGGGGAGCATGAAGCGCAGCGTCGACCCGCTTTCACCTGCATCGAGAAGGCATTCGCCCTGTACAGGTGATTTTATGGTCAAAATATTGAAAACGCCGTTTTCGTAAGTAATCTTCGCACCCAGCGCGTTTAAGCAGCGGACAGTGGCGTCAATATCTTCGTTTGTTTCTGAGCAGACGAGTTTTGATCCTTTCGATGACAGGGCTGCGCAGATGAGAAGCCGGTGCGCCTGCGACTTGGAGGCGATAGCGTTTATTGTGCCGCCCTGCAGTGGTTTTGTGATTTTAATGGTCATTGATAACCTCCGGTGCTGAAGGATTTTGATGAATTCCCGCTTTATGAGGCAGTACCCCGGGAGGAAGGTGGTTTTCTCCAAAATAGAAGATAGCGATAATACAGTGCTTGACGCATAAAGACACCCGGCAATATGGCTTTTGCAAGCGACTTGATTTCTCCCGGTGAGGATTCGGGATATTTTGTTATAACACCGGGGCTTGATTCATGGTGGAGCATCGTGCCGATTCCCGCGAGGGGAGTCCGGCCAATCTCAACAACCCAGTCAAGAACGGTTTTTGGTCTGGCACAGCCCACAACAAGCAGTACGCCATTCGGAGCGAGCAGTTCTCTTGATTTCCTGAATGCCTGCTCAGCGTTCATGTGGTGCAGCGAAGCCACAAAAACAATTGCATCGAACGATCCGGCTTTATATGATAGAAAATCCGTCGTTTCAAATAGAGCATTTGCTTTGTCAGTAAGCCTGAGCCCAGCCCTCTTTATTGCCCCCGGGTCAGGGTCAATACCGATGACAAGCGAAGCGCGCGGGAGCAGCCGGTTCATAAGCAAGCCTTCACCACAGCCGACGTCGAGTATCCTTCGGTTATTATTACCTATACATTTGAGTATCCACCGGTGATACGCCGTATTGTGGTTCCAGTACTCGGGAACAAGAGACTGAGTTTCCAAAGAAGCCGACCTCCTTATTATGCAATTCGCAGGCTAAAGTCCCAGCCCGATGATATGCTCCAGTTCGCTGACAGGCGTTTCCCGGAGGACACAAAGGCCGATCTGCTCGGGGACGACGAGGGTGAGAATACCACCGCTGCGTTTTTTGTCGCTGAGGGCGGCGGAACTCAGCTCCGCGGCAGTGAAATTTGTGTTCGCGGGTAAACCGAAGGACTGAATTACAGAGATTATCTGATCACTGGTATCGGTGTCGCAGATGCCCATTTTTGATGAAGCGCGGGAGATAACAGCCATGCCGACGGCAACGGCTTTGCCGTGGGAAAGTGCATAGTTACTGCGGGTTTCGACAGCATGGCCGATGGTATGTCCGAAATTGAGGAGCTTACGGGGGCCCGCTTCTTTTTCGTCTATGGAAACGATATCCCGCTTGATGGTCACGCAGCGGGCGATGATTTCCTCGATGCGCAGCTTCAGGGGCGGCTTGAGCATATCGAAAAGCTCCCGGTCGGCAATGACACCGTATTTGATGACTTCGGCCAAACCGTCCCGGTAGTAGTCCTCGCTCAGGGTGTCCAGCAGGGTGTAATCGCACAGGACGAGATCCGGCTGATAAAAGGTGCCGGCCAGATTTTTGCCCGAATCCAGGTCGATGGCTGTTTTGCCGCCTACGGAGGAATCCACAGCAGCCAGGAGAGTCGTCGGTATTTGAATAAAGCCGATGCCGCGCATATAGCTGGCGGCGGCGAAGCCCGCAAGATCC
>CAZVLO010000004.1:0-9911 GCA_964628265.1 uncultured Papillibacter sp.
ATCCTACGATTGGGGGATTTCTTTCAATGTCCGTTTTTTGTGGTGCAGTACAAAAGCCCGGGGGCTTGTGACTTATTCTTGCGGTAGCTCACGATACATGGCGCCGGCATCGGCCTTCTGCGCGTATACGTTGATAGCGGTCACTTCGACCCTGAGTGCGCGCTGACCGAAACGGATTTCAAGGATATCGCCGATTTTGACATCATAGGAGGCCTTCGCAGGGCGGCCGTTGACCGAGACGCGGGCGTTGTCGCAGGCCTCGTTGGCTACCGTCCGCCGTTTGATTAGTCTTGATACTTTAAGGTATTTGTCAAGTCTCATAATAACCCTCCCCTGTGAAAAGCTTTTTCGGCGAAAAGTTTCTTGCTCCTGCCCATGAATAAAAATAGCGGCACGAATATATCCGCGCCGCTATTTTGTAATCGCTTCGGTTATATTGCATCGGAAGCATAGGTCTGCGGTGCATCAGAAAGGTTGCTGTTTTGCAACGGCATCCTTAAGCGCTTTTCCAGCCTTGAACTGGGGTACTCTGGAAGCGGGAATTTTAATGGCTTCTTTTGTCTTCGGGTTCCGACCCGTGCGTGCAGCGCGCTCTTTGACATCAAAGATGCCGAAGCCGACGAGCTGAACTTTTTCCCCTACCTTCAGAGACTCAACAATCGCATCAATCGCAGCGGCGAGGGCCTTTTCACTGTCTTTTTTTGAAAGGCCTGAGTTTACAGCGATTTTGCTTATAAGGTCTGCTTTATTCATTCGTACCGTCCTCCTAAAAATTATGTGCTTTTCTATATTTTAAAGAAAAATACGATTTTATATGTCGTATTTATTCTCTAATTCCTTCTTTGCGGCTTCGTAAAGCGTGTCCATCTCCGGAAGGGTCATTTGCTCGAGGCTTTTGCCCTGCGCTGCAGCCGCTTCTTCAAGGCGTCTGAATCTGGCGGCAAACTTCTCGCTGGTGCTGTTCAGAGCCTCTTCCGGGTCTATGGCCAGGAGCCGGGCTACATTGACGGCTGAAAATATCAGATCGCCCAACTCCTCAGCCGTCCCGATGTCAGTATGAACGGCTTCCTTAAGCTCAGCGAGCTCCTCATCCAGCTTGTCCATTGCGCCGCTGATATCAGGCCAGTCGAAACCGACCTTCGCCGCCTTTTTCTGAAGCTTCTCTGCCCGCCATAAACCGGGCAGGCTCCTGGCAACAGCGTCCAGAGAATCGGCGACAGTCTCTTGCTTTTTTTCGGCGCGCTTTACGGTTTCCCAGTTCTCTATAACATCGTCGCTGCCGGAAACCTTGACGTCTCCGAAGACGTGGGGATGGCGAGTCAGGAGCTTCCGGACGGACATATCGGCCACGTCGTCCAAATCAAACCTGCCGGCGGCTTCTTCGATATCCGAATGAAACACAACCTGCAACAGGACGTCGCCCAGTTCTTCGCACAGGTGATTCATATCGCCCTGGTCGATTGCCTCGACGGCTTCATACGCTTCTTCCAGAAAATTGCGCCGGATGCTCTCGTGGGTCTGCTCGGCATCCCAAGGACAGCCGCCGGGGCCGCGCAGAAGAGAGACGATTTTTTTCAGGTCATAGACGTTATAGCGTTCTTTATTTTCAAAATTTACCATACTTTGCACCATTCCGCAAGCTATTTTATCAATATTTTTAAAAAAAACATTGATATTACTTGATTTTAAGGAAATCTGCGATTTTTTCGCCTTTGGGAACGAGCTTCATATCCTCCCGTGTGATTGCTTTTGTTGCGATGATAAGGATTCCGTATACAATAACCGCGGCGACAATAGCGCCCACGAGATAGACGAGAAGCGCGGCCCGTCCGCTGCCGAGGACACCGGAGCCCATCTTAAACAGCAGCTCATAAACTGACCATGCCGCGATGCCCATTACAGCGGTGCACAGCGCCGGCTTAATGAAAACCCTGGCGAAATTAGGTTTATTATTGACCTTAATTACGATATATATGAAATTGAGCGCCGATATGGACAGATAGCAGGAAAGCGTACCGATGGGAGAGCCGATGATGCCGATATCGGGGTTGCCGACAAGGAACCAGTCCAAAACGATCTGGATAATTCCGCCCGCCGGAAAAATAAGCATCGGGATTCTCTCATGCCCGTTTGCCTGCAGGATCCCCGTTGAAATAATCTGCATACATATAAAGAAGGATGTTATGCCAAATATCATCAGAAGGTTCGGGCCGACCTTATGCATGTTCGGGTAAAGGACATTGAAAATCGGGAATGACAGGATGCTGATTCCCGCTGCGGCCGGCATGGCGAACAGATTCGTCAGCTTCAGTGAGGACTCCATGACCTCTTTGGCTTCCCGATGGCGGCGGTGGGCGATAGCTGCGGAAATCGCCGGAATAATGCTGACCGAAAGCGGGACAATCAGGGATGAGGGTATGATCATGATCGTCTGCGCCATGGAATAAACACCCGTCAGCGTTTTTGCGATTTCGTTCGTGAAGCCCGCGCCGGATTGGAGTCTGTACAGGGTGAGCCTGTAGTCCACTACCGTCAGGATGTTCATGAAGGAGGCGCCGATTGTTATGGGGATGCTTACCTTGAAAATGCTCAGCAGCGTTCTGAAACGGCTGGCCGGCACATCATGCGCGTCGGCTGACAATCGGTCGTAATGCTGCGATCTGTCGATTTTCCTCTTGTTGATAATAAGGACCACCAAAGCGATACCCAGACCGATGGGGACACCGGAGATAGCACCTGCTGCCACAATGGGGGTATCTTCGCCCTGCTTAAGAAGCCACCAGGCGATGGCCAGCCCGAACACCAGTTTACTGGTGACCTCAATGATCTGCTTGACCGCCGTTGGCAGCATGTTGCCGTGGCCTTGTCCGTAGCCTTCAAAGACAGAGACCACACAGACAAAGAATACGGCTGGGGACAGCACGCGTATTCCGGCTGAAATATCGTCGCCCATTATTACAGCCAATTGATCGGCATACACAAACATGAGCACGGCAAAGAGTGCACCCACAAACGCGAAAGCCGGCAGAGCCACGGAGAAATAACGTTTGACCTGGCGCGGGCGCCCGATGGCGGCTGCTGCCGAAATCTGGCGCGACAGCGCCACTGGGATGCCGGAGGTGGAGATCGTTAAAAGCAAAGCGTATATAGAATATGTCAATGCGAAGTTTGTTGTACCGCTCTCACCCAGAAGATTATAAAGGGGTATTTTAAAGACAGCGCCGATAATTTTAGCTATGATGACGGTCGAGGCCAATATGGCCGCGCCTTTCAGATAGCTCTGTTTTTTTGTTTCGGACAAATCAGACCACCCTTTTAATGCCTTTTAAGGTTATAGATTGCTCAGCATTAATCTATATTCGCAAGCGGCTCATTTTACACCCCGCTTACAGAAAAAGCAAGGCAGTGACGTCAATAGCGTGAATAATTCAGTGGCAGTGTTAACATAACGCGTGTGGAAAAACATGTGGAGAATGTGTAAAACCCGTGAAATTCCAACGGATATTTCCTGTGGGAAATAATTACGCAAAAATTATGCAATATTCAATGGACTGAATAAATGTCGTTACAGTCCCTTTTTAAGAAGCCTGATGTCGCGGCCGTAAAATTTCAAAATCTGGAATTCACCCTCAATCCGCGACAGAATCTGCGGTGTATACCGGCGGTGGAGCTCGTCAAGAGAAAGATTTGAGCTGATGATTGTCTTTCTGCCGGCGATGAGTCTTGTGTTGAGAAGCTCATACAGTGCGCTGACTGTAAACGCGGTTGTCATCTCCGTTCCCAGGTCGTCAATGATCAGCAGGTCGCATTCGATATAGCGCCTGATTTCCCCGCGGAGCTGCTCGGGAGCATCGCTTTTTGAAAACTTATCTTCCTCAAAGACCGAAAATATCGAGCAGGCCATATCATAGACGACGGAAAAACCCCTTTCGGCCACGACCCGCGCGATGCACGCGGACAAAAAGGTTTTCCCCAGGCCGGTGTCGCCGTTAAAAAACAGATTTGTCGATTTGAGGCTGAACTTATTTGCGTACCGGTAACAAGTTTCGCAGACGCCTTCCATATAACTTCTCGTCGGCATGCCGAGCTCGGGATTGGATATATCATCATACCACGATAAATCAAAATTATCGAACGATTCATTGCCGAGCTTAAAAAGATTGCTCAAAGACGCCTTCAGTTCTTCTGTATACAGTTTTTTCAGGCAGGAGCAGATCTCTGTGCCGTTATAGCCGGTATCACGGCAGTGGCTGCACAAATATTCATCATCGATGTAATTCGGGGAAAAACCGGCCGCAATGAGAGTCTGGACGCGCTCCGACTGCAAGTCAAGGTTTTTTTCCCGGAGTTCTGCTATGGCGTCGTCAGGGTCCTGCCCCTTTTTTAAAGCAATCCCGATGACGTCGATAACGGTGTTCTTGATTTCGCGGTCGAGGGTCATAATGCGCGGGCACTTCACATAGACCTCCCTGAGCCGGTTTTCGCGCTGAATTTCAAACTCTCTTTTTCTTTCTTCAAGACGCGCTTTCGCCTTGGCAAGAATCTTACCGTCTATAGACATATTTATTCCTCCCTCAGCTTTTCAAGGAATTTTTTCATATGCTCAACTTCAGATTGAGAGGGGGCTGAAGGCCTGGACGATTCCCCCCGGTTCCGCTTATCGGCCGGTTTTACACCCCTGCCGTCTTTGGCTTGAATATCGCCAACCGTTTGCAGCCCTTTCTGATGCCAGCTGCCGATGATTGAATCCATATAGCTCCAGACGAGCCGGCCGGTTTTCAGCAGCTTCCTGTAGTACACAGGCTCCACCGCCTCGCGTCGAGTTTTTTTAAGTATTCCTCAGCCGTCTCCAGGGTCATTATACCCTCCCGCTCCCAGGTAAACGCGGCTTTTTCTATGTATCGCATTGTGGGGACGCGCCCCGGCCCGTAGCGTCGTTTGTTTTCGTCTATGCAATAGGTGACGAGATGGAGGATTACCTCCGGCGGCAGGCCCAGGTTGTCGTATATCCCGAACAGCTTGATAAGGTCGTCGGAGGTCAGAATCTTCCCGAGACTATGCTGGACCTCCTGTACGAGGGATTTGAATACACTGCCGTTTTGGAGCTCGCGTTTAATGTCATCCGCTGTATACTCCGGCAATTCTTCTTTCCGGACGGGCACCGGTGTGTCATCGTATTTCAGAAGCCCCAGCTTGCTGAGAAGCTCCATAGAATCTCCGATTTCCTTTTCGCTGCGGTTGAAGGTTTTAGCCGCCTGGCTGACGGAAAGCGAGCCGCCTGTCCGGACGGCGTAAAGATACAGAAGCGCAGCACCGCCGTCTCCGGTCCGGATGAGCGTGTCCACAATCTGACTGCTCAGGGTAATCGTATTGGAGCCCGGCAGAACAAACCGAACCTCAGCCATTTCCTTCAGCTCCTTTCCAGCGCGGCGTTTTCTTGATTGATTATAACAGCAATCATTGCACGGAGCAATGGCGGCATAGATTAAATCGTCAGATTTCTGTTCAGAATTATTGAAAGGCCCGCATGGAGCCGAAGGTTTGGTTTATATGGGACGGTGCCGACAGAATTCCAAGCGGGATAAGCAAAAAGAGCGCCGATCGGGGCTTTTTGTTGACAGCATTTTCTCTTTTATGGTATTTTAAGTATCAGCAATAAAAGGAAAACGCTTACAGGGGAGGACTCCGGGTGTGTTTGCGGCATAGTTGCCTGAAACGCTAATTACTGATATAATAGGATGTTACAAGCATATGCCGCCATGATGCGGTTGGGCGTCATGGCGGACGATGCCGGAAAGCCCTTAGAAAGGCAGATGAAACATGCTGGAAATACTGTCCCCTGCCGGATCTCCCGAAGGGGTCATCGCGGCCGTTCAGAACGGCGCTGATGCCATTTATTTGGGATTCGGTGACTATAACGCCCGCAGAAATGCCAGGAACTTCACCACGGATGATTTTAGAAAAGCCGCCGAATACTGCCGTGTTCGCGGCGTAAAAATATATGTTGCACTCAACACACTGGTTGCCGACAGAGATCTGCCGGCTGTGGCTGAGCAAGCGAGAATCGCCTGCCGTTACGGCGCGGACGCAATAATTGTTCAGGACCTTGGTGTCTTAAGGGCCGTCCGACAGGCGGTGCCGGAGGTTCTGGTACACGCCAGCACCCAAATGAGCATCAATAACCTTGAAGGCGTCAAGATTGCTGCGGCTATGGGCATATCCCGGGTTGTGCTAGCACGGGAGCTGTCCAGGAAAGAACTGACCTATATCTGCAAGCACTCGCCGATTGAGACGGAGGTATTCGCCCACGGCGCGCTCTGCATGAGCCATTCCGGTCAGTGCTACATGAGCGCCGTCATCGGCAGAAGGAGCGGCAACAGAGGGCTGTGTGCGCAGCCCTGCCGCCTGAATTACAGCACCGGTGGACACGCTGCGGAATATTTGCTGAGCATGAAGGATAACTGCTTGATCGATTATCTTGAAGAGCTCGAAGAAATCGGCGTCTCATGCATCAAGATTGAGGGGCGGATGAGAAGGCCCGAGTATGCCGCCATTGTAACCGGTATATATTCCAGAGCCGTAAAAGAGAGAAAACCGCCCTCCGCAGATGATATGAAGGCGCTTATAAACGCTTTTTCAAGACAGGGTTTTACCGACGGGTATTATACCGGGAAACGGGGACCCGGCATGTTCGGCATCCGTGAGGAGGAGCAAAAAGGCGACCAGGTTATCTTTGCCACAGCCCGCAAAAATTATCTGCATGGCGAATACCAGCGGGTGCCTGTCCGCTTTGTCGGGATCATCCAGCACGGAGAACCGGTGAAAATGGCAGCGGCAGATGACAGGGGAAACAGTGTTTCGACCCAGGGAGAGTTACCCGAGCCTGCGTTCCACAAGGAAATAACAGCCGCGTCCCTGCAGACGCAGCTTCATAAAACGGGCGGCACGCCTTTTTATTGCATCGGCGTCCGCAGCGTTGTCGACAGCGGCCTTTCCGTACCGATTTCAAGCATAAACAAAATGCGCCGGGATCTTCTGACCGAGTTGATGGAAAAACGCAAGAATCTGGAACCCCGCAAGGAAGGCGAATTTATTGCGGGATACCGGCTTCTGAACAGGGAGGACAAGCCCGTCCTAACAGCTTCGGTCATTAAGCTCACGCAGCTTTCAAAAGATATGGCTGCCCTGAAGCCGCATATTTTGTATGTCCCGGCCGATGAGCTTGTGAAGGATAAAGAGCCATTAATGCCGTTTCTGGAAGACCCGGACATTACCGTGGCTGTCAGGTTGCCGCGGGTCATACTCGACAGCGAGAAGAAGAAGGTTACGGAGTTCCTGCGCGCGGCTTCCGAGCTGGGTATCCGAGAGGCGCTCATCGGGAACATCGGGCATCTGCAGTATGTGAAAAGCCTTGGGTTTGTCCCCAGGGGCGATTTCGGCCTGAATATATTCAATTCACAAGCGCTGAGGACGCTCAGGGATCTTGGGTTTTCCTCGGCCACATTGTCGTTTGAACTCCGGCTTGAAGCTATCAGGGACTTGTCGAAATCGATTGATACGGAGCTGATCGTCTATGGACGGCTCCCCCTGATGCTTACCGAAAACTGTATCATCAAGAGCAGCTCGGGCGTCTGTGCCTGCGATAATTTTTCCGGACTGAAGGACAGGCAGGGCGCGGCGTTTCCTGTTGTCCCTGAATTTAACTGCAGAAACGTGGTGCTCAATTCCAAAAAGCTGTTTCTGGCGGATAAAAGGCGTGAAACGGCGGCACTGGGCCTTTGGGCGGAACGCCTGATGTTTACGACGGAAAACGCCCAGGAGTGCGTTGCCGTCATGAAGAGATACCTCGGCTGCGGCGATTACACCCCGGGCACTTATACACGCGGCCTGTATTACAGAGGGGTAGAGTAATGGGTATTGTTCTGGCGTCTGCCTCTCCGCGCAGGAGGGAACTCCTTGTAATGATGGGTATCAGCGACTTTGAAGTCGTCCCCGCGGACGTTGATGAGGCTGTCCCCGCTCTGCCGCCGGAGGAGGCCGTCACTTTTATCGCACGGCAAAAAGCGCGCAGAGTGGCCGAAACCCGCTTAAAGACAGACTTGGTCATTGCCGCCGATACGCTTGTTTATCTTGACGGAGAAGCTCTAGGCAAGCCGGAAACTGAACGCGAAGCCCGAAACATGCTCCGGCGGCTTTCCGGTGCGAAGCATACGGTCTATACCGGCGTCGCCGTAATCAGCAGTGGCAGGGAAACGGCGTTTGCTGAAAAAACCGACGTTTATTTTAGCCCGATGCGCGATGAAGAGATTGAGGCATATATAAACACAGGGGAACCGATGGATAAAGCCGGCGCTTACGGCGCGCAAGGCAAGGGGGCTGTATTTATCCGGCGGATCGAGGGTGATTTTTTTAATGTGGTGGGACTGCCGGTCTGCAGGCTTGCCACAGAGCTGCGCGGCTTTGGACAGGAGCTTATTCATAAGCCGGTATAGCTGTGGGAGATACATCGTTAGGCGAAAGGTGTGATACGATTGAGGCGAATATTCAGAGTCAAGGTGTTTTCCTTCGTATTTATAGCGATCATTATCGCGGCAATTACATTGATATCCGTCAATACCGGCGGGGATTCGGGATTCGTTACAAACATCATCACATCCCTGTCAAAGCCGCTGCGGAGCGTTGCGGCGTCAGTGGCGAACGCTTTTGAGAGCATCTACGGCTATATAGATGATTATGAAAAGCTCAAAGCCGAGAACGCCGAACTCAAAGGGCAGCTGAACAAGCTCCAGCAGGACTACCGCGACTCCTCCGATATTTCCGCTGAAAATGAGCGGCTGCGCACACTTTTAGAGCTCAGCTCCCGCCATCCGGATTATGAGCAGTACGACACAGCGGCTATCATCAACTGGGGTTCATCAAACTGGTCATCATCCTTTACGATCGGGAAAGGCTCGTTCAATTCGGATATCAAGGTGGGCGACTGTGTCATCACGGAGGATGGTTATCTGGTCGGCGTCGTAGACGTTGTCGAATCGAACTCCTCCACCGTCATTACCATATTGGATACAAGGTTTTCCGTCGGCGCTTACATAGACCGTACTGATAAGCGTTATATCGCCATGGGTGATTTTTCCCTTATGAAGGAAGGCCTTCTCAAATTCGGGTACATGGAGGATTCGACTGAGATCATCGCGGGCGATACCATTATTACGTCCGGTATTACGTCCGGTAAGGACGGCATCCTGCCGGCGGGGCTCGTCGTCGGGACCGTCCGGGAGGTTGTGACAAACAGCACGGGCATTGACAAATATGCGACAATCGAACCGGCGGCTGATATAAAAAGTCTTGCTAACGTCTACCTGATTACCAGCTTTGAAGTGTCGGGAGATGATAAATAAGGATGTCGAAGATTAAAATACCGTTTGTCCTGATCGCACATATTGTGTTCATCATTATCATCTATATCCTGCAATCTATGGTTTTTACGTATATTCCCATAGGAGGCGTCTATCCCGTTCTCCTGCCTATCGCCGTCGTCGGTATCGCGACATTTGAGGGCAGTTTCCGCGGGGGCGGTTACGGGCTTCTGGCCGGTATGCTGTGCGATGTGTCGTTTAACCAGCCGGTAGCTGTCATGACCGTCACGCTGACGATCGTCGGGATTGTTGCAGGCGTCCTGTTCGAGACGATTATTGTGCGGGGCTTTCCCACATATCTTATATCCTGTGCGAGTGTGCTGGTGCTGATTTCATTTATACCCATGTTCTCTCTTGTTTTTTTCAATAATGTGGAATTCTCGGCGCTAATGCACACAGGGCTGCTGCAGGTATTGTACTCCCTCATCTTTGCCCTGCCGGTTTATCCGGTTGTCCGGAGGCTGGGGCGGAAGGTATCTTCCGAATAGTATGGTC
>CAZVLO010000004.1:9944-10695 GCA_964628265.1 uncultured Papillibacter sp.
TAAGCACCACGGATACGAAAGGGTATATTCATGCAGAAATTTTATAGACCGGCTAGAGTTGCGGTGGTTTTCGTCATCATGGCGCTGCTGACAGCGCTCTACACGACCACCTTGTACAAGCTCCAGCTTTATGATACCGGCGCCGACGAGAAAGCCTGGCTGGCGCGCGACACGACAATCCAGAAAGTCACACTCACGGCTGACCGGGGTGATATTCTCGACAGGAACGGCAATGTGCTCGTGTCCACACGCCCGGTCTACAACATCACCCTCTCGAGCGATTCGTTCGAGGACAGGGACGACACCAACGAAATAATTCTGAGACTCGTTCATCTGGCCATTGACAACGGCATTCAATATACCGACACGTTTCCGGTGACCATCGGCGCGCCGTTTTCCTATCTTTACGACATGAGCAACACACAAAAAAACAATCTTGAGGCCTACCTCAAATACTTCTCGAAGAGCTTCGGGATTAAGGGGGAGATTTCAGCCTCTGACCTGATTGTAAAAATGAAAGAGCATTACGGCATCGACTACACGACAAATATTTCCGACGCGCGGCTTATTATCGGCGTCCGTTACGAAATGGATATGCGCGGCGTTAAGAGCATGAACCCGTATGTCTTCGCCAGTGATGTGGGCGTTGATTTCCTGACCCTTGTCAAAACGCAGCCCTTCCCCGGCGTCAATATCGAAACCGGCGCCCAGCGCGTGTATCATACACAGTACGCCGCCCATCTGCTGGGTC
>CAZVLO010000004.1:10726-20205 GCA_964628265.1 uncultured Papillibacter sp.
GGAAAATGAGCAGTACCGAGTATAACGACATCTACAAGCCTCTGGGATATTCATATAATGCGATTGTCGGCAAGGAAGGCGTTGAGAAGGCCTTCGAGAATTATCTCCACGGGAGCGACGGCAGCCAGATTATCACCACCAGGGACGACGGTACGGTGATCGACGTCAAAACAAATAAAGAACCCATCCCCGGACAGAATATATTTCTCTCCGTCGATATCGGTCTTCAGGCCGTCTGCGAGAAAGCCCTAGCGGCAAAAATCGACCTGATCAATATGGACCGTGAGGATGAGGACAAAGCTACGGGCGGCGCTGTTGTTGTGCTGGATGTCAATACGGGCGAGACCCTGGCCAGCGCCTCCTATCCGACGTACGACCCGGCAAATCTGTCAAAAAACTTTGCAGACCTTCTGGACGATCCGACAAAGCCGCTTTTCAACAGGGCGACCCAGGGCATTTATCTGCCCGGTTCAACGTACAAGATGGTCACGGCACTGACTGGCCTCCGGACGGGAAAGATCATTCCGACGACAAAGTATTTTGATGGCGGCATATTCACAAAATACGATGACAACAAGCCAAAATGCTGGATATACGAACAGACGGGCGTCGGACACGGCGATGAGAATGTCGTCACGGCGCTCCGCGATTCCTGCAATGTTTTCTTCTACTGGCTGGGAGACGAAGTGGGCAACGACGCCCTCGTCAGTACGGCCGCTGATTTGGGGCTTGGCAGTAAGACGGGCATCGAGCTGCCGGAAAGGGCCGGCATCCTGGCAGACCGTGACTGGAAAATTGATCAAGGAATAGATACCGGCTGGTGGGCGGCGGATACGGTTCAAGCGGCCATCGGCCAGGCTTACAGCCAGTTTACACCGATCCAGCTGGCCAATTATGTAGCGACGATTGCCAACGGCGGAACGCGTTACAGCCTGACGATGCTCAGCAGCATCCGCAGCGCCGACTTCACATCCATCATCTACGCACCGCAGCCGAAGGTCTTAAACATCGTTTACGGCAGCGAATGGATTCCCACCCTCCAGCAGGGCATGAAGCTCGTGGCCTCCGACCCCAAGGGCACCGCGCAGAAGGTTTTCAAAGATTACCCCATAGCCGTTGCAGCGAAAACAGGTACGGTACAAACAGGCGAAACGTCGGGCAACGCCTCATTGAACAACGGCGTTTTTGTCTGCTACGCGCCGGCGGATGATCCGCAGATTGCCATATCACTGGTTGTGGAAAAGGGTACCTCCGGCTCGACTATCATGGAGATTGCCAGAGACATTATGGACTATTATTTCCACGAGGGTGTCAAGCCTGCGGTTATCGAGGACAATGCCATCCTGCCGTAACAGCCTGAAAAATGGAAAAAACTTCACTTTTAAGGACTTTAAACGAAATTTCAACTTGTCAATCAGCCGGCTATTGTATATAATTGTATAACTATAATAACAAGTATGAGAAATCGAGGAGCGGATTGGAGACAGGCATGGGTAAAGTGATCGTTGTCGCCTCGGGTAAGGGCGGAACGGGAAAAACGACTTCAGTCGGCGCCATATCTTCATGTCTTGCCGCGCTGGGCCATAAGACGCTGTGCGTGGACTGTGACGCCGGCCTGCGAAATCTTGACATTGTTATCGGCATGTCGGATTATGCCGTGTCGAATTTTTCGGATGTGCTGAGCGGCTCTCTCAGCCTGGAAGAGGCTGTCACCGAGCATCCGAAAATCAGAGGCCTCTATTTCCTGCCCGCGCCGGCATTCAGCGGGCCCGACGAGATTGATCCGGAGGCGATGTCATCGCTTATGGATCAGATTAAAGACCACTTTGACTTCTGCCTTGTCGATTCGCCAGGCGGTATCGGGCCTGGATTTCGTCTGGCGGCGCATAACGCCGATATGGCGATGATCGTCACCACGGGCGATCTCCCAAGTATGAGAGACGGGCAGCGTGTTGCCATAGAGCTCCGGAACATGGGCATTGAGGAAGTGCGGCTGATTGTCAACCGGATAAGCCCCAGGAACTTCCACCGGGTTGAAACAACTGTCGACGATATCATTAATACGATCAGTGCAAAGCTCTTGGGTCTTGTGGAAGAGGATGAAGCGGTGTTTTATTCCTCTCACCTTGAAATGCCGCTGATTCTTTATGAAAACAAAAAAGCGGCGCTGCAGTTTCTGCGCATAGCGCAGCGCATAGCGGGTGACCGTATTCCCTTAAGCGGCAAATGGCGGTCCGGAAAAAAACCGAGATGAATTAAACAGAAAGAAGGCGGCTGTTCTGAACATTGCTTTAATGGCGCACGACAGAAAGAAAGAATTGATGGTGCAGTTTTGCATCGCCTACTGCGGCATACTGGCGGGGCACTCCCTCTGCGCGACAAATACGACAGGTCGTCTTGTGACGGAAGCGACCGGCCTGCCGATAACGCTGTATCTTTCCGGGAGCCAGGGCGGCGACCAGCAGATCGGCGCGCGGATTGCCTATAACGAGCTTGACCTTGTCATGTATTTCAACGACCCGTCGTTGGCGGATGCAGGGAGTGTGACTGATATTGCCCGCCTCTGCGATCAGCACAACGTGCCGTTTGCCTCCAACGTCGCGACGGCCGAGGTCCTGATACAGGGCCTGAAACGCGGTGACCTTGACTGGCGCGACATTGTCAACCCGAAGAATTAGCAGGACACGCACTCATGATCGGGCGGGGGCATGCCCCCGCCTATGTTTATTTACCACTCTGTCATCCTGAGTAAGGATGATGATGAAACAGGAGATCGTAATGGAAAAAGTCACCCCCAGGACATTATCGGGCTTTATGGAGCTTTTGCCGGAACGCCAGGTGCTTTTCGACAAAATGACCGAAAAGCTGAGAGAAGCCTTTTCGCTCTATGGCTTTACACCGCTTGACACCCCGATTATAGAAGCCTCGGAAATTCTGCTGGCGAAGGCCGGCGGCGAGACGGAGAAGCAGATATACAGATTCAGCAAGGGTGACAGCGACCTCTGCCTGCGCTTCGACCTGACGGTGCCTCTGGCGAAATACGTTGCGCTGCATGGCGGGAAGCTGACCTTCCCGTTCCGGCGCTACCAGATCGGAAAAGTCTACAGAGGCGAGCGCGCCCAGCGCGGACGCTTCCGGGAGTTTTATCAGGCTGATATCGACATCATCGGCGACGGCGCGCTGGACATCATCAACGAAGCGGAGATTCCCAGCATCATATATCGCTCTTTCTATACGCTGGGCCTTGAACGGTTTGTGATTCGAATAAATAACCGCAAGATCCTCAACGGGCTTTTTCAGATATTTGATATCGGCGATAAATCCGCTGAGGTCATGCGGACAATTGACAAGATCGACAAGATCGGCAAGGAGAAGGTTTTGAGCCTTCTAACAGGCGAATTGTGCATTTCCGACGCTGCGGCGCAGCACATTATCGATATTATCACCTGCCATGACGGCGGAATTGAGCCCATTGAAAAGCTGAACCAGTATAAAGGCCGGAATGAAACCTTCGACGCGGGGCTTGAGGAGCTATCGACGGTCGTTAAATATATGGCAGCCTTCGGAGTGCCGGAGTCACATTATGAAGTCGACCTGACAATAGCTCGCGGACTCGACTACTATACCGGCACGGTTTACGAAACGACAATGCTGGACCACCCCGAGATCGGCTCGATATGCTCCGGTGGGCGATATGACAGCCTGGCGGAGTATTACACGGACCGAAAGCTGCCCGGCGTCGGCATCTCCATCGGCCTGACGCGGCTGTTCTTCGTGCTGGAGGACCAGGGATATTTGAACGGAGATGTCTTGACGTCTCCTGCCGACGTACTGATTCTGCCGATGACGGAGAACCTCAGCCCCGCAATATCGCTGGCGACGCTGATGCGTCAGGAGGGAATACGGGTACAAATTTACAGCGAGGACAAAAAATTCAAGGCAAAAGTCGGCTATGCCGACAAGCTTGGTATTCCGTTTGTCATATTTTTGGGCGAGGATGAAATCAAACAGGAGTTTGTCACAGTCAAGGATATGGCGACGGGCGAGCAGACGACAGCATCAGCCGCCATACTCACGAAGGCAATCAAAGACAAGCTCGCCGACCTTAAGGACGGCGCGCCGATCAAAGAACCAACTAAATAACCGCAACGGGAGAAATCTACATGGAATCTTTAAAAAACTTCAGGCGAACATCATACTGCGGAACGGTGAGGCCCAAGGATATTGGCAGTGAAATCGCCGTCTGCGGGTGGGTCCAGCGTCAGCGCGATCTGGGGCAGCTGATTTTCATCGACCTGCGGGACCGCACAGGTATCCTGCAGTTGGCTTTTGACGACGCCTCCGATCGGGAAATTTTCAAAAAAGCCTTTTCCGTACGCAGCGAATATGTGTTGGCTGCGAAAGGGCGAGTGAGGGAAAGGTCTTCGAAAAACAAAGATATTCCCACCGGCGAGGTAGAGCTTGAGGTCACTGAGCTGCGCGTCCTGGCCGCATCGGAAACACCGCCCTTTGAGATCGTCGAAAATTCCGATGTCAACGACATGCTCCGGCTGAAATACCGGTATCTGGACCTGCGCCGCCCGGAAATGCAGCGGGCCATCGCCCTGCGCCATCAGGTGGCCAAGACGGCGCGGGACTATTTTGACGAAAACGGATTTTATGAAATTGAAACGCCGATGCTCACGAAATCAACACCCGAGGGCGCCCGGGACTACCTTGTCCCCAGCCGCGTCCACCCGGGAAAATTCTACGCGCTGCCCCAGTCGCCGCAGCAGTACAAGCAGCTTTTGATGCTTTCGGGCTTCGACCGTTATTTTCAGATCGCCCGCTGTTTCAGAGACGAGGATTTGCGTGCCGACCGGCAGCCGGAATTTACGCAGATCGATCTGGAAATGTCCTTCGTCGATGTTGACGACGTTATTGCCGTCAACGAAGGATTTTTGAAACGCATTTTTAAAAAAATCCTAGATATCGATATTGAAGCGCCAATCCCGCGCATAACCTACGCTGAGGCGATGGAGCGTTACGGTTCGGACAAACCGGATATCCGGTTCGGGCTGGAGCTTAAAAACATCAGCGATATTGTCAAGGACTGCGGCTTTAAGGTGTTTTCGGAGCCTGCTGCGACCGGCGGCAGCGTGCGCCTGATCAATATACCCGGCGGCGCGGAGCGTTTCCCGAGAAAACAGATCGATGCGCTTGTCGAATTTGTCAAGACTTACGGCGCCAAAGGCCTCGCTTGGATGCGGCTGGGTGCGGATGGTATGACATCCTCCTTCGCCAAGTTCATGACGGAGGACGAGACCGCTGAGATCATTACCCGTGCCGAAGCTCAAACGGGTGACCTTGTTCTGATCGTCGCCGACAGCAGCGAGAAAGTTGTTTTCGCGTCGCTGGGCGCTCTGCGCATCGAATGCGCGAAACGGCTTGGCCTTGCCAGGAAGGAAGACTATAAGCTCCTATGGGTCACGGAGTTCCCGATGTTCGAATATTCCGAGGAGGAGGGACGGTACGTGGCCATGCACCATCCGTTCACGGCACCCATGGACGAGGATATCGGCAAGCTGGCGTCCGATAAAAAGAACTGTCGCGCCAAAGCCTATGATATCGTTCTGAATGGCACGGAACTTGGCGGCGGCTCCATCCGCATCTCGACTCCGGAGATGCAGGAGACGATGTTCCGCGCGCTGGGCTTTACCGATGAGGAGGCACAGGAGCGGTTCGGACATCTGATTAATGCTTTCCGGTACGGCGCGCCGCCCCACGGCGGTCTGGCTTACGGTCTTGACCGGCTCGTTATGCTCCTGTGCGGAGCCGACAGCATCAGAGACGTGATTGCCTTCCCGAAAGTGCAGAACGCCTCCGAGCCGATGACAAGCTGTCCCGACGTTGTAGACAGAAAGCAGCTTGACGAACTGATGATTTCTCTGAAGAGCTGAAACCTGAAAAACAGTATTGAATAAAAATTAATGCGGAAAAAATAAAAAAAGGCGGGAATGAACTTCTCGCCTTTTTTTTGCATATTTCGCACTACATATAGTATATCATCACACTGAAAACAACTATATATATGAGAGGAGGCGCGTTTTTATGCAGCTGATGAAAAAACGAGGGCTATATGAAGCCAGCCGTATCGTCTATCTTGCGGCGGGCGATATCATGCCGAATCCCGAACAGCCGCGCAAAACCTTTGAGCCGAACGCCATGCGCGAGCTGGCAGGCAGCATATCGAGGTATGGAATTCTACAGCCGCTGACTGTTCGACGGCGCGGCGGCGGTTATGAGCTCGTCTCCGGCGAGAGGCGGCTCCGGGCGGCCAAGCTGGTGGGTTTAAAGGATGTCCCCTGCATTGTTCTGGATGTTGACTCTCAGGAGTCATCGATTCTCGCACTCGTTGAAAACCTACAGAGAAGAGACCTTGATTTTGTAGAGGAGGCCGAAGGGCTATACCGTCTTGTCAATATTAACGGTTATAAGCAGGAGGAAATTGCGCGCCTTGTGGGATTGTCCCAGTCGGCTGTTTCCAATAAGCTCCGTATACTGAAGCTGTCTCCCGAACTGCTCTTTATGATCAGGGAAACCGGTCTGACGGAGCGTCACGCCAGAGCGCTTTTGAAGCTGGAGGAGGAGCGGGACCGGTTGGAAATTTTCGATCAGATTATTAAAAAGAATCTCAATGTTGCCAATACGGAGGCCCTCATCGAGAGCTTTCTAATGAAGAAAGACCGCAAGGACGGCACGGCCCACAAGCCTGTTTATGTCCTGAAAGATGTGCGCCTTTTTATGAACACACTGACCCGTGGCATGAGCATGATGCAGCAGTCGGGCATTGACGCCAGGTGTGGCCGCGACGAGACAGACCAGGAGATCATCCTGACGATTAAGATCCCCAAGAAAAACAAATGACGCGCCTATAGCGCGCTGTTTGTTTATATATAGCGGGCGGGACAGTTTTCCGCCCGCCTTTTTGTGGGGCGGCCTTCAGTCGTCTGCGCATGATGAGACAGCAGTTTCACATATGTTCACAGATATATCGCGTAATCTAAAATCACGTTTCCGTTTTCGTCGGGCGCTGTCCAGCGCGGACAGTTGCTCCGCTCGAAGGACGCCCAGCGGGGCAGAGCTCCGTCCTGTTTAACCGTCATACCGTTTTGTTTAAGCGTGTCAAGGAGCAGCGCCCTGCCCAGGACGGGGACGGCGACACATTCCTCGATCGTGCCTCTGATATAGCACATTCCCGCTTCCATCGCCGGCAGGTCGGCATAATCAAAGCCCGCCGGTACCGCCGTATTCGCCGGGAAAAACTCGCCAAGATAAAACTCGATCCCCTCAGGCGTAAATCCCGTCAGCACGCAGTAGCTGTCGTCGTTGACGTCGGCGCGGGCACCGGCGCTTTCGATTGCCTCGAACCAGTTGTTCTGCCAGAACAAGCCCCAATCGGGATATGTAGAGAAGCGCTTGCCGATAAAACGTACCGGCGGGTGACTGATACGCTCGCACTTGACGATTTCAGCGGACATGACGAAACCTCCCTTATCGGAATGAATATTTTTTCGCTGTAGGTACGGCTGTCCTCGACATAGCATTCAAACTCATGGCCTCCGGTGCGTTCGTATCCGCCCTTTGTCAGCCATGTCATATGGATGTATTCCCAGGTGCGGTGGATTGTGTTGACGAAATCGGCTGGGGAGGCAATTGGCGTCGCAAACACCGCGTACAGGCCGCCCGTTATCGTCAGCTCAAGCGTTCCGGTCAGATCGCCCCGGGCGTCCTCCGCCTTTATACCGATATAATAATTGCGTTTTGAATCCGGGGTTGAACGAAAAGTAACGCCGTAATCCGCGCAGACGGTGCCGCCCGAAAGCCGCCGGGACAGTTTTTTCGCGTTATACTTATTCCAGAAGTTTGGCGCGTATGCCTCGTCGCTTTCAAAGACCACAAGATTAAACGCTTCAAGGGTCAAAAGCTCCGGCTCGACCTGAAGAGGCGGCCGGTCGAAGACCAGCTTTTCATAGAGCTTCAGGCTGTTCAGTGCCGCTTTATATTCCGTGGGCAGGATATGGTGTTCCGCCTTGAACGCCCGCGTAAAATTCTCCTTGGAGCTGAAGCCGTATTCAAAGGCCGCATCGGCAATGACGCCGTCCTTCGCCTCAATCCGCTTGACGATCTCCGTCAGGCGGCGTTTTCTGATATAGTCGGCTGGCGTCAGGCCGGTCAGCTCCTTAAATACCCGCAAAAAATGATAGACAGAATATCCGCAGGCCGTGGCGCAGGCCGCCAGGCTGATCTCCTACTTCAGGTTTTCCTCTATATAATCGATCACTTTCCCGATATGCTCCATATATTCCATAGCGCACCTTCATTATATCTAATGACTTACAGCAATGATTGATAAAAATTGCGGAACTGGAGACAACAGGTATTTTATAACATTTATGTCTGATATGGCAATATAAAAAGGGGCTGCCCGGCCTGGCAGCCCCTTGGAGTGTTATGCGCGCTTATTATTGCTTCGGGTCCGACATTTCCTTTTGTCTGATGAGGTTCTCGTAACGCTTCTGGGCAACCTTTTCCGCCTCGGCGAAAAGGGCTTCAGCGCGCTCGGGGAAATCGAGCTTCAGCGAGCTGTACCGAACCTCGCCCATAATGAAGTCGTTGAAGCTGGATACGGGCGCTTTGCTGTCAACACTGAGCGGGTTCTTGCCTTCGGCGGCAAGCCGCGGGTCGTAGCTCAGCAGGTTCCAGTAACCCGATTCCACGGCTTTCTTCATCTCCGTCTGGGCTTTGCCCATGCCGGCGCGGATGCCGTGGTTGATGCAGGGGGCGTATGCGATAATGAGAGAGGGGCCGTCATAGCTCTCGGCTTCGAGAAAGGCCTTGAGCGTCTGCTGGTAGTTGGCGCCCATGGAGATCTGAGCCACGTAAACATATCCGTAGGTCATGGCGATTTGTGCCAGATCCTTTTTCTTGACAGATTTACCCGCGGCCGCAAACTGCGCCACGGCGCCGGTGGGCGTTGCTTTCGAAGCCTGGCCGCCCGTGTTGGAGTAGACCTCGGTGTCGAACACAAGGATGTTGACGTTCTCGCCGGAGGCGATGACGTGATCCAATCCGCCGTAACCGATGTCATAGCCCCAGCCGTCGCCGCCGAAAATCCAGACGGACGGCTTGATAAACTGGTCACGCGTGTTGTACAGCGCCTGCAGCTGTGTCCTGAACGGGAAGTCCCCGTCCTTGGCAAGCACTGCGGAGAGCGCGTTTTCCAGAGCTTCTCCGGCTGACTTTGTTGCTTCACCGTCGCTGAAGACATCAAGCCAGTTTCCGATAGCGGTCTTGACTGCGGGATCGATGTCCTTTTTGGCAAGCTCCTCGGCCATCAGGCGGACGCCTTCGCGGCGCTGCTCAGAGGCCATTGCCATGCCGAAGCCGAACTCGGCATTGTCCTCAAACAGGGAGTTTGCCCAGGCAGGGCCTCGGCC
>CAZVLO010000004.1:20316-26650 GCA_964628265.1 uncultured Papillibacter sp.
GCCGCAGCCGGCGCAAGCCCCGGGGAACTCGAGAAGCGGTTTTTTGAACTGCGAGCCCTTCAGTGTGGTAGGAGCAAAGCCGGTGTCCTTGCCGCGGGAGACATGCTTCTCGGCGTAGTCGTAATATTTTTGCTGATCGGCCTGACTGTCCAGAGGTTTCATGACGAGGGCCTTTTCCTTCGCCGGGCAGACGTTCGCGCAGGAGCCGCAGCCTGTACAGTCGAAAACGGTCGGTAAAATGGCGAATTTGCGATTTTCATTGCCCTTGCCCGTCATTGGGAGCATCTTCATGCCTTCGGGAGCATTATTTGCCTCATCGGGGTCCAGAGCATACGGACGGATGACCGAGTGGGGGCAGACATAGGAGCACTGGTTGCATTGGATGCAGTTCTCGGGAATCCAGCATGGCACGTCTATGGCAACCTTCCGCTTTTCGTACGCGGCGGTGCCCGACGGGACAACAGCGCCGCAGTCGAGATCGACGAATGCCGAGACAGGCAGCTTGTCGCCGCGCATATTGTTCATCGTCTCCGCGACATTTTGGTAGTATTCCTTGATATCCGGTCTGTCGGTGTCGATCTCGGATGCCGGCTTTTCGGCATCTGGCGTCTTCCAGACGGCGGGGACGTCGATCTTCACCAGACTGTCGAGGCCTGCGTCGATGGCTTTGTTATTCATGTTGACGACATCTTCGCCTTTGCGGCCGTAAGTGTCTCTCACAGCCTTCTTCATATAGGTGACGGCGTCGTCAATCGGGAGAATCTCCGACAGCTTGAAGAAAGCCGACTGAAGAATCGCGTTCGTCTTGTTGCCGAGACCGATCTCACGGGCGATTTTCTCGGCGTCGCACGTGTAGAAGCGGATGTTGTTGTCCGCAATATACTTCTTCGCCGACGCAGGCAGGCGCTGTGTCAGTTCCTCTGTATTCCAGGAGGTGTTGGCCAGGAAAACGCCACCGGGCTTGACATCCTGTACGATATCGAAGCGCTCAAGATACGACGGGACGTGACAGGCCACAAAGTTCGCCTTTGAGACATAATACGTCGATTTGATCGGGCTCTTGCCGAAGCGCAGATGGCTGATCGTCACGCCGCCTGATTTCCGGGAATCGTACTGGAAGTAAGCCTGTACCTTCAGGTCAGTGTGGTCGCCGATGATCTTGATGGAGTTCTTGTTGGCGCCGACGGTGCCGTCCGAGCCGATACCCCAGAATTTACAGGAGATAATATCCTTCAGCGTCGTATCGGGCTCGTCGGTGACGGGCAGCGAGAGATTCGTCACGTCGTCCGTAATGCCGATGGTAAAGTTCGTCTTCGGATTTTTATCCTGAAGGTTTTTGAATACGGCGATAATCTGGCCCGGCGTCGTATCCTTGCTGGAGAGTCCATACCGGCCGCCGACGACGTTGATGCCTGAACCGGACAGTGCGGTCATAACATCAAGATAGAGCGGCTCACCAATGGAACCGGGCTCCTTGGTGCGGTCCAAGACGCCGATCGTCTCCACGGTTTCAGGCAGGACGCTTTTCAGGTGCTTCACGCTGAAGGGGCGATACAGGCGCACCTTGACAAGGCCTGTTTTCTGGCCGTTCGCGTTAAGGTAATCGACGACTTCCTCCGCCGTTTCGCAGATGGAGCCCATGGCGACGATAACATGCTTGGCGTCGGGTGCGCCGTAATAGTTAAAGGGCTTATAGTCTGTCCCAAGCTTTTTGTTGATCGTATCCATATAGCTCTCGACGATGCCGGGGAGCTTGTCATAGAAGGAGTTGATCGATTCCCTGGCCTGGAAGTAGATGTCGCCGCCCTGGTTCGACCCGCGCAGGACCGGGTGGTTCGGGTTGTGCGCACGCTGGCGGAATTTATTCAGTGCGTCGTAATCAATCATCTCGGCGAGGTCATCATAATTCCAGACCTCGATTTTCTGCATTTCATGCGACGTCCTGAAACCGTCGAAGAAGTGCAGGAACGGCATGCTGCTCTTGATGGCAGCCAGATGTGCGACGGCGCCCAAGTCCATGGCCTCCTGTGGACTGTTGGAGGCGAGCATCGCCACACCCGTCTGGCGGCAGGCCATAACGTCGCTCTGATCTCCGAAAATTGACAAAGCTTGAGCAGCGATGGTTCTGGCGGTGACATGCATGACCGCGGGGAGCTGCTCTCCGGCCCATTTGTACATATTGGGAATCATCAGGAGAAGTCCCTGCGATGCTGTAAATGTGCTTGTCAGAGCGCCCGACAGGATCGAGCCGTGAACAGCGCCCGCCGCGCCGCCCTCCGACTGCATCTCCAATACTTTAACGGTCTGACCGAAAATGTTTTTTTGTCCGTTTGCCGACCATTTATCGACATACTCCGCCATCGTTGAAGAAGGCGTAATCGGATAAATCGCAGCGACCTCTGTAAAAGCATAGGCAACGTGGGCAGCGGCATTGTTGCCATCCATCGTTTTGAGCTTGCGGGCCATAAATAAACCATCCCTCCTGGTTAAATATTCGCGTTTCCGTTTGCATATAGTTAGTCCATTATATCATTACCCATAGACAGTGTAAATTGTGTTTTTCCATGAATTACCCATAATTTTGGCGGCTAAAGCTTGCAAATATAACACGACAGATGATATACTCAATTGACAAAAATTTACCCATTAGGTGAAAATAAGGAGATTGTATGACAAAGCTCGACAGAATGTCACCCTGATGGCGGACGAAGGAGCGCGCGGTATTCATGGAGATAAAAAAATGCACAAAAGAAGCCTTCTCGGTCATTGGCAAGGAAGGCTCGACAAATGACGGCGAATATCTGCCTAGAAGAAAACGGACAGCTTTATTTTTCCCGATCAGGAAGATATAGGGGTGACCATATTATGAAAAACCTGATTTTGATTAACGGCACAATGGGTGCCGGAAAGACGGCAACGAGCAGGGAGCTTCAGAAGCTTTTGCCTTATTGCGTCTTTCTTGACGGGGACTGGTGCTGGGATATGTCGCCATTCATCGTCACGGACGAAACGAAAAAAATGGTGCTTGAAAACATAGGGTTTCTTCTCAACAGCTTTTTATCCTGCAGCATATATGAAAACATCATATTCTGCTGGGTAATGCACGAGCAGAGCATTATAGACGAGGTGCTGTACAGGCTGAGGGGAAAGGAGTACAGGCTCTTTTTGTTCTCCGTCGTTTGCTCTCCCAAAGCCCTGGCCGCCCGGATACAAAACGATATACAATGCGGATGCAGAACAGCAGATGACCTGTCAAGAAGCCTGCAGAGACTGCGTTATTATGAAGATATGAACACCGTGAAAATCGATGTCAGCGATATCACGCCGAAACAGGCGGCGGAGGAAATATATCAATGGGTATACAGGACGACATAGCAACCTGAATTTCAAGATACCTGCAGGATGGACACTAAGGATGTCAAAGCAAAGCTGGACGGTATTGTCGGCGTTCTGGAGACGGAGCTTTTTCTGGATATGAGCACCCGCGTCATTGTCGGGACAGACAGCGGCGCGCTGGTATACGAATAATGAACAGAAGGTATGAGGGACAACGCCGGTCATGAGCATATACGTTGAGAGTATCAGCTTGAAATCCAACCCGCCCAAATCGTCTTATCTATATGATTTGCCGGTTGTCCGGAATCTGCGGCGTATCGAAAGACTGTCTTTTGACAAGGATGTGACTGTTTTCGTCGGGGAAAACGGTACCGGCAAGTCAACGCTGCTGGAGGCCATCGCCATATCTCTCGGCTTTAACGCCGAGGGCGGGACGAGGAACTTTAATTTCGAGACACGCGTGACGCACTCCGGACTATATGGACATCTTAGAGTTGCCCGAACCGCATATCCGAAGGACGGCTTCTTTCTGAGGGCCGAGAGCTTCTACAACGTCGCGTCAAATATTGACGATATGGACAGTACGCTGTCGTTTCGGAGGAAAATCATTCATAGCTATGGCGGCCGGTCACTGCATCAGCAGTCCCATGGTGAGAGCTTTATGGCACTGGTGCAAAACAGATTTGACGGAAACGGCCTCTATATTCTGGATGAGCCTGAAGCGGCGCTCTCCCCTTCGAGGTTGTTGACCTTGATGGCGGAAATCCATGAACTGGTCAAGAAGAATTCGCAGTTCATTATTGCGACGCATTCTCCAATGCTTCTGGCTTATCCCGAGGCGCAGGTGGTCGAACTGACGGCTGAAAATATACAAACGCTGCCTTTCAAGGAAACAGAACATTTCAAATTGACAAAACAGTTTCTCAATGACCCCGAACGGATTATCGGATATTTGTTTGATGAGGAATAGACGTAAGGCATATTCTATTACAAGGAGTATTAACGCGGGGGAGACGCTATGAGCAGCTTGTTTGGCAGTACGAGAAACACAAGGTTTTTATTAGGCGGGGCTCTGAAGGAGCTGCGTTATATCAGAAGCGATGCGCCCGGTAATCTCAGCCGGGAGGAAATACAGTGGCTCATTGACCGCAACATCCTGACTGTGGTCGATTTGCGGCAGGAGCATGAGGTTGCCGACCTGCCGTGTCCACTTTGCGGAAGGCCGGAGTTTACATATTACAATATCCCTGTGACAACCGGGAATACCTTTCCCGAATCGCCGGAGCAGGTCGCGCCGTCCTATCTGAGGATGGTTGACGACATCATGGACCGTATTATATCGATCATTGAATTGGCAGAAACCGGCGTTCTATATTTCTGCGCCGCGGGAAAGGACAGGACCGGCGTCGTCTCGGCGCTGCTGCTCCTGAGAGCGGGTGCGGCGCGTCAGGTGATTGTCGACGACTATACGGCGTCATGTGAAAATCTGAAAGATATGGTAATCGAATGGTGCCGGGAAAACCCGACAGCCGATATCGATGTCGTCACGCCGCGGGCATGTTATATGGAGCAGTTTTTGGATAACGTCAAATTCTAGAGATATTATAGTTTACTCATGAAAGGTTGGCGGGGTATGGTCTCAAATATTCGTTCCTTGGGACTCGGAGGGATCAGTGGGTACGAGGTCTCCGTTGAGTGCTTTTTATCCGGGGGCTTACCCAATTTTGACATCGTCGGGCTCGCCGACGTAGCCGTCAAGGAGGCGCGGGAGCGCGTCCGGGCGGCGACGAAAAACTGCGGGATCAAATTCCCCATCAGCCGGATCACCGTCAATCTGGCGCCGGCAAATACAAAAAAGGCGGGGACGGTCTACGACCTGCCGGTCCTGCTGGGCATCCTCGTGGCCGCGGAGGATATCGACCCCATCCCGGACGACTGCGCGTTTTTCGGCGAGCTGTCGCTGTCCGGCGAGCTGCGGCCGGTAACGGGGACGCTGCCAATGACCATCGCGGCGGAGCGGGCGGGCATCAAGCGTCTGTTTGTTCCCGCGGACAACGCCGCTGAGGCGTCCTACGCGTCGGGCGTCACCGTCTATCCTGTGGCGCATGTGAACCAGCTCCTCAATCATCTGGACGGGTCGGAGCCCATCACCCCTGTAGCACCCTCCGAGCCTGTCCCCGTTTACCCCGGGACGCTGGATTTCTCGGAGGTCAAGGGCCAGGAAAACGTCAAGCGTGCACTGGAGGTCGCCGCCGCGGGCGGACATAACATCCTACTGGTTGGCCCGCCGGGCGCCGGGAAGAGCATGCTGAGTAAGCGCCTGCCGACGATTTTGCCGGACATGAGCCGCGACGAGATGATCGAGTGTACGGAGATACACTCCGTCATGGGCCTGACTGACAAGGAAAACCCCATTGTAACGACGAGGCCCTTCCGCTCCCCCCATCACACAATCTCGTCCACCGCCATGGCGGGCGGCACATCGAACCCGAAGCCGGGGGAGATATCCCTTGCCCACAACGGCGTCCTGTTCCTGGACGAGATGCCCGAATTCACCTCCGATGTTTTGGAGTCCCTCCGCCAGCCGCTGGAGGACGGACAGGTCACGATATCACGGGCTATCGCATCCATCACATACCCGTGCCGCTTTATGCTGGTGTGTGCGATGAACCCGTGCAAGTGCGGGTGGTACGGCCACCCCTCCCGCCGTTGTACCTGCTCGGAGCATTCGGTTTCGAAATATCACGAGCGCCTGTCGGGCCCGCTGCTGGACAGAATTGATATGTACATTGAGGTACCATCGTTGGAGTTCGAAGAACTGCTTGAACGTCCCAACGCGGAATCGTCGGCGGTTATCCGCGCCCGCGTCAATGAAGCGCGGCGCAAACAGCAGGCACGGTACGAAGGGACAGGCACGGAGTGCAACGCTTATATCGGCTCAAAAATGCTGGACAAGTACTGCGCCTTGGAAAAGGATTGCGAAAAGCTCATGAAGGAC
>CAZVLO010000004.1:26660-41525 GCA_964628265.1 uncultured Papillibacter sp.
CGCCTCGGCCTCACCGCCCGGTCTTATGACAGAATATTGAGGGTCGCCCGCACCATCGCTGACCTGGCCGGCAGCGACAACATAGAACGCAAGCACCTGGCGGAGGCAATACAGTACAGGACGTATGATTTTAAGAATGAGGATTAGTTGATAAGATGGCAGGCCAAGAAACTCGTAAGCGAGTTTCTTGGCTTCCCGCCTGCGGGTATATAATGATAATAATCAGATAATATTGTTGGGCAAGGGCGAAGCTCTTGCCTATTACGCGTCGAATTGGTAAAATACGCTATACACTGATTAGAAAGAACAGGACAGAACACATGGAAGACATCATTTTACTCAAGCAGGGCGAGATTGTTTTAAAGGGACTCAACAGGAAGAGCTTCGAGATGAAGCTTATATCGAATATCAACAGGCGATTAAAACCCTTCGGAGATTTCAAGGTTTACGCCGTACAGTCGACGATTTACGCGGAGCCCCGGGGTGCGTGCGACATGGACGGTGCTTACGAGGCGGTCAAGACCATTTTCGGGCTCGCTTCCGTTTCGCGTGCTGCTGCCTGTGAAAAGGACAAAGACGCGCTTTTGGAGACGGCGAAGCGCTATCTGGGGGAGGAGCTGAACAAGGCGAAATCCTTCAAGGTGGAGGCAAAGCGGTCGGACAAGCGCTTTCCGATGACGTCGATTCAGCTGTCCCAATATGTCGGCGGTGAGCTGAGCGAGTTATACCCGCATGTGAAGGTTGATGTGCATAACCCGGAATTCACCGTCCATCTGGAGGTCCGGGACTACGCGGCATACGTCCACGGCCCCAGCGAGGCGGGCGCCGGCGGGATGCCGGTGGGCATGGGCGGGCGGGCCGTGTCGCTTTTATCGGGCGGCATCGACAGCCCCGTCTCCACCTATATGATCGCCAAGCGCGGTGTCACAATCATTCCTGTTCATTTTTTCTCTTTCCCTTACACCTCGGAGCTGGCGAAGGACAAGGTCATTGAGCTGGCGCGAATCCTGACCCGGTATTGCCGGATGAAGCTGGAGATTGTGCCGTTTACACATATCCAGGAGGAGATTCGGGAAAAATGCCCCGAAGAGCTTTTTACAATCATTATGCGCCGGTTCATGATGCGCATATCGGACAAAATCGCCGATTATAATGATTGTAAGGCCCTCGTTACGGGTGAAAACCTTGGCCAGGTAGCCAGCCAGACCCTGGAGGCCATGGCCGTTACTGAGGCGTGCGCCAAGCTGCCGGTCCTGCGCCCCGTCATCGGCCACGACAAACGGGAGATTGTTGAAACAGCCGTCAAGATCGGCACCTTCGAGACCTCCATCCTGCCCTATGAGGACTGCTGTACTGTCTTCACGCCGCGGCACCCGCGTACGAAGCCCCGGCTGGACGATGTCGTCAAGGCGGAAGCGGCCCTCGACGTGGAAGCACTTGTTGAAGAAGCTTTTAAGAATATAGAGCGTATACAGATTGAAGCGTAAAAATCGTTTTTAGCACATTGACGCCGGGCGGGGAACGGCATAAAATCAAAACGGGACGATCAAGACGGCATAGGAGGTTTTTGATATGACTTACACGGCGGAAATCATCGGTGTCGGCACGGAGCTCCTGCTTGGGAATATCACGAACACGGACGCTCAGGATGTCTCAAGAGCGCTGTCGGAAATCGGCGTCAATGTCTACTTCCATACCGTCGTCGGCGACAATCCGGAACGGCTCAAGCAGGCGGTCGCCATTGCCCGCAGCCGCGCCGACATCATCATCACCACCGGGGGCCTCGGCCCCACCTGCGACGACCTGACAAAGCAGACGCTTTCCGAAGCCTTCGGGAAAAAGCTCGTTTTTAACGAGGGCGAGGCAAAAAAGATCCGAGATTTTTTTGAAAATCGTTTGCACAATACGGAGATGACGGAGAATAATTTTCAGCAGGCGTACCTGCCGGAGGGCTGCATAATATTTGACAACGGCGTCGGCACGGCGCCTGGCTGTGCCTTCGAATCCGACGGGAAGCATGTCCTCATGCTGCCCGGCCCGCCCAGAGAGTGCCGCGACATGCTTGACAAGTGCGCCCTTCCGTACCTGAGAAAGCTGTCGGATCAGGAGATTCACTCCCATAATATTCACATCTTCGGTTTGGGTGAGAGCGCCGTTGAGGCGCGGCTCCGGGATATGATGAACACAATGGAAAACCCCACGCTGGCTCCTTACGCCAAGGAGAGCGAGGTGCAGCTCCGGCTGACGGCAAAAGCGAAATCCAAAGCGGAGGCTGATGATATGATGGCGCCCGTCCTTGAAAAAATACGGGGCATTCTGGGGGATATCATCTACGGCATCGACACCGAAACACTTGAAAACACAGTCGTGGGACTGCTGAAAGATAAAAACATAACGCTCTCGACAGCCGAATCCTGCACCGGCGGCCTGCTGTCAAAGCGTCTTACCGACATCGCCGGTGCTTCCAAGGTGTTTATCGGCGGTGTCGTGACGTACGCCACAGAATCCAAAACAGCCATTCTTGGTGTGGACGCGGGGCTGATAAAGGCGAAGGGTGTCGCCAGCCGGGAGGTTGCTGAGGAGATGGCCGCCATGGTCCGCCGCCGCTTCAATACCGGGCTCGGCGTCGGCATCACCGGCGTGGCCGGGCCGGAATCAGACGAATCCGGGCAGGTGCCGGGGACTGTTTTCGTCGCCCTGTCGGCGGAAGACGGACTCTGGTGCCGTAGCCTGTCACTGGCCTTTGACCGGAGCCGCGTCCGCACCGCCGCGTCCAGCCATGCCCTGGACATGATCAGAAGATATCTGACGGGGTTGGAAATTTAGAATCATATGCTTGAGAGCAATGCGGGAATCGCTCCTGCAGACTGTTTTTTGCATTACTGGAGGAAACATAATGGACGAGGCGCAGTACATACAAATAGAGGGTACGGTTGCCTCCGTCATTTATCAAAACGCCGAAAACGGCTACGCCGTCCTGCGCCTGAGCACTGACGACGGCGTCGTTACAGCCGTGGGGTGTATGCCCGGCGTCAATCCGGGGGAATCGCTGCTTCTGACAGGCGGCTGGACGGTCCATCAGTCCTACGGCGAGCAGTTCAAGACGGAATACGCCGAGCGGCGGATGCCTACGGGCCGTGATGCCATCTACAGCTATCTGGCCTCCGGTGCCATCAAAAACGTGGGACCGGCGAAAGCGCGTGATATCGTGGATAAATTCGGTGACAAAGCACTGGAGGTCATAGAAAACGAACCGGAGAAGCTCTCCCAGGTACGGGGGATTACGGCAAAACGCGCCATGGAGGTCAGCGTGTCCTTCCGCCGTCAGGTGGGCCTCCGGCGCTTGATTGACTTTTTGTCGAATTTCGGCCTGAAGCCGCTGGTGGCTATTAAGCTCTACAGGGTTTACGGCGATGAGGCGCTGTCCGCCGTGAAGGACAACCCGTATATTATGACGGATGAGCAATTCGGCGCCGATTTCTTTGAAGCGGACGCTGTGGCACTGAATCTGGGCTTTGAGAGCGACTGTGCGGAGCGGGTCGAATCCGCCGTTCTCTTTGAGCTGAGTCACAATCTGGACAACGGGCATACGTTTCTGCCCTATGACAAGCTGATTGCCGCCACAAACCAGCTCATTGACGTGGGTCACCAGGCGGTTGCCGACGCCATTGAAATGCTGTGCGAGAGCGGATTTGTGGTGCGCGAACCGATAGCGGGGGTTGACGCCTGTTATCTCGAAGATTATCACGAGGCCGAGCAGTTTGTGGCGCGGCGGCTGTTGGCGATGGCGGATGACCCCGTGACGGACGATACCGATATCGGCGCGCTTGTTTCAGCCGTGGAGCAGGAATACGGCATCACTTACGCGCACCTGCAGTATCAAGCGGTGGAGATGGCGGCGAAAAGCCGCGCCATTGTGCTGACCGGCGGACCGGGAACCGGGAAAACCACATGCGTCCGGGGAATCATAGCGTTATTTGACAAGCTTGGTCTAAAAACAGCACTATGCGCGCCGACGGGCCGTGCCGCCAAAAGGATGAGTGAGCTGACCGGTCGGGACGCTGCAACGATCCATCGGCTGCTGGGCGCGGGCATCGGCGAGGGTGACACCCTTGTGTTTGAGCATGACGAGACGAATCCGCTGAATGCTGACGCCGTCATCGTTGACGAGACGTCGATGGTTGACATCACGCTGATGCGCTCGCTTCTGGCTGCAATGAAGCCCGGCTGCCGCCTGGTTATGGTCGGGGACGCCGACCAGCTCCCCTCGGTCGGGCCGGGCAATGTCTTTTCGGATATTATCCGGAGCGAAGCGGTAGGCACGATAGTGCTCAATGAAATTTTCCGCCAGGCTAAAGAGAGCGGCATCGTCAGAAACGCGCACCTGATCAATAAAGGGATATTCCCCGATTTGGCCGACAGGAAAACAGACTTTTTCTTCCTCCAGCGCTCTTTGCCGGAAAGAGCACTGGAGACGATTGTCGAGTTATACGCCGAGCGACTGCCGAAAAATATGGGGATTGATCCGTCACAAATTCAGGTTCTGTCACCGACGCGGAAAAACCAGACGGGCACAGAAAATCTCAACCTCCGGCTGCAGGCGGCGCTGAACCCGGCGTCCGACGGAAAAAAAGAGAAAACCTTCGGGGATTATGTCTTCCGGGTCGGCGATAAAGTGATGCAAGTCAGAAATAATTATGATATAATATGGAAAGGCGCCGACGGCCTTGTCGGAGGGACGGGCGTATTCAACGGAGATATCGGCCAAATAAGCGATATCGACTTTACGCATGAAACTCTCACCGTGGATTTTGAGGACAAGCTCGTCACATACATGTTTGAGCAGGTGGCCGAGCTTGAACCGGCTTACGCCCTGACTGTGCACAAGTCCCAGGGCAGCGAATACAGGGCTGTCATACTTGCGGCGTCCTCAGGAGCGCCGCAGCTTCTGGTGCGAAGCGTGCTGTATACGGCAGTGACCAGAGCGAGAGAACTCCTCATCATAGTCGGAGATCAAAATGTCATCGAGACGATGGTAAGCAACGATAAAAGACAGAGAAGATACAGCGGGCTCCGCGCCCGGCTGGCAATGCCATAAACAGATAAAAAAGATCGCCGAATTGATCATGGAGGTTTACTATGGGTATTTTCGCAAATATTCTTGATCTCCTGTTTCCGCCGAAGTGCATATTCTGCGGGAGGTTTCTGCCCAGCAGCGCGGAATGCCTGTGTGAAAAATGCAAGGATGAGCTGCCGTTTACAAGAGACGCTCAGGTCAGCCAGAAGGGCGATTTTTTTGACGAATGCGTTTCGCCCCTCATGTATGAGGGCGATGTGCGCAAGTCAATCCTACGTTTTAAGTTCAAGGGAATGACAGCGTATGCCGAATGCTATGGGCAGCTGTTGGCACAGTGTATCAGGGAGCATTTGAGCGGCAAATTCGATCTGATTACATGGGTGCCTCTGAGTACGAAAAGAGCGAAAGCTCGTGGCTACGACCAGGCAATGCTGCTGGCTCTGGCGTCCGCGCTGGTACTGGACGACGTCGCAGTTGAAACACTTGTTAAAACAGCGCATGTGCAGGCGCAGTCATCGATAACGGATAAGGAAATGCGCCGCGCAAATGTCAGCGGCGTCTACGAGCTGAGGGATAAGGAGCTGATCGACGGCAAACGCATCCTTCTCATCGACGACATCATCACGACCGGATCAACTCTTTCCGAATGCGCCCGTATGCTTCTCATGAACGGCGCTGAGTCAGTTGTCTGCGCGACACTGGCCCGGGCCTGAGCAAAAACATATGAATCGTGTGTTTTGAGACCCGGATTTGAGTCTATACTATATTACTGAGTTATAAATCGGAATTGCGGCTTGAGATCACGATTTGTGGTATGCTTTTTACTTATTTGGGGGTTTATATGCTTTTTGGTAGAGACATAGGGATCGACCTCGGTACAACATCCGTTATGGTCGCAACTAGAAGTAAAGGCGTCCTCCTGCGTGAGCCGTCCGTCGTTGCGATGGACAAGAACACAGGTCGTCTTTTAAATGTCGGCATGGCAGCGCAGCGCATGCTGGGCAGGACACCCGGCAATATTGTTGCAATCCGCCCCTTAAGGGACGGAGCGATTTCAGATTACGACATGACGGAGCGCATGCTCCGGGAACTCGTCAGAAAGGCCATTAGTTTCAGCCTGTTCAAGCCCAGGATCATTATTTCCGTCTCCTCCGGTATCACCGAGGTTGAGGAGCGAGCTGTCATAGACGCCGGCATCGAAGCCGGGGCCCGCAAGGTCTATCTCATGGAAGCACCCCTGGCAGCGGCCGTGGGTGCGGGCATTGATATTACAAAACCGGACGGGCATATGGTCGTCGACATCGGCGGGGGTACGGCGGATGTTGCGATTTTGTCCCTGTCGGGCGTCGTTGAGTCCGAATCGATCAAAGCGGCCGGCGAGGCTTTTGACGACGCCATCATTAAATATATCCGCCGCAAGCATAATGTGCTCATCGGCGATAGTACGGCAGAGGAGCTCAAAAAGAGCATCGGCTGCGTTTTCCCGCGCCCTGAAGCAACGACGGTTGAAGTCAAGGGCCGCTGCCTGATGACAGGGCTTCCCCGCATCGTCCCCATCAGCACGACAGAGATGCTGGAAGCTTTTGAGGAAGTGACGGAGCGCATTCTTGAGACGATCCACCGTGTCCTTGAAAATACACCACCGGAGCTTGTGGCCGACGTTTCCCAGAACGGGATCGTATTGACCGGCGGCGGCAGCCTCCTGTGGGGTTTTGACAAGCTCATTGAAAGCCGGACAAATATCCCCACACATATCGCCGACGACGCGGAGCTCTGCGTCGGTTACGGGATCGGCAAATCCCTGGACCTCGTCGGCGAGATGCACGAAGGCACCATCAACCTCGCCCGCAGGAAGCAGATGAAATCGTAAATTATCAAGGGCGAGCACAAGGTTCGCCCCTGGGTAAAGCTTATGATACCGTAGGGGCAGGCCTTGTGTCTGCCCTTTACAGTTAAACTGTTGCTCACTCCCTCCCGGGAGTTGAAGAATAACCTGAAAACATAAGGAGGCATTTCATTACATGGCAAAGAAACAATTCAAATCCGAGTCGAAAAGACTCCTTGAACTCATGATCAACTCCATCTATACCCATAAGGAGATATTTCTGCGTGAGATCATCTCCAACGCGTCAGACGCTATCGACAAGCTCTGTTACATCTCACTGACCGACGACAAGGTGGGGCTCTCCCGCGACGACTTTAAAATAGCAATCATCGTTGATAAGGAAAAGCGCACCATTACCGTTTCGGACAACGGTATCGGCATGACGGCGGAGGAGCTGGAATCAAACCTGGGCGTCATTGCCCGCAGCGGTTCTCTCCAGTTTAAAAAGGACATGGGAGAGAAAACAGAGGACACCGATATTATCGGGCAGTTCGGCGTGGGTTTTTATTCCGCGTTTATGGTCGCGTCAAAAGTCACGGTCATTTCCCGCGCTTATGGACAGGACAGCGCAAACATGTGGGTCTCATCCGGGGCAGACGGATACACCATCGCAGCCGCTGAGAAGGAAACCGTCGGTACGGACATCATTATGGAGATTAAGCCGGATGGTGAAGATGAGAATTACAGTGAATTCCTTGAGGAGTACGAGCTCCACAGGATCATAAAAAAATACTCCGACTATATCCGCTGGCCCATCGAAATGGATGTTACAAAGAGCCGGCAGGTAGAGACAGACGAGGAGGATAAGGACGGCAATAAAAAGAAGATTTGGGAGGACTACACGGAGAAAGCCGTGATCAACAGCCGCATCCCAATCTGGCAGCGTCCCAAAAGCGAAGTCTCCGACGAGGAGTGCATGGCATTCTACAAAGAGAAGTTTTTCGACATGGATGACCCCGTCGCCGTCATCCGCATTTCAGCGGAAGGTACCGTCACCTACAAGGCGATGCTTTTTATCCCCGCCAAAGCTCCATACGATTATTACACCCGCGATTACAAGGCGGGGCTTCAGCTGTATACATCGGGTGTCATGATTATGGAGCATTGCGCTGACCTGCTGCCGGAGCATTTCCGCTTCGTCCGCGGCGTCGTCGACTCCCAGGACCTGTCGCTGAACATCTCCCGGGAAATGCTTCAGCACGACCGCCAGCTTAAGGTAATTGCAACAAATATCGAAAAAAAGATCAAGGCTGAGCTGAAAAAGCTTATGGAGAATGATTTTGACAAATACGTGACATTTTTCAAAAGCTTTGGTCTGCAGCTGAAGTACGGAATTTTAAACGGCTACGGTATCCATAAGGACATGCTGCTGGATCTCATTCTGTTTTATTCCGCAAAGGGCGAAAAGCTCATATCCCTCGCCGATTATGTAAAGGACATGGCGGAGGATCAGAAATATATCTATTACGCCAGCGGCGAGAGTGCTTCTAAACTGGATAAACTGCCCCAGGCGGAAGTAGTCCGTGAAAAAGGCTATGATATCCTCTATCTGACGGAGGATGTGGATGAATTTGTCGTCCGCTCTCTGATGAAATTTGAGGACAAGGATTTCCGTTCCGTCAACGACGACGAGCTGGGCCTGGAGACCGATGAAGAGAAAAAGGAGACGGAAAAGCTCGAAACCGAGAACAAGGATGTGCTCGATTTCGTCAAGGAAAGCCTCAGCGGCAAAATCGCCGCGGTAAAGCTCTCCAATAAGCTGAAAAGTCATCCCGTCTGCCTGACAACCCAGGGCGGCATCAGCCTGGAGATGGAGCGGTACTTCGCCACGATCCAGGGCGGGCCGGCGGAGACCATCAAGGCGGAGCGGGTGCTGGAGCTCAACGCGGATCATTCCGTCTTTAAAGCTTTAAAGGACACGTTCTCAACCGATAAGGAAAAAGCAAAAAAATACGCCGAATTATTATACGGCCAGTCCCAGCTCATCGCAGGAGTCTCCCTGGACGACCCGGCACGCTTCGCCGAGTTCATCAGCGAACTTATGGTATAAAAAACATATTAAGAATAAATGCCGGCGGACGACTGACAATCGTCTGCCGGCATTTATTATAACGACCTCCGCAATAATCATTGCCTTCAAAAAAAACACCATTTTCAAGTATTTCCCGACTCAATGTTACATGCAGGACTGCCACGGTTTGACCGAATTTTTAACAGACCTCTTCTACAATGAAATTACCATTTTATGACCGCAGGGAGCATTTTATTCATTGAGTGAGAGGGATTTTTTATGATCGTAAATCAGATTCGTCAGCGGCTGTCCGAGATCAGAACGGAGTTGCCGGGGAGAGAGAAAATGGCGATCCGCCGGGCGGACAGGGCTCGGGCAGCCGAGTGGGCGGTGAGATTTGCGATTGCGTTTGTGCTTTCGGGGTCAAGCATATTTGGCGGCACCGCACCCTTTGCCGCAGGGTTTACAGCCGCGGCCGGGTCGGCCTCAGGCTGTATTGCGTCTGCGCTGGGTGCCATTGGGGGATATCTTCTCTCCGGCACGTTTTTCTGGGCAATCAAGTACATCTGCATCACTGTCATTATATGTACTGCGACGATTGTGTTCAAGGATACGGCTGTCTATCGCAGCAGCTGGTTTATGCCGGTGGCAGCGTCTTTTACTGCCGCATGTATTACAATGGTCACCGCTATTGATGCCGGCTGGAGTATGCCGTCGGTGGCTATACTGCTCACTGATACCGTGCTGGCCGGCGGCTGCGCCTATTTTTACAAGATTGCCCTGTCGCCCTGGTCAGGCCGCTTGAATCTGGAGCACGGGTCGGAGATTGTACATACGGTCAGTATACTGATTTTAATATCGACACTGCTTTTATCTCTTGCCCAGCTAAAGGTTTTCGGCATCATATCAATCGGCCGCACCGCCGCTACGCTTACCGTTTTCCTGGCTGCCTTCAAGGGGGGCGTCGGCATGGGGTGTGCCACCGGGATTTCTGTGGGGCTTGCAATGGACGCCGCGTCCACCGCGGCACTGCCGGGGGCACCGCCGATCTTCTGCATGGCTTACGGTCTGGCGGGGATGATATCCGGCATCTTCTCAAAGCAGAGCCGGTTTGTTTTTGCCCTGTCCTATATCATGGTTGATGCCGTTGTCGCGGCGGTTTCCATCGGAAACGCGGGTGTCCCGGCCATACTGTATGAAGTATTTATTGCATCCGTTATCTTTGTTGTCCTGCCGGCGTCATTTATGGCAAGACTCTCCGTTCTGCTGCCGGGCACGGGCTCCGGCTACGGCCTTATCAAAGCCCGGGAGTACACGAAAAACCGCGTTGACCAGACGGCGCTGGCTTTTCGGGACTTATACGAGACGGTGCGAACGGCAGTCGGCGGTGGGAGAAATGACCATGATGTGGCGGCGGTATTTGACAGAGCGGCCGACGATGTCTGCCTCAACTGCTCAAAAACAACAAAGTGCTGGCACCTTGAATACCAGAGCACCGTCGACGCCATGAACAACGCCACGCCCGCCATGTTGGAACGCGGTAGTCTTCTGGAAACGGACCTGCCGGAGTATTTTCAAAGAATATGCATTTATCTGCCTGAATATGTAAAGTCCGTCAATACTGAGCTGAAGGCGCTTTTATATCGCCGGCAGTACAGGAAAAGGCTCAAAGACAACCAGAGCGCCGCTTTTAACCAATATTACGACATATCAGCCATTCTCAGCGGCATATCGGACGAATTGGGCAGCGGGACAAGCTTTGAGCCTGAGCTGGAGAACAGGCTGAGGAAGTATCTGCGCAGCCTGAGCATTCGGGCGGAAACGGCAGTGTTCCGCGACCGCAGCGGCCGGCTGCACGCGGAGATCTTCGGTGCGAACTTTAACCAGCTGAAAAAGATACCTGATTACCTGGAAAAGCTATCGGCTGTTTTCAACGTTCGGCTTTGCGCCATGGACAAGGCCGATGAACCCGACCGGATATTCCTTCTGGAAGCCGAACCGCTGTCGGCGTCTGTCGGTATCTCCTGCAAGAAAAAAAATGAAAAGGAGCCCAGCGGCGACAGAGGCGCTTATTTTAAGACCGATGAGGGCATCCTGTACGTCATTTTATCCGATGGTATGGGAACCGGCGACAACGCCGCGCGGTATTCCGGCGACGCCGTGCGGATTCTGGAGCGGTTCCTGCGCTCGGGTGTCGAGCCTGAGACGGCTGTCAGGATGCTCAACGATCTGATGCTTTTGAAAAATGAAGACGACACCGGCTGTGCCACCGTGGACCTTGTCTGTATCAATCTCTTCACAGGCTCGGCGCGGATGTTCAAGTACGGCGCGGCACCTTCGTATCTCAGACATGGCCGAGCCGTTCGCCGAATCAAAGGCAGAAGTCTGGCTGCCGGTCTTGGCGTGCCGCCCCATGACGCGCCCGATCAGCTGAAAATGGAGCTCCGTCCCGGCTCCGCGGCCGTCATCGTCAGCGACGGAGTAACAGCGGGCGGCGAAGACAAATGGCTCTGTGAGACGATATCGAAATTCGAAGGTAAAGAGCCGCGAGAATTGTCCGGTGCCATTATCGAAACGGCTATCGAAAAAAACGGTGCCGAGGACGACATGACGGTCATTGCCATCTTCATTGAGGAGAGAAAGTAAGCTGCCTGTCACCGGTCGATGATTGCCGATGGGGTTTCCTGTATATTCCACCACCTAAACGGGCAAAATTTTAACAAATCGTCTAGGGGTGTGATAGAAGTGGTAAAAGGTGTCTGCCGTCGCGTCATCGTCATTAAGTCTCCCGAGCTTCATCTGTTCGACGAGGCAATCTTTATCGTCAAGGAAGAAGCGCTTCGCGCGGGAGGGGTGACCGGCGATGAGATCATTAAGCAGGCACAGCAGGTGGCCGATAATTACGTCCGCTTCCATCTCAAAAAAAACTGGTTTTCAAAACTGCCCCCACCCGCCTTTGCCGCTTTCGGCGCGGGCGCTATGGCGCTTGTCTGGTTTTTTACGCAGTTTATTTAATGTTTGATATAAAGGCGTCATCGTAAAAAGCAAATGCGGAGGCATTTGCTTTTTTTTGGCTGCGCATGTTTTGTTTATACATTTTTTGTATCGAAACGACATCAAAAAGTATATGGTTTTACGCCGGGAAAATGCCGTTGCTGTTGTAAAAAACGTGTGGGAATGATATATTTGTTAAAATACAACATTTGGTTTTTCTATCGGGAGGTTTTTCATGAATATACTGATCAGGGATGCTCTGACCGTTTTGCCTGAGGGGGTAAAGGTCTGCTCGGTGGGCATCGAAAACGGCGTCATCACATCCGTCGGCGACACACCCCGGGGCTTCAGGGCGGATAAAACGATTTCGGGCTCCGGAAAGCTCCTGATCCCGGGTCTCGTGAACGCCCACACGCATGTGTATATGACGGTTTTCAGAAACTGCGCCGATGATCTGACCTTCAACGACTGGCTTTTCGGCAGAATTTTGCCCCTGGAGGATCGGCTCACGCCGGAGGACTGCTACTGGGGCACGCTGTTGGGCTTCATGGAGATGCTCTCTACAGGCACGACAGCTTACAACGACATGTATATTTTCACCGACGCGTCGGCCCGGGCGGCGCGGGATACGGGTTTGCGCGCCGTCTTATCGCGCGGCCTCACCGGCGCGGACGACCCGGCTGGGGGTGAAAGGCGCCTCAGGGAGGCTGCCGATGAAATCGAAAAGTGGAAGGGAAATGATAATATCACGTTTATGCTGGCACCCCACGCGCCGTATACCTGCGACCCCGGATACCAGAAGGAGGTCGCCGGCGAGGCGAAACGCCTGGGTGTCGGCATTCACACACATGTCTCCGAGAGCGTGAATGAAATGGAGACGATCAGGGAGAAATACGGCTGCACGCCGCCGGAGCTGTTTGATCAGACCGGCCTTTTGACCGGACGGACAATCGCCGCCCACGGCGTCTACCTGACAGACGACGATATCGCCCTGCTGGCGCGCCGGGGTGTGTCCATAGCCTCAAACCCTGTCAGCAACCTAAAGCTGGCCAACGGCGTCGCGCCGGTGCCGAAGCTCCTGAAGACCGGCGTTAACACGGCGCTTGGCACCGATGGAGCGGCCAGCAACAACGCCCTCAACATGTTCCGGGAGCTGGGGCTTGTCTCCGTTCTGCACAAGGGCATGACGGGCGACCCCCAGGCCGTCACCGCCCGGGAAGGCTTTGATATGGCCACGAAAAACGGCGCGAAAGCGCTGGGGCTCGATAAAGTCGGCGAGATTAGGGTCGGGTATAAGGCCGACCTGGCCATATTAGACCTGGACCGTCCCAATCTCCAGCCGCTGAACGACCCCATCGCCGCGCTTTGTTATTCAGCGGGCGGCTCGGAGGTCGAGACCGTCATGGTCGGCGGAAAAATTCTTATGGAGAACAGGGAATTTACAACCATAGACCGGGATAAGGTCATATATGAAGTCAATAAAGTCTGCGAAAGGATCAGCACAAGATGAGTGAAATCAGGAATAAACTGCTCGCCCCGTCGGGTGAAAAGAAAATCGCATGGGCGCGGCGGAATATGCCGCTGCTCAACAGTATTGAAAGAGAACTGTCGGTTACGAAACCGTTTAAGGGACTAAAAATCACACTATCCGTCCACATGGAGGCGAAAACCGCGTGTCTGTGCCGCATGATGCAGGCGGCAGGTGCGGAGATGCACGTCACGGGCTGCAATCCCCTCTCCACCCAGGACGATGTGGCCGCCGCGCTCAGCGAGGGCGGCATAGACGTTTATGCCTGGCACGCCGCCACGGCGGAGGAATATGAGCGCCACCTGACATCAGCGCTCATGACAGGCCCGAATATCATCATCGACGACGGCGGGGATCTTGTGAACCTTGTCCACACGAAGCTCACGCACCTGATTCCCGGTATCATCGGCGGCTGCGAGGAGACGACGACGGGCATCATGCGCCTGCATTCGATGATGCGGGAGGGCGTATTGAAGTTCCCGATGATTACCGTCAACAATGCCCGGTGCAAGTATCTGTTCGATAACCGCTACGGGACGGGACAATCTGTTTGGGACGGCATTAACCGTACCACGAACCTCGTCGTCGCCGGCAAAAATGTCGTCATCGCCGGTTACGGCTGGTGCGGCAAGGGCATCGCCATGCGCGGGAGAGGCTTCGGCGCCCGCGTCATCGTCACGGAAATCGATCCGGTCAAGGCGCTGGAAGCCATGATGGATGGCTTTGATGTGATGCCCATGTCGGAAGCGGCAAAAATCGGCGACCTCTTCATTACCGCCACCGGCTGCAGAGACGTCATCACAAAGGAGCATTTCGGTATTATTAAGGACGGCGCCGTTCTCTGTAATGCCGGTCATTTCAATGTCGAGGTGGATGTCAAATATCTCGAAGCCCACGCCATAAAAAAAGAAGAGCAAAAACAAAATATCATGGGCTATACGCTCGAAAGCGGAAAGACGCTCTTTGTCCTTGCCGAAGGGCGGCTCGTCAATCTGGCGTCCGGCGACGGGCATCCTGTCGAGATCATGGATATGAGCTTTGCCATCCAAGCCCTCTCTGCCAAATATCTGGCCGACAACAGGGGTAAAATCGATGTGGGCGTCATTCCCGTTCCTGAGGAGATCGACACGGCTGTCGCATACAAAAAGCTTGCCGCCGTGGGGCTGTCCATCGACAGCTTGACCGAGGAGCAGAGAAAGTATCTCAACAGCTGGGGAGTATAGAAAGAAGCGAAGATGAAAAAAATCATGCTTGTTTTCGGCACGAGGCCGGAGGCTATAAAAATGTGCCCCCTCGTGCTGGAATTGAAAGAAAGAAAGAATATTGAAACGCTTGTGTGCGTGACGGGACAGCACCGGGAGATGCTCAGC
>CAZVLO010000004.1:41642-47224 GCA_964628265.1 uncultured Papillibacter sp.
CATCACCGAAAAGGTCACGTAAGGCATGCGGGAAATTCTTGAGCAGATAAAACCCGACGTAGTGCTGGTCCACGGTGATACCACCACCACTTTTGCTGCGGCGCTCTCGTGCTTCTATCTGAATATTCCCGTCGGTCATGTGGAGGCCGGGCTTCGGACCTACGATATCGCATCCCCCTATCCGGAGGAGTTCAACCGTCAGGCCGTCGATATCGTCGCGCGCTTTCTCTTCGCACCCACGGAGGTTTCAAAAGCCAATTTGCTCAAGGAAGGCAAGGCTCCGGAGACGATCTTCGTCACCGGAAACACTGCTATGGACGCCCTTAAAACAACGGTGCGCGAAGACTACAGCCATCAGGAGCTGGATTGGGCGAAAGGCAGCCGTCTTGTAATGCTGACGGCCCACCGCCGGGAGAATCTTGGCGCGCCCATGCATCGGATCTTTGCGGCGATTCGCCGGATCGTGGACGAATTCCCGGACATCAAGGTCATATACCCCGTCCACATGAACCCCGTTGTCCGGGAGGCGGCGTCGGACGTGCTGGGCGGACATGAACGGGTGCGCCTCATTGAGCCGCTGGATGTCCTGGATTTCCACAACTTCCTCGCCCGGTCCTTCATTATTCTGACAGACAGCGGCGGTATCCAGGAGGAAGCACCCTCCCTGGGTAAGCCCGTCCTTGTCCTGCGCGATACGACGGAGCGCCCCGAAGGCGTCGCCGCCGGAACGCTGAAGCTCACAGGCACCGACGAGGAGTCAATCTACCGCGAATTCAAAACGCTCCTGACGGACCGGTCTGCCTACGACGCCATGAGCCTCGCCTCCAACCCCTACGGTGACGGACATGCCTCCAGGCGCATCGCGGATATATTGGAGGAGAGCCTGTAATTTTAAAAGCGGGGCGGTTGGAAGACATAGGAGTACAGAGATGAAATTTTACCTGAAAATCGGCATTTGTTTCCTCTTATATCTTTTGTTCGGCCTTATCATTGTGCTGCGGACCGACGCCATCGGCAATCTGTTCTTTGTGTGGAACATTTTCCTGGCCTTTCTGCCATTGCTTTTTTCCAAGATGCTGGGCAGATATCTGACGCGTGATACGAAGAAAACAGGCGTTGTGCTATTGCTTGCAGTCCTCTGGCTTCTGTTTTTTCCTAACGCGCCCTATATGGTTACAGACCTTATTTATTTCGGGGACACGGCGTATTTCGGTGCCGGCGGGTACACAACGAGTGTACTGGCTTGGGCAAAGCTCGTTTACATCGGCTTCGGTGTCCTGTTCGGCGGACTGATGGGGCTGGGGTCTTTATTTGAAATGCACAGAATCATCCTCAAACATAAGGGTAAAAAAGCAGCGTATGCAGCGATCATCGTCACCTCCCTACTCAGCGGCTTCGCTATTTATATCGGCAGAATCCTGCGGTTCAATTCCTGGGATGTGGTGCGGCCGGCTTACATGCTTTTTAGGATTAAAGAGGAGTTGAGTTCGTTTTCGGTCGTCTTTTCGCTGCTTTTTGCCGCGTATACCTTAGGGAGTTATGCGCTCTTCTATATTTTGGCCAATGGCATCCGCAACGAATCCGATGAGACTGCTTTGCCTGGATAAAGCACCCTAAACATTCGCATTAAAGGACCGGGAGGATATCCTCCCGGTCTTTTTTTGGCGTTCCTTGGCTTATATATACCTCAGGACAGTGTCAGCGCCCCAGTTCCCTCAGCTTCTCCAGCGCTTCACCCACCATCAGCCAGGTTTCGTTTTTAACTTTTACGCCTGTATACATATTGGATATGGTGTGGATGGCGATGGCGCCGTCGGTTTGTTCCGATATATGCTTAAAGCATCCGACCCCGTACTTTTGGCGATAAGCCTTCAGTGCGCCGTATATCCGGCGCTTTTCTTCAGTCATGGGGGGTTCTGTAATATTTCTTTGAACTCGAATCGTTTTCATGCTTTCCTTCTGTATCCTTATCATAATTCTGTTATTAGTATAGCATCTGTTGTATATAAACTTACAACAAGTTGTATTCCATTTACTTGGACAGAATGTTTATGAGCTTTGTTATAACAAGGAGAGGGTTGCCCCTCTCCCTGTCTGTTCCTTTATCCTCAAAATAGCGTCATCTGGCTGGTGTCCGGCAGCGTGCCAAGGGCACCGAGTGTTTTCAGCTGCTCGATATGAGTTTTGGAAAGCTTGGGACATGATGTGGACAGCTCCTCAATGGAGACGAACTGACGGCCGCTCCGGCCCTTGACGAGGTCATAAGCCGCCGTTTCACCCAGGCCGCTGATGGCGACGAAGGGGGGGCGCAGCTTATTATCGCCGTTGGGGACAAACTTGACGGCGTCGGACTCATACAGGTCGATTTCAGCAAACTCGAAACCGCGCTTGTAAAATTCGTAGCAGGCTTCCAGCGTCGTCAGCAGATCTTCTTCCTTCGCCGTTGCGTTCTGATTGTTTTTAATCTCGCGGATTTTTGCTGCCACAATATCAATGCCGCGGGTCATGGATTCGGCGTCAAAGCTGTCCTTCTGACTGCGCCGGTAAAAGTAGGCACTGTAAAAAGCCAGCGGCCTATGGACCTTGAACCAGGCGATGCGGAAAGCCATCATGACGTACGCTACGGCGTGGGCCTTGGGGAAGAGGTATTTTATTTTCTTGCATGAAGTGATATACCACTCGGGCACGCCCGCGGCTTTCATCTTTTCCTCAGTACCCTCCGGGAGGCCGCGCCCTTTCCGGACGCCCTCCATGATTTTGAAGGCGAGCCTTTCATCCATGCCCTTTGAAATCAGGTACAGCATGATATCGTCGCGGCAGCCGATGGTCTCGCTGATGGTTGCCACACCGTTCAAAATAATGTCCTTGGCGTTGCCGAGCCATACGTCTGTGCCGTGGGAGAAGCCCGAGAGCCGGACAAGGGTGTCGAATTTGTCGGGCTGCGTATCCACGAGCATCTGTCGGGTGAAACCGGTGCCGAATTCCGGGATGCCGATGGACCCCGTCTCGCCGATGACGGTGTCCCCACGTTTCAGACCCAGCGGTTCGGGGGATTTGAAAATAGCCATCGTCTCCGGGTCGTCCAGCGGAATTTCTCTCGCGTTTACTCCTGTGAGATCCTCCAGCATTTTAATCATCGTTGGGTCATCGTGGCCCAGCTCGTCCAGCTTCAGGAGATTATCCTCCATGGAGTGATACTCAAAATGCGTTGTGATGATACCTGATGTTCTGTCGTCCGCCGGATGCTGTGCCGGGCAGAAATCGGTGATCTCCATGTCCTGGGGGATGACGACAAGGCCGCCGGGGTGCTGACCTGTCGTGCGCTTAACGCCGACGCATCCCTGCGCCAGACGGTTTTCTTCGACTCGGGAAGTTGTCTTTCCAAGGCTCTCCAGGTATTTTTTCACGTAGCCGTACGCTGTTTTCTCAGCCACCGTCCCGATGGTTCCGGCTCTAAAAACATGATCGGAGCCGAACAGTTCGTTGGTGAATTTGTGCGCGTTGGCCTGATATTCTCCCGAGAAATTCAGATCGATATCGGGGACTTTATCGCCGCCGAAGCCAAGAAACGTTTCAAACGGGATATCGAAACCTTCCTTCTGATATATCTCCCCGCAGACAGGGCATACTCTGTCGGGCATATCGGCGCCGCAGCCGAAGCCGCGCCCCTGCTCAAAATCGGCGTCACCGCAATTCGGACACCGGTAATGGGCGGGCAGAGCGTTGACCTCCGTAATACCTGACAGGTACGCCACAAAAGATGAGCCCACGCTACCCCGGGAGCCGACGAGGTAACCGTTGGCGAGCGAGTCTGCCACAAGCTTCTGTGCGCTCATGTAGATGACATCATAGCCGCGGTCGAGAATATCGCCCAGCTCCGCCTCCACGCGCTTAACGACAAGCTCCGGCGGGTTCAGGCCGTACAGCTCCTTCATCCGTGTATAGACGATTTTTTTCAAATCCTCGGCGCTGTTTTCGATTTTCGGCGTATAGAGTTTCTTAGCAGGCGGCAACGGCCGTACAACATCGCACATTTCCGCAATGCGCCGTGTGTTCGTGACGACGACCTCATAAGCCGTCTCCTCCCCGAGGTAGCTGAATTCACACAGCATTTCCTCCGTGGTTCGGAAATACAGGGGCAGCTCGCGTCCGGCATCCTCAAAGCCCTTTGAAAACAGGAGGATATGCCTGAATATCTCTTCCTCGGGTTCGATAAAGTGCGCGTCGCACGTGGCCACGACAGGCAACCCCGTCTCGCGGCCCAGCGCCACGATCCGCCGGTTGAAATCCTGCAGATCACCGATGGATTTCGCCTTCGGACGGTCCCCACGGAGCATAAAGGTGTTGTTGCATATGGGCTGTATCTCAAGGTAATCGTAAAAGCCGGCCAGCCGCCGCTGTTCCAGCCGGCTGGATCCGTCCGTTACGGCACTGAATATCTCGCCGGACTCGCAGGCGGAGCCCACAAGCAGACCCTCCCTGTGGCGGATGATCTCACTTTTCGGAATAATGGGATACCTGCTGAAGGTATCCAGGTGGCTTTTTGTAATGAGCTTATAGAGGTTTTTAATGCCTGCCTGGCTTCTGGCCAGCAGGATGATGTGCTTCGGTTTAAAACGCGTCTTCAGAACGCCCGAGCGGTTCCTGCTGATATAATCGTTAATCTGTGATATGTCGCGGACACCGTTTTTCTCCAGCTTCTGAAAAAACTTCATCAGCGCGAGACCTGTAGTGACGGCGTCGTCGGATGCCCTGTGATGATTAAACGCCGGCAATCCCAGGTTATCCGCGACAATATTGAGCCGATGACTTTTTAAATCCGGCATCAGTGCCCGGGCTAAGGCCAGCGTGTCGATATATCCGGGCTCATAGGATATATCATACCGGCAGCAGGCTTCATAAATAAAGCCGATGTCAAAGCTGGCGTTATGGGCGGCCAACACCCTGCCGCCGGCGAAATCCAGGAAAGCGCGTACAGCCGCCTCCTGGGAAGGCGCGCCCGTGACATCGCTGTCTGTGATTCCGGTCAGCTGTGTGATATTGGCCGGGATAGGGCATCCCGGATCGGCAAACGTCTGGAACCGGGCGGTCTCCTTACCGTTCTTCATGATGACGGCGCCGATTTCGGTGATGGCGTTATCGAGTGAGGAAAGGCCCGTTGTCTCAATATCGAACACGACGATTTCATCATCAAAGGGGCCTGTACAACCGCCGAAAACAGCCAGCTTGTCGTCCACATCATTTATGTAATAGCCCTCGACGCCGTATAAAACTTTTATCTTGTCGCCGGCGGCTTTCATAGCGTCCGGAAACGACTGCACGACGCCGTGGTCCGTAATGGCAATGGCCGGGTGACCCCATTCGATTGCCCGTTTGACAACCGCCTGCGTATCGATAAGGGCGTCCATAGCGGACATTTTTGTATGGAGGTGAAGCTCCACGCGCTTTTCCCTGGCCGTGTCCTGCCGGACCTCTTTGACCGCCAGCGCGATGCCGGTCGGCTCAATGGTGACTTCCCCGTCGTACCTGTTAAAGCCAAGGTTGCCCGAAACGGTCAGATACATGCCCGTTTTAATCCGGCT